>JAKSKI010000055.1 GCA_024401865.1 Bacteroidales bacterium
CAAGACCAAGTTCATCGAGGGTGGTGCAGGATTCATGTCCCTCATCATCATCTGCTTGATCATCGGTCTCGCTCTTTCTATCGAGCGTATCCTCTATCTCTCATTCTCCAAGATCAACACCAAGGCTCTTGTAGAGAAAGTCGAGAAGGCTCTTGCAGAGGGTGGCATCGAGGCTGCCAAGAACGTCTGCCGTGATACCAAGGGCCCCGTCGCCAGCATTTTCTATCAGGGACTTCTCCGCTATGACCAGGGCGTGGACGTTGTCGAGAAGACTGTCATTTCCTACGGCTCAGTTCAGATGAGCGAAATGGAGAACGGCCTTTCCTGGATCTCCCTCTTCATCGCCATCGCACCTTCTCTCGGATTCCTCGGAACCGTTATCGGTATGATCCAGGCATTCGACGCCATCCAGGCTGCTGGCGACATCTCTCCTAACGTCGTTGCAGGAGGTATGAAGGTCGCCCTTATCACCACCGTCGGTGGACTTATCGTCGCTATGATTCTCCAGGTCTTCTACAACTACATCCTCGCCAAGATTGATTCCATCACCATCGATATGGAGGATTCTTCAATCTGCCTCGTGGACGTTCTCACAAAATACTCCGAGAAGAAATAATCATAGCCTAACAGCACTTTCAAATGAAAAATTACGCTAAAATATTCAAATGGATGATGCTGGCGCTGATCGTCATCAGTTTCCTTCTCCTCATCATCGGCTTTGCCAATGGTTTCGAGGCGAATGATGGAACATGGACTGACGTTCTCCTCTACTGGGCATACGTGATGATCGGTCTGGCCATTGTGGCCACCGTCGTCGTCGGCCTGTGGATCGGCATCAAGAACGACCCCAAGATGCTCGTCAAAGTCGGCATCGGAGCAGTCGTAGTAGTGGTCGTATGCGCAGTCGCATACCTCCTTGCAGCAGGCAAGCCTGCAATGGGCATGCTTACACAGCCTTCTGCATCCACACTCAAACTCACTGACACCATTCTGAATCTTACCTACTTCGTCGGCGTGCTCGCTATCATCGCCATCATCGCCGGTGAGGTCCGTTTGACTCTCATCAACAAGAAATAAGCTATGGGCAAGAAAACACCAGCAATTAATTCAAGTTCTACGGCAGACATAGCATTCCTTCTTCTGTGCTACTTCCTGATGACCACCACCATGGGGTCTCAGACAGGTCTGTCACGCCGTCTTCCCCCTATGCCTGATCCCAAGCAGAAGGTCGAGGACACGAAGATCAATCGCCGTAACATCCTCCAGGTGAAGATCAACTCTGCCGACAGAATTCTTGCGGGTAGTGAGCCTATGGACGTAAGTCAGCTTAAAGATAAAGTTAAAGAGTTCCTTTCCAACCCTACAAACAATCCCAATCTTCCCGAGAAGGAAGTCAAGGAGATCGAGGGCAAGGATTACCTTGTTTCCAAGGGAGTCATCTCCCTTCAGAACGACCGTGGTACCAGTTACCAGGCTTACATAGCCGTACAGAACGAACTGGTCAAGGCCGTCAACGAACTTCGTGACGAATTCTCGATGAAGGAATACGGCAGAGTCTTCGCGGCATTGACCGAAGACCAGCAGGGTATCGTTAAGAAGGCTGTGCCTCAGAACATCTCCGAGGCCGAGCCCAAGGACGTTGGCAAGAAAAGATAGATAGGAGATTGAATTATGTCAAAATTCGGTGGTAACAACAGCAAAAAAGAGGTGCCTGCAGTAACATCAAGCTCCCTCTCCGATATCGTGTTCATGCTCCTGTTCTTCTTTATGGTGACCACGCAGCTTCGCGAGACCGAGAACAAGGTCATCGTGAAACTCCCTGAGGCATCGGAAGTCGTCAAACTCGAAAGGAAGGACCTTGCTTCATACATCAACATCGGTTCCCCTACCAAGACCTATCAGGCACAGTTCGGAACGGATGCCCGTATCCAGCTCAATGATTCTTTCAAGACCGTGGATGACATCCGCGACTTTATCGCAGCAGAGCGTGACTCCAAGAGCGAAGCTGACCGTCAGTTCATGACAGTCAACATCCGCGCAGACCAGGACGTCAGAATGGGTATCATTACCGACGTTAAGCAGGAGCTCAGACGTTGCTCCGCGCTTAAGATTATGTACTCCGCAAGGAAGGGCGAATAATTCGCAACTCACTCGATAAAGCAGCCCCCTTAAATGAGGGCTGCTTTTAAAATTATAAGACAAATGTCAGATATCAAGAGGATAAAAATCAAAGACCTGTTTGACAGGCAGCCCGGAGAGAAGGTCCTTGTAAAAGGATGGGTCAGGACCAAAAGAGGCAATAAGGAAATCGCATTCATAGCATTGAATGACGGATCCACGATCAAGAACATCCAGATAGTCGTCGACAAGAATGCTCAGACCGAGCAGTTGCTGTCCGGCATAAGTACCGGAGCCTGCATCGGCGTCACCGGCGACCTGGTCGAGTCTGTGGGCAGCGGTCAGTCAGTGGAAATCCACGCTGAAGACATCGTTATTTACGGTGGATGCGACCCTGTGAGATTCCCTCTCCAGAAGAAGGATACTTCCTTTGAATATCTGCGTACCGTGGCTCATATGAGGCCCAGGACCAACACGTTCGGTGCCGTATTGAGATTGCGCAGCCAGATGGCATACGCAATTCACGAGTATTTCCACTCAAAGGGATTTGTCTACCTTAACACTCCACTGATCACAGCCTCCGACTGTGAAGGGGCGGGGCAGATGTTCCAGGTTACTACTCTGGACCTGGGCAACGTCCCGAAAAACAAAAAGGGCGAGCCTGACTTCAGCAAGGATTTCTTCGGCAAGCAGACCAGCCTGACCGTGAGCGGACAGCTCGAAGGCGAGCTCGGAGCCACGGCTCTCGGAGAGATATACACTTTCGGACCGACATTCCGTGCAGAGAATTCCAACACTCCCCGGCACCTCGCAGAATTCTGGATGATTGAGCCGGAGATGGCATTCTATGACATCAACGATAATATGGACCTGGCAGAGGATTTCATCAAGCACCTTGTCAAGTATGCGCTCGACAACTGCTATGACGATGTGAAGTTCCTCAACGACAGGTATGACAACGAACTTATAGAGCGGCTTCAAAGCGTCATCTCCACCGAGTTCGTTCGGCTTGAGTACACCGAAGGCATAAAGATTCTCGAACAGGCCATAGCAGACGGCGTCAAGTTCGAATATCCGGTATACTGGGGCGTTGACCTTCAGAGCGAGCACGAGAGGTATCTTGTGGAGAAACATTTCCGCAAGCCAGTGATCCTCACCGGATACCCCAAGGAAATCAAGGCCTTCTATATGAAGCAGGACGAGGACGGCAAGACCGTAAGGGCGATGGATGTACTCTTCCCCAAGATTGGCGAGATTATCGGAGGTTCGGAAAGGGAGGCCTCACTCGAGAAACTCGAGGCACGCATCAATGAACTCGGTATGAGCCGGAAGAATCTCGAATGGTATATCGATACCAGGAGATTCGGCAGCTGCCCCCATAGCGGCTTCGGACTCGGATTCGAAAGGCTTCTCCTTTTCATTACAGGAATGCAGAATATCCGTGACGTCATTCCGTTCCCCCGTACACCCAAAAACGCCGAATACTAGTATATGCTGGTCATTGGCATTGCGGGAGGTTCCGGTTGCGGCAAGACAACTGTCGTAAAGGCCCTGACTGAGAGTCTGGGAGAGAAGTTCGCGGTCATATCGCAGGATTCCTATTATAGGGACTGCAGTCATATGACAGCCCGGGAGAAGAGGGACTACAACTTCGACCACCCCGACGCCATTGAGTGGGATCTGCTCTGCAGCCAGTTGGAGGATCTCAAGAGGGGCAAAAGCATAGAACAACCTGTTTACTCTTTCGTCACTAGCGAGAGGTCCCGGACCGAAACCAAAAGGGTGGAGCCGGCCGAAGTTATATTGGTGGAGGGCATACTTATATTTTCGTGCGCCGAATTGCGGAAGAATCTGGACATTCTCATATATGTGGATGCGGATGATGACGACAGACTTATGAGGATTATCCGCAGGGATATTGAGGAGAGAGGCAAAGACGTGGATTGGGTAATGGAGAGGTATGCCAGGACTGTCAAGCCGATGTACCTGCAGTTTATCGAGCCCAGTAAACGGTATGCGGACATCATCATCCCCCAGGGCGGTCAGAACCGGGTTGCCATCGGCATCATAGCCGATTCCATTGAGAAGAAACTGAAGGAACTCAAAAAAGCCTGAAAGTGAAACGTCTGCCCAGAGAAGACAGAGCAGGTTTGTACATCACGGTGATAGTCCATCTCGTGGTGCTGATTGTGCTACTCGCCGCCCAGTTGAACAGGGCCTTGTCTCCAGAGACCTCATTTGTGCTGGATTTCACCAAGATGGAGGAAATGGAGAAACTCCAGAAGGAAATCGCGATGAAGGAAGAGCTCTCACGCAAGCTCCAGGACTTGATCGGTGACGTATCGACTCCTGTACGCAACGTTGCAGTGGACAGGGCTTCCCTCAAAGATGACAGAGGCACTGACGCTGAGCAGCTCTACAAAGACGCCGAAAGGCTTCAGAAGGAATTGCAAGCCGGATTCAGCGAACCCGAGGATGACTATGCGGCAGTCCCCGAAAAAACCCCCGAGAAATTGGAGCGCAAGAAGGAAGAGCATTATGGCGGAGCTTCCGTATTGTCATATTATCTTGAGGGAAGGAAGGCCAGCAGCACCCCTATTCCGGCTTACAGATGTATGGGTGCCGGCGAGGTCAAAGTCAATATAACGGTGGATCCGAACGGCACGGTGATGATGGCCAGGGTGGACGAAGGGAGTTCTTCATCCGATGCTTGTCTCAAGGCCTTTGCAATCAGGGCGGCAAGAATGTCCAAATTTTCCAAGAGCACTTCGGCACCGCCCAAACAGTCAGGATATATCATATATCAATTCATAGCACAATGAGAAGAATAATACTCACCGCTGCGGTTTGTCTGGCCGTCCTGGCATCCTGCAGCCGCCCCGCCGCAACGGACTTGGAGCCGGCTCCATATGGCGTATATTCGGAAGGTCTCATCGGCCGCATCCATACGGAAGGGTGGATCAGGGAATTCCTCGACAGACAGTCGAGCGGGCTGTCCGGTCATCCGGAAGCAATGTGCTACCCCTATAACACCTGCCTGTGGGATGGAGAAATCACCCGAGAGAGAGGCAAACACGGAAGCGACTGGTGGCGGTATGAGCAGACTGCATATTACAGCGACGGTCTGTTGAGACTGGGATATCTTACCGACAACAGAGAATTCATAGACAAGGTGGAGAACGGAATCAGATATACTCTCGCCCATACGGACACCAACGGCATCTACGGGCTCAGATGGAGTATGGAAAAGGAGGACGGAGATGAAGCGGACTATGTTTTCTGGCCCCAGGCCGTGTATTTCAGGGCCATCCAGGCATATTACGAAAAGACCGGGGACGATTCCATCCTGCCTGTTCTGGAGAATCATTTCCTCAGCATACCACAAGAATACCTGCGCAGGGCAAGGAATGCCATCAACATCGAAGGCTTGCTATGGACCTATGCCCACACCGGCAATCCGGATCTTCTGGAAAGGGCCGTAAAAACCTGGGAAGACGGTGAATTCTGGCTGAGAGACTCCCTGAGACTCACTGAAGAACGTCTCTACCAGCACGGCGTAACCTGCTGTGAACAGCTCAAGCTTCCGGTACTTCTATATGCCTATACGGGAGACAGACGGTATCTTGACTATGCCCTTGCCATAGAGCGGCGTCTCGAAGACGAGGACCTGCTTCCTGACGGAGTTATTTCGAGTGCCGAATATCTGTGCGGCAAAGCAGCGAACCACAGCCACGAGACTTGCGACATCGCCGACTACAGCTGGACACTGGGATATTTCCTGATGGCCACAGGAGAAGCCAAATGGGGGGATATGATAGAGAGAGCCGCATTCAACGCCTGTCCGGGAGCGGTGGGCAAGGATTTCAGGACACTGCAGTACTTCTCATCGGTCAACCAGTTCATCTGTACCGGGCACTCCAACAACAACGATTTTTGCAAGGGTCGCACGTGGATGCAGTACAGGCCTGTACATCAGGTCGAATGCTGCGTCGGCAACGTACACAGGATAATGCCCAACTATGCGGCAAGAATGTGGATGATGTCCGGCAAGGACTCACCCGTGGCCGCCCTTTTCGGCCCTTCGTCTACGAGCGTCGTGCTGTCTGACGGAAGTGAGTGCACAATATGCGAGGAGACAGCCTACCCTTTCTCGGATGAAATAAAGTTTGTCTTCAAATTCGACCGGCCGGGCCGTCACAATATGACTTTCTCCTTCAGAATCCCGGAGTGGGCTGACGACATAGTTGTCACGAGGAACGGGGCACCGGCCAACTTTGAAGTCTCTCCCGGAGGTTTCGCTTCAATCGAAGACAGTTTCTCCAGCTCGGATACGGTCTGTCTGCGGTTCGTCACGGGTATCGAGGTAAAAGACCTTGAAGGCCAGGGGTGTTACGTGCAGAGAGGACCGCTCCTGTTTACATACGCCATCCCCGAAGAATGCTCCGAAGACTTCGAACAATACAATTATATACACGGCAAAGTCTCCGGCAATCCGGAATTCAAGCCGTGGAACAAAGTTCCCGCAGCCAAGTGGAACTATGCTCTGAAAGGAGTGTCAGCGGAGGATCTGAAGTTCGAATGGGCTGGCGGTGACGCATATCCGTTCGACAAGCCCGCCTGCATAGTCAGAGTGCCGGTTGTGGAAGTGGAAGGATGGACCCTGGACGAGGGTGTATATACGCCGGCCAACCCGACTAAGGTCACTGTCTCACCCGATGCCCCTGAAGAGTACATAGATCTGGTGCCGTACGGTACCAGTTATCTGCGGCTGACAGTATTCCCCGTTGCGGAATAGAATCAAGCCCGACAGCTAGCGTTCAAGCGCTGCAGCGAACTCCTTGTCCACCGTAAGGAAAATGTGATAATAGGCGTTGTCCCCCAATTTGGAATAACGGCTTACAAGAGCGCGTACCTGAGTCATTATATACTCGTCCGGCCACTCTCCCGCTCCGGGACGCAGGCCATCCTTGCGGGATGCGAACGTAAGGAATTCACGCTCAAGTCCCGCGTTGTCCAGATAGGACAGGAGACTGTCATAATCCGATACAGCCTGAAGTTCCTTCTTGTGGGAGTCGAAATATGCCGATGCAAAACGCATCGATGTGGCCTTTCTATAGCAGGCCTTGTAGAATTCCGAAGCCCTTGTAGTATCCACAGGGACAAACACGTCCGGGATAATCCCGCCCTTCTCGGCTTTCATACTGTCGGCTGCGACCATTTCCCCGGTACCGTAACGCTCGTACACCTCATAATTGTAATCGTCGGTATAAGGTTTCTGAAGACAGCGGCCGGATGGCGTATAGAATCTCGATACAGTAAGTCTGATACCCGAGCCGTCGGTAAAATATACCGGCTCCTGCACAAGCCCCTTTCCGAAAGAACGGCGGCCTATGATACGACCTCTGGAGTTGTCCTGGATGGCTCCTGCAAAGATTTCGCTGGATGAGGCGGAACTCTCGTCTATCAGCACGTCCAGTGCCACGTCCTGCAGAATGCCCTTCCCGTCGGCCTTGAAATCTTCGCGTTTGCGGTGAAGCCCCTGCATATGCACGATTTCGGCGCCTGCAGGCAGAAACATATTGCTGACCAGCAACGCCTGATCCAGGAATCCGCCGTTGTTGCCCCGGATATCGAATATCAGTTTGCGCATCCCGGAATCCTTGAGCGCTGATACGGCATTGAAAACCTCAACAAAAGTCGATTTGGAGAATTTGGACAGACGGAGATATCCGGTGCTGTCGTTTACCATAAAGGAAGCATCCACACTGTATGTGGGAATTTTGTCCCTGGTAATCTCAAAAGGAATGGTCTCACCGTCGCGCCTGACGGTAACGGACACCTTGGTCCCTGCCGGGCCCCTCATCCTCCTGACCATACTGTCCTGCGGAAACTCCACTCCGGCAATCACTTTGTCCCCCACCTTGACAATGCGGTCTCCCGGCAGGATGCCGATCTTCTCCGATGGGCCGCCGGGTACCACTTCCAGCACGACAGCCGTGTCATTGGGTACATTGAACTGAATTCCTATTCCGTCGAAATTACCGGCCAGATCCTCTTCACTCTCCTCAAGCTCGACGGGAGGCATATATACCGAATGCGGGTCGAGTCTGGCCAGAGCCGCCGCCACCGCGGCATCCGTCACGGCCTTGCGGTCAACGGTGTCGACGTAATTGTTGTCAATGGTCTGAAGTATGAGATTGAGTTTGCGCCAGTCAGAATACTCGGTTTTGAGAAGACGTTTGTCAAAACCGGCCTTCTGCACCACAAGGACGCCCATAGCGCCAACTGCCATCGACAGAAGAATAATGGCGACAGCGTATATTCTTTTCATTTGATGTCCACCTTTTCGCACTCTATGCCGGCTCTCCTGAGCAGGTCGATACCGTCAGTCAGCCTGTATTCATCGCTATAGACAACTCTCCTGATGCCGGACTGTATGATCAGTTTGGCACACTCCACGCAGGGGGAGGCCGTCACATACAGTGTGGCACCATCCGAACTGTTGCCGGATTTGGACACCTTGGTAATGGCATTGGCCTCTGCGTGCAGGACATAGGGCTTGGTAACACCGTTCTCGTCCTCACAAACGTTCTCGAAGCCTGAAGGGGTACCGTTGTAACCGTCAGAAATAATCATCCTGTCCTTGACTATTAGTGCGCCGACCTGACGCCTCTTGCAATAGGAGTTCCTGGCCCATATTGCCGCCATTTCCAAATATCTCTGGTCAAATTTGTTCATCTTCTAATTCCTCTGGTAAAGATAACGTTTGATGCTGCGCTTGGGAGTCCTCTCGAAATCCTCGGGCATAAATTCGAACTTGCGGATCTGGGCATAGGAAGGAAGAGCCTTGTTTATATCCGGAAGGCTGTCATTTATGCGTTCCATAAGCGCTTCACGGTTGAAGCCTTCCTGCTCCGCAAGATGATAGTCGGGGTAAATGAGGGCGGTAAGTCCGCCGTTATCCTCTATTACAAGAGAATCCACGACGTAACTGGCATTGTTGATGACAGCCTCGAGCTCTTCGGGATAGATATTCTGTCCGGACGGGCCCAATATCATACACTTGGAACGGCCTCTCAAATACAGGTATCCCTGATTGTCCACGACTCCGACATCTCCAGTCCTGAACCATCCGTCCCGGGTGAAGGCCTCTGAAGTTGACTTTTCGTTCTTGTAGTAACCGGTAAAGACGTTCTCCCCCTTTACCAGAATCTCCCCGGGCACCCGGCAAGGGTCTACGGAGTCTATTCGGACCTCGCATCCCGTAATGGGCTTGCCGCAAGCGCCCTTCTTGCTCCTGTACCACTTGGAATAAGTGATGAGGGGCCCGCATTCGGTCATGCCGTAACCCACGGTGAACGGGAAATGGATGGAGCGCAGGAAATCCTCGACCTCCGGATTGAATGCGGCTCCTCCCAGTATGATCTCTTCGAATCTGCCTCCGAACACTTCGATGAGCGAATTCCGAATCTTTTTGAGAATGGCAGTACCGAGTATGGGAATGAACCTGTACGGCTTGCTTCTGTCCGCCACAGACTTGAGCTGGGACTTGTAAACCTTCTCGATGATGAGCGGCACGGCGATGATGACATCGGGATGAATCTCCGAGAATGCCTTGAGGATGA
>JAKSKI010000056.1 GCA_024401865.1 Bacteroidales bacterium
TGCCGAGGAACACGCTGCGGATGATGCAGCCGCCACGCCACATAAGTGCGATTCCACCATAATTGAGGTTCCAGCCATATTCCTTGGCGGCAGCCCTCATAAGTGCATAACCCTGGGCATAGGACACCACCTTGGCGGCGAAGAGCGCCTTGCGGAGATCTTCGAGGAATGCCTTGCGGTCACCCGTGAACCTGGCAGGCCTGGGACCCTGGAGAATCTTGGAAGCGGCCACGCGCTCCTCTTTCTGGGCAGAAAGACAACGGGCGAACACTGACTCCCCGATAAGGGTCAGGGGGACACCCTGGTCGAGTGCGGAAATGGCTGTCCACTTGCCGGTACCCTTCTGACCTGCAGTGTCGAGAATATAGTCGAGGACATATTTGCCGTCCTCATCCTTCTTGGCCAGGATATCGCGGGTAATCTCGACGAGATAGCTGTCAAGGTCGCCCTTGTTCCACTCGGTGAAGGTCTCGTGCATCTCCTCGTTGGTCATTCCGAGAATGTCCTTCATAATCTGGTAGCACTCGCAGATGAGCTGGATGTCACCGTACTCGATGCCGTTGTGGACCATTTTAACGAAATGGCCGGCACCGCCTTCGCCAACCCAGTCGCAGCAGGGGCTGCCGTTCTCCACCTTGGCGCAGATGCTCTGGAATATAGGCTTGACGTGAGGCCAGGCTGCGGGTGAACCGCCGGGCATCATTGAAGGGCCCTTGAGAGCACCTTCCTCACCGCCGGACACACCTGTTCCGATGTAGAGGAGTCCCTTGCTCTCGACATATGCAGTACGGCGTGCGGTGTCGGGGAAATGGGAATTGCCGCCGTCGATGATGATGTCACCGGGAGAGAGGAGAGGTATGAGTTTGTCGATGAAGTCATCCACGGCCTGACCGGCCTTGACCATAAGGAACACCCTCCTGGGAGACTTGAGTGAGTCCACGAACTCCTCGAGGCTGTGTGCGCCATAGAAATTCTTGCCTGCACCGCGTCCTTCGATGAATCTGTCGACCTTCTCTACTGTGCGGTTGAATACACTAACACGGAAGCCTTTGCTTTCCATATTGAGGACCAGATTTTCGCCCATTACGGCAAGTCCTACGAGTCCGATGTCTGATTTTTCCATATTTTTATCGAATTACTTTGAAATCAAGTTGTTGAAGCGCCTCCGCCAGAGACGGGGAGCCGTTTGCAAGGGTTATTGTGAACGCCGACGGCTCCCTGCGTATGGGGTAATCGCCGCGAAGGCGTTCGAATGAAGATATGTCGCCGCGAAGGGCATCGCTGTCCACCGCTACGTCAAAAGCGTGAAGTATCGCTTCGGAAAGAACCTGCTGACGGCTCTTCCCGGCAGCATCCAGGGTGAAGGACTGGGCCTCCTCCCCCGTATGGGCACCGTGGGTCGGTGCGGGTATCCCTGTCGGGCGCCAGTCTGTAAGCGGGAGTCCGAACCTCGATGCTATGGCCTGCACGCTCATCATAGTGCCGTTTGCCTTGCCGTCAGCGCTGTATCCCGCGATATGGGGAGTGGCATAATCAAGGAGCGACACCAGTTCGGGGTCGAGCTCCGGTTCGCCTTCCCACACATCAAGTACAGCACCCTTGATGCCTTTTGCCTTGAGGACGGCCTTCAGGGCCCTGTTGTCCACCACGGGGCCTCTGGATGAATTGATGAGGATCTGCGAAGCACTGAGACGTCCGAGCCGGTCTGCGTCAAACAGATGCCAGGTGGGGTCTTCCCCTCCCTTCTCAAGAGGCACGTGCAGAGTGATGATGTCGGCCCGCTTCACTATAGTGTCAAGGTCGGTGAAGGCATCTCTGCCAGCTCCGGGAATCACAGGATAGTCATTCGCCCTGACGCGCGGAGGGTCGTTAAGAAGGACCTTCATTCCGAGGGCAGAAGCGGCCGCGGCCACTTTGCTGCCGACATTGCCCACTCCGATGACTCCGATCGTGAGCCTGTCAAGTTGAAGCCCGTGCCGTGCGGCAAGTCTGACCAGCACCGACGAGATGTACTGCTTGACGCTCCAGGAATTGCATCCGGGGGCGTTGGTCCACCATATGCCGTTGGCCTCGCACCATCCGGTGTCAATGTGGTCGAAACCTATGGTGGCGGTGGCTATCGCCTTGACCGAAGAGCCCTGCAGCAATACCTCGTTGCATATTGTACGGGTGCGGGTGACCAGCGCATCGGCATCCTTCACCAGTTCGGCAGTGGTCTCCTTGCCGGGAAGGTACAACACCTCGGCATAGGGTTCGAACACACCCTTGATGAAGGGTATCTTGTTGTCGACTATGATTTTCATCATTTGAATCTGTCAGGATGGGCCCAGAGTCCGAGTGCGGGATTGCTGATATAGTAGATTTCTTCTCCGTCCACAACGTTCCACCCATCCTTGAGCTTGTCCACGGGATAACGTGCGGCCATCTCGTCATAATGGCAGTAGCCGAATCCCACGCCTTCTATCTCTTCGCGGCTCACGCCATCTCCGGGGCAGTATGTGATGGAGAACCGTCCTTCAGAAGAACCGTGTATGAGATGCGCGGAAGCTCCCAGATTGTCCTGAAGATCCTTGTTGGCATTGGTGCACTCGAGAGTGTGGGGAGTGCCCTTGTATCCGTATTTGCGTATCAGGCCGTCGATGGTCCTGTCCTCGCCGAACTCCTTGAGCGCGGGGGCGAGAACTATGAGTTCACCGCCGTCGGCAATGGCCATACGTGTGCGGTAGACCGCCTTGTTGCCGAGCCAGGTGCTCTTGAATTCTTCGGGATCGAGGTACACGACACACTTGCGTATCTGCTTGTCGACCATAATGAAATTGGTCTCTAGCGAAAGGTCGGCCGCCTTCTGGAAACATTCGAAGTCATCTCCGATGAAAAGGCCTCTCGTGACCATCTGCCCGTCCTGCTTGTCACGCACGGTGAGTACGTAGACAATGGGAAGGTCCTTGGCATAATTGACCCTGGCATACTCGAACACGTCGCGCACCGGGGATTTGGCCCTGCCCATAATCCTCTCCATACCGTAGCAGGCTCCGATGAAATGGCTTTTGTTGATGAAGTCCGATCCGCCCACACCGACAAAAATGTTCTTGGTGTAGTTGGCCATACCGATGACTTCGTGGGGAACGACCTGCCCTACGGAAAGGATGAGGTCGAAGGAAGGATCCAGAAGGAGTTTGTTGACCTGGGCATTGAGGGAATAGTCCAGCCTGCCTTCAGTAACTTCACTCACGTATTCTCCGGGGACCGTACCTATGGTCACCACGTCATTGCGCCAGTCGTGGATGCGGAACTTGTCCGCGGGCACGCTGCCGAACATAGTCTTTATCTGCCCGTCAGTCATAGGGGAATGTGTCCCCAGGGCGGGCATCACGTCGGTGAGGGTATCTCCGTAATAATCATTGATCATTTCGGTGATGGGACCCGCGTACGAATTGAATCTCGTGAAATCGGGAGGAATGGCAAGCACGCGCTTCTTCCTGCCCATTTTGTCGAAGACCTTGCCCAGTATCTCCCTGATCTCTCCGGGAGTGATGACATCGGTCTTGGAACCCCTTGCAAAATAAAGCATGATACTATCTCTTTACGCGTGCGTTTCCCTGCCATATACTCCAGACCTGATCCTCGTCGGCGGGCTGTGCATAGTCTGTGAGGAATGTGGTTGCGAGCGCTCCCGTGGCCCAGCCGAACTGGATCCACTTCTCGCTGTCCCATCCCTTGAGAATGGAATAGAGGAGACCGCCCACGAAGCCGTCTCCACCGCCGATACGGTCGAGGACGTGGATCTCGCGGGGCTCGACCACCTGCCATTCGTCTCCGGCGAGCATTATGGCTCCCCAGTTGTGGCTGTTGGTATTGTTGACCTGGCGCAGAGTAGTGGCATATACCTTGGCATTGGGATATTGGGCCTTCACGCGGCCTATCATATCCTTGAAGCCGCTGATTTTGGAAGCGATGTCCTTGCCTCCGGCCTCAGGTCCTTCGATGCCGAGACAGAGCTGGAAATCCTCCTCGTTGCCGATGAGGATGTCAGCGATGCTGCATATCTCCGAGAACGCGTCGTGGAGTTCCTGCTCGCGGCCTTTCCAGAAGGATGCGCGATAATTGAGGTCAAAACTGATACGGGTGCCGTATTTCTTGGCGGCACGGGCGATATCGAGGCAGAACTTGGTGGTATCCGGGCTGAGTGCACCGATAAGTCCGCTGAGGTGGACTATCTGTACTCCTTCCTTGCCGAAGATGCGGTCAAGGTCGAAGTCCTTGACGTTGAGCGTGCGTCCTACCTCGCCGGCACGGTCGTTCCATACGCGGGGTCCGCGTGAGCCGTAGCCGCTGTCAGCCACATTTATCTGATGACGGTATCCCCAGGGACCGCCCTGCGGCACGTCGGGTCCTTCGAAGTCCATTCCGCGGGCGCGGAGGTTGGACTTGATGAAAGCGGCGAAGGGGCTGCCCTCCACGAATGTGGTGAGCACCTTGACCGGCAGTCCGAGATAAGAGGCGATACTGGCGACGTTGGTCTCGGCGCTGGTGGCCTGGAGGTGGAATATATCACTGCTCTGAACGGGCTGGCCGTTCTCTGGGGTCACGCGGAGACCCATGCTGGTGGGTACCAGAAGGGCATATTTGCAGCCCTGCTTGAGATCTATGTTCATATCAGAAATTGAAATAATTTTTGGCGTTGTTGTAAGAAATGTCCCGGACCATCCTGTGTACTGTGTCCATCTCTTCCGCAGGTATCTTTCCAAGCTCCACATCCTTGCCCAGGACATCGCAGAGTATGCGGCGGAAGTATTCGTGACGGGGATAGCTGATGAAACTGCGCGAGTCGGTGAGCATACCCACGAAACGGCTGAGCAGCCCCAGCATGGACAGGGAATCCATCTGGCGGCGCATTCCGACCTCCTGGTCGAGGAACCACCATCCGGAGCCGAACTGCATCTTGCCCGGCACCGTGCCGTCGTTGAAATTGTATGCCATAGTCATCATCACTGCATTGTCCTTGGGATTGAGGCAGTAGAGTATGGTCCTGGCCAGTTTGCCGTCGCTCGCGAGGCGGTCGAAGAAACGGTTGCCGTCCACAGCTATCGGCTTGTCGTGTATGGAATCATAACCGGTGTCGGGACCGGCCTGCATAAACATCGCGGTATTGTTGTTGCGCAGAGGGCCGATGTGGAACTGCTGCACCCATCCGGCCTCCGCATCCATCACGGCCTGGTCGTAGAGGAACGCGCTGATATACTTGACGGTCTCTTCTTCAGTAGGACAGGCGCCCTCAAGCACCTTCGAGAATATGGATTCTATCTCCGACTCCGTGTAATCCTCACTGTAGAAGCGGTCCATTCCGTGGTCCGACAGACTGCATCCCATAGACGCGAAGTAATCGTGACGTTTCTGAAGCGCATCCTGAAGGTCGCGGTAAGACTTGATCTCGATGCCGGCCGCCTCACCGAGCGCGGCCACATAGGCTCTGAACTCGTCAGTCTTGTCTATGGCCATCGCCTTGTCAGGCCTCCAGGCGGGAAGGACCTTCGTCCCGAAAGGATGCTCTGCAATCATCCTGTGCCATCGAAGGTCATCCACGGGATCATCGGTGGTGCACACGACCTCCACGTTGAATTTGCGGATAAGGGCCTGGCCGCGGAATTCGGGCGTGGCAAGCTTGGCGTTGCACTCCTCGAAAATCTCCCTGGCAGTCTTGGGACTGAGAATCTTGTCTATGCCGAATACCCTCTTGAGCTCGAGATGGGACCAGTGATAGAGGGGATTGCGCAGGGCATAGGGCATGGTCCCGGCCCACTTCTCGAAAGTTTCCCAGGCGCTGTGCCCACCGCCGGTAATATAACTCTCATCCACTCCGTTGGCCCTCATCGCACGCCACTTGTAATGGTCTCCGGCGTGTCCGTCCACCAGCCAGAGCTGTGTTATGTCACGGAACTGTATGTTCTCCGCTATTTGTCTGGGCGAAAGGTGGCAGTGATAGTCGATGATGGGGAGATGCTCCGCACTTTGGTGATACAGTTCTCTGGCAGTATCCGTGGAGAGCATGAAATCTTCGTTGATGAAAGACATATCGGGTAGATTTTTGTTTCAACCTCAAATTTAACAAAGAATTGGGTCATAACAAAAAGAGATTTGACTCTTTTGGGACAAAATTGTAATTTTGCAAAAAGCAACGCAATAAAGACATGTCTACACAGAAAAAACTAATGACCAACTGGCGCTGGTGGCTCTGCTCGCTGCTTTTCGTGGCGACCACCGTGAACTACCTCGACCGCCAGGTGCTTTCCCTCACCTACGAAGAATTCATCAAACCGGAGTTCCATTGGACTGACGCCAATTACGGCACCATCACCAGTTTCTTCTCCATCTTCTACGCCATCGCCTGCCTGTTCGCCGGCAAGTTCGTGGACTGGATGGGCACGAAGAAGGGCTATATCATCGCCATAGGCGTGTGGTCTCTCGGCGCCTGCATGCACGCATTCTGCGGCTGGGGCACAGGCCTCATAGTAGGTGAGGACATAGCATCTCTGAAGGGTGTCGAAGTCGCCTCCAACGTGGCTCTGGCCATATCCACCACATCGGTATATCTATTCCTTCTATGCCGTGGCATCCTCGCCCTCGGCGAAGCCGGCAACTTCCCCGCAGCCATCAAGGTCACGGCCGAGTATTTCCCCAAGAAGGACCGTGCCTTCGCGACTTCCATATTCAATGCCGGCGCTTCGGTAGGAGCGCTTGCCGCCCCCCTTTGCATCCCGCCCCTCGCCGTCAAGTTCGGCTGGGAGATGGCGTTCATCATCATCGGTGCCCTCGGATTCATCTGGATGTTCTTCTGGGCCTTTATGTATGACAAGCCGGAAGACAGCAAGCACGTCAATGAGGCTGAACTCGAATATGTCCATCAGGACGATGCGGCGGAAGCCGCCGAGAAGGCTGCCCTTGCAGCAGAGAAGTCCATCCCGTTCGCAAAGTGCTTTACCTACAGGCAGACCTGGGCATTCATCGTCGGCAAGTTCTTCACCGACGGCGTATGGTGGTTCTTCCTTTTCTGGGCTCCCTCGTATTTCAGCAACCAGTTCAACGCCCCCGCGACCTCCGGTCTGGGCCAGGCGCTGATATTCACCCTTTATGCCATCGTTACCGTCGTATCCATCGGCGGCGGCTACCTCCCCAAGATATTCGTCGAGAAGAAGGGTATGCACCCCTATAACGGCCGTATGCTCGCAATGCTGATATTCGCATTCTTCCCTCTCGCCGCGCTCCTCGCCCAGCCTCTGGGAATGCATTTCAACACCCCCTGGTGGCCCGCCATCCTGATCGGACTCGCCGCCGCCGGACATCAGGCCTGGTCGGCAAACCTCTTCTCCACAATCGGCGATATGTTCCCCAAGAGCACCATTGCCACCATCACCGGTATCGGAGCAATGGCCGGAGGAGTAGGTTCGATGATAATTCAGAAGGTTGCCGGCAACCTCTTCACTTATGCCGAGAACGCCGGTAGCGCCTTCTCCTTCCTTGGATTCGAAGGCAAGCCCGCAGGCTATTTCGTGATGTTCTGCTTCTGCGGCATAGCATACCTCTTCGCCTGGGCTCTTATGAAGAGTCTGGTGCCCAGATACAGGCAGATTACCCTGTAGTCGGGAGACTGTATATAAAAGCCGAATGGCAGGCGGCTCGGGCGGGGCCTTTCCCGCTTTTGAAGAGCCAGCCTGCCATTCGGCTTCTGTATTATGCCGGAGCCTAGAAGATTTCTTCTACAGGCTCTTTATAGTCATCCGCCTGAGGCGCGGGAGTCTTCTCCTTGTGTCCGAAGCTGCGATGTTCGCCGCGGCGGTCACCACGCTCACCACGGGGTCCGCGATCACCGTCCCTGCGGGGTCCGCGGTCACCTTCCCTTCTGGGACCGCGCTCGCCACGGTCTCCACGGGGCTTGCGCTCAGGCTCGACATAGCCTTCGGGCTTCTCAGTGAGAGCGCGCATCGAGAGGCGCATCTTGCCGGTCTTGGCATCTATCTCGAGGAGCTTGACGTCCACCTCGTCGCCGACCTTGAGGACATCCTCGACCTTCTCGGTCTTGGTCCAGGCAATCTCACTGACGTGCAGCAGGCCTTCCTTGCCGGGAAGAATCTCTATGAACGCACCGAACTCGAGTATGCTGACGACCTTGCCGTGATATACGGTGCCTGCCTCGGGCACTGCGCAGATGCCCTTGATCCAGTCGAGAGCCTTCTGCATAGCCTCCTTGTCATTGGATGCGACATCGACGACACCCTCGGTGAGGTTGGTGCCGGGAATGGGCTCCTCGGTGATGGTGATGACCGCACCGGTCTCCTTCTGTATCTTCTGGATGGTCTCGCCTCCCTTGCCGATGATTGCTCCGATGAACTCTGCAGCGACGCGGATCTGCTCGATGCGGGGCACGAAGGGCTTGTAATCCTCACGGGGTTTGTCGATGGTCTTCATCATCTCGCCCATAATGTGGATACGACCCTGACGAGCCTGCTCGAGAGCCTTCTCGAGAACATCGTATGAGAGTCCGTCGACCTTGATATCCATCTGGGTGGCGGTGATGCCGTCGGCAGTACCTGTCACCTTGAAGTCCATATCTCCGAGATGGTCCTCGTCACCGAGAATGTCAGTGAGGATGGCATACCTGTCATTGGGACGTTCCGCATCGGTGATAAGACCCATTGCAACACCTGCCACAGGCTTCTTGATCTTGACACCGGCGTCCATAAGGGCAAGACATCCACCGCAAACGGAAGCCATTGATGATGAGCCGTTCGACTCAAGAATATCAGAGACTACGCGAACTGCGTAGGGATTCTCGGGAGCAAGGGGGACAACGGGCTTGAGAGCACGCATTGCGAGGTTGCCGTGGCCGATTTCACGACGGCCGACACCTCTCTGGGGCTTGGCCTCACCTGTTGCGAAGGGAGGGAAATTATAATGGAGCACGAACTGCTGGTCATCCTGGATGAGCACTTCATCGGTCTCCTTCATATCCATCTTGGTACCGAGGGTCACTGTCGCCAGAGACTGGGTCTCGCCACGGGTAAAGATGGCTGAACCGTGTGCACAGGGCAGGTAGTCGACCTCACACCAGATGGGACGGACCTGATTGCAGACGCGACCGTCGAGACGGACGCCCTCGTCAAGAATCATATTGCGCATTGCCTCCTTCTCGACAGCGCCGTAGTAACGGCCCACGAGAGCGGCCTTGACTGCATATTCCTCCTTCTCCTCGACAGTGACAGGGACGGGAAGAGTTGCGAGGAACTCCTCCTTGATGGCCTTGAAGCCGTCCTCACGCTCGTGCTTGGGTTTTGCCGACTTCGCGAGAGCATAGCACTTGTCATAGCAGAATGACTCGACAGCCTTCCTGAGCTCCTCGTCCTCGATATCGTGGGGATAATCGCGCTTGTTTGTATCGGTGCCGAGTTCGCGCATAAGTTCCTTCTGGACGCGGCAGTGCTTCTTGATCTCCTCGTGGGCGAACTTGATGGCCTCGAGCATATCGTGCTCGCTGACCTC
>JAKSKI010000057.1 GCA_024401865.1 Bacteroidales bacterium
ACTGATTTCTCAAAATCCTTCGAGTACTTCGTCTTCATAGTCCAAGCCAGTTCTCAAAGTCCTTGGTCTCTTCTTCGGAAAGCTCGACGTCTCCGTCAGGACGGACGGTGCACAGGTACTGGTAGGTAGCCGCTTCGTCCATGTCCTCTACATCCTTCTCGAGGAGTGATTCGATATAGCTCTTGAGGTTTGTGCCGGATGCGGCCGCCTTGATGGAAAGGAAGCGGTATACATCTTCACGGATATCGATGTTCTTTCTTTTTGTCCGAACTGCTGCAGTATTCATAATTTATAACTTTTATATTATGTACAAATGTATATAATATATTTGAAACTACAATATATCCATCAGTATTCACGCAAAATTATATGAGATATACAATATACAAAGTAGCGCATATGCGGTGTATACAAAACCAACGTATAACATAATTTTTTCGAAAAGTATTGCAAGGGAATTCCGGCTTCTGAACTCCTTATTGTGCAAAAATGTCAAAATGTGCATGCTACCCCTTCTAGAAAAACACGGCTGCACCTATATTTGCAGAGACAAACAAAGCGTTGTCCTGCAGGATTTTGGATGGGCTTATTACCTGTCCGGACCATTTGTCCCTGACCACGGGACTGTCATATGTAGCCCGTATCGACGCGGTGATTTCGATGCCTGTACGACCTCCTGCATAGATATGGTATCCGCCGCCAGCCAACCAGGAAACCGAAGTCCCCAAGGCTCTCCTGTCGGGATGAAATCCGGCTCCTCCGGCCACGAACAGCACGGCTCCGTCCGCATTCAAACCCTCAGGGATGTAGCTGAATTTAAGCCGGACCGGAATGATGTCATTGTCGCGTGAAATTCCCTCATATCCGCATTGGATGGCAACCTGGGCCTTCTGCGTCAAGTTGAATCCTATATCGGCAAGAACATACGCGTTGGGGTTGTACTGGAATCCCTTGTCTTTGTCAGCCATCATTGATCCCAACTCATCATAGTACACGAAACTGTGAGCATTGTAAATGCCCGCGCAATAGCCCCATTCCACGCCGAACGACACCTTGCCTGGAGTTTTCTGTCCATATGCGGATGCGCAGACCAGAAACACCGATATCAACGATATGACAGTACGCTTCATTTCAGAACCTGTATGAAATCGTCAGTTGCGGGTACGGCAGCCTGTACAGACCGTTCCTGTATATTTTGAGATACACTGTGTCATTTGCGTTCTCCAGGTGGATACCAAGGTCTGCTCCGAATCCGATATCGATTCCGATACCTCTGTCGAAGGCCATCCTGAATCCGACAGCCCCGTGAAGTGCGACCATTGCTCCGAAATTGTCGCAGCCATTGTCTCTGACCCATCCCAAAGATGCACCCGGGCCGGCGTATATCTCCCATCTTCCCCAGTCAGTTGGCCGGGATTCAATCACTATGGCGTGGCAGTAATCGGATTTGATGCCGGGATTACCGTGTCTGCCGGATAGAACCGAGTACATATCGGCGTAGACTTCTACTATTTCCTTTGCCCTGTCGTTCCTGTCTGCAAAGAATGACAGTCCGAATCCCTTCGGGGAGTTGAATGCACCCAAACCGAAGTCTGACGCCGCCGTCATCCAGGCCGGAAGCATGCACGCAAACAATGTTATGACCAGTTTGAGTTTCACTTGTGCGAAGATAAGGAAATTTTGCTATATTCGCGTCAGTAATGCGTCCCAAAAGGGATATAACAAAATTGTTATTAGTGGAAACAAAAATGTTAACCCGTAATCTTCCCCCTCTTCCCGAAAGAATGAGGCCCAAGACACTGGCCGAATACGCAGGTCAGAGGCACCTTGTCGGTGAGGGATGCATACTCCGCAATATGATAGAGAGCGGAAACGTGTCTTCTTTCATATTGTGGGGTCCTCCCGGAGTTGGCAAGACCACGCTGGCCAGAATCATAGCGGACACTCTCGACAGGGACTTCTTCACGCTTTCGGCCGTCAGCGCCGGGGTCAAGGATGTACGCGACGTGATAGAAGCCGCAAAAGGCAGGTCGCTGTTCGCCAAACCGGCAGCGCCGATTCTCTTCATCGATGAGATCCATCGTTTCAACAAAGCCCAGCAGGACGCTCTTCTCGGGGCTGTGGAGTCCGGTACGTTCATACTTATCGGAGCGACGACAGAGAATCCTTCGTTCGAGGTCATAACTCCCCTTTTGTCCAGATGTCAGGTATTTGTGCTCAAAAGCCTGGATACCGCCGACTTGGAAACCCTGCTTGACCGGGCTCTGCGCGAAGACGAGCTCCTGTCATCCCTGGATATCCGTATAGATGAGAAGGATGCGCTTCTGCGGCAGAGCGGAGGAGATGCGCGCAAACTCCTTAACATTCTGGAGATTGTCATAGATTCGAAGCTTGGGTCCAACGGCACGATTGTGATTGACAACAAGACGGTTACGGCTTGCCTTCAGGACAATGTGGCCATATATGACAAGGACGGGGAAATGCATTATGATATCGTTTCCGCCTTTATTAAGAGCATAAGGGGCTCGGATCCCAATGCTGCCATATACTACCTTGCAAGGATGCTGGATGGAGGCGAGGATCCCCTGTTTGTGGCCAGAAGACTGTGCCTGAGCGCGTCGGAAGATGTAGGACTGGCCAATCCCAATGCCCTGTTGCTGGCTAACGCCTGTTTTCAGTCGGTAAGCGTGCTCGGGATGCCGGAAGCCCGTATTCCTCTTGCTGAGACAACCGTCTATCTTGCATCCTCCCCCAAGAGCAACGCGTCCTATATGGCGTTGGAATCCGCCCTCGCCAAGGTGCGTGATGACATTCCCAGAGCTGTCCCGCTGTATCTGCGCAACGCCCCCACCAAACTTATGGAAGAACTCGGTTATGCCGACGGGTACAAGTATGCGCACGATTATCCCGGCAATTTCACGGATCTTGAATTCATGCCGTCCGGACTGGAAGGCACCGTGTTCTACAAACCTCAGGACAACAGACACGAGAATACCCTCAAATCCTATCTGCAGACCTGTTGGCCCAAATATTATTCCAAAGACAAATGATCACCAATTCCGAAATCAAACTGATACGCTCGCTCAAGGACAAGAAAGGCCGCCAGGAGCATGGACTCTTTGTCGTGGAAGGCGACAAGATGGTCCGTGAAGCCCTCGACTCTTCGTTCCGAGTGGAGAAAGTATACAGGAAGGACGATATCGGAGAGGCCGCCATGGCCAGGATCAGTATGCTGGACTCCCCTTCCCCCTCTCTTGCGGTGGTGCGGATTCCCGCGGATGAAGGTGATGGCAAATACAATGTCAAGGAGGGATTGTGCCTGGCTCTCGACTCGGTAAGAGACCCCGGCAATCTGGGTACGATAATACGCCTTGCGGACTGGTTCGGGATAGAATGTATCTATGCGTCTGAAGATACCGTCGATTCGTTCAATCCCAAGACAATCCAGTCGACAATGGGTGCAGTCTTCCGCAAGAAGGTCATATATTGTGACCTTGCACGGCTCTGCAGGGCATTTTCCGATGCCGGAAGACCCGTATACGGCACTTTTATGGATGGGGACAACATATATTCGACGGATCTGGGCAGGGATGCGCTTATTGTAATGGGCAATGAGGCCAACGGCATCAGCGGGCCTGTCGAAGCCCTCGTTTCACGTCGCCTGCACATTCCGTCCTTTGCGAAGGGTCCCACCGCCGAGTCTCTCAACGTTGCGATTGCGACAGCCATAACTGTATCCGAGTTCCGCCGAAGATGAAACGCGCTGTCTGCATAGTTCTCGCTCTACTCCCGTTGTGGTCCTGCAGCACCACCAGATGCCTCGCACCTGGAGAATACAGGCTTGCCCGCAATGAGATCAAAGTGGATGACAGCAGATTCGCCACTAACGAACTTATGCCGTACGTACGGCAGCAGGCAAAGGGGTGGACACCTTTCCTGAACGTTTACAACTGGTCCGACGGCAGTGATTCGGCATTTTCGAGGTTCTGCCGCAAGCTCGGCACCCCGCCTGTCGTCTTCAACGAGAACCTTGTGCTCTCATCGAAGGAGAACATTACAAACCATCTCGAACATCTGGGCTACTACGGTTCAAAGGTGGAAGCCGAGGAAGTCCTCAAAGGCCGCAACGTGACGGTAATATACAACGTCAGTCTGGGTAGAAGAATCAGGATAGGTGACGTCAGGTTCGACATACCTGAAGGCGGAGACTTCGAGGAGGCTTTCTTGGCCGACAGCGTCGGTATGTTGGTCAAACCCGGAAAGTTCCTGTCAGAAAGGCTACTGGAAGCCGAAAGCGAACGCTCGGCTGCAAATATGCGCAACCAGGGCTTCTACGGCTTCAGCAAAATCAATTATTCTTTTGTGGCCGACACGCTCGATACAGGCGGGACGGCGGTGCTTGACTATCAGGTCCGTGACTATCCCCGTGGCAGCGGTCCCGACAAGTCCATCCCTCTGGAGAAATACAGGTTCGGAGATGTCACCATAACGATAGACGATGATATAATGTTCAGGGATAAAGTGTTGAAGAACCTGAACTGCATTACTCCCGGGGCGGTCTACAATGAAGAGGACGTCAACAGGACCTACTCAAGATTTGCCTCGCTTCAGGCCTTCAGCAGTGTCAACGTGCGCACTAGTCCCACGGATTCCAATACGGTGGACTGCAATATTTCGCTGAACAAAGGGAAACTCAAGGGTTTCAAGGTCAATCTGGAGGGGTCGGTCACCGCTACCGGTCTGATCGGGATATCCCCTCAGGTCAATTTCTATCACAAGAACCTGTTTCACGGAGGCGAATGGTTCAATATGGGATTCACGGGAGCCTTTCAGTTCAAGCCCAAGGACAATTTGAGCGCCAACGAATTCGGCTTCACCACAAGTATCAGCCTGCCCGAATTCCTGTTCTTCCGCGAAAAGCGTGTCAAGAGCACTGCCGTCCCCCGTACCGAATTCAAACTGTCCTACAATTTCCAGGACAGGCCCGAATATACAAGGCACGTCGTGTCGGCTTCGATGGGATATCTGGGACGTATCAGGGACCGTTTCATATTTCAGCTCTACCCTCTCCAACTGAGCTATGTCAAGCTGGTCAACATCTCCGACGAGTTCAGGAAAACGCTCATAGAGAACCCATATCTGAGTTATTCGTACTCTGACCATTTCGATGCGGGAGTCGGCGGAACCCTCTACTATTCCACCGATATGGACATCGTACCCAAGAAATCATTCTGGTATTCTCGATTCAATTTCGATGCATCCGGCAATATCCTGGGACTTTTCAGGGATTTTCTGCCCAAGAATGAAGACCAGTCGGCAAAAGTGGCCGGTGCACCATTCTCCCAGTATGTCAAGGGGGAATTCAATATAGGCAAGACATGGAGATTCGGTGCCAGGAACGGACAGGCTCTCGCAACAAGGTTCTCTATGGGCGCGGGCTACGCATACGGCAATTCCGTGACGCTTCCCTACGAAAAGCAGTTTTTTGTGGGTGGAGCAAGCAGTATGAGAGGCTGGCAGGCCAGATCGGTGGGTCCGGGATTTGCCAAGCCCAACAAGTACACTCTGCTTCCCAGCCAGACAGGTGACATCAAGATCGAGGCCGACATCGAGTACCGCATGAGGCTCTTCTGGAAGCTGGAAGGAGCTCTGTTTGCTGAAGTCGGAAATGTTTGGTCGCTTCCTCCGTATGGCGTGGATCCGATTATGATAGATGACAATACATTATTTCATTTCAATAACTTCTACAAGTCGCTGGCAGCTGATTGGGGTGCCGGACTCAGGGTAAACCTTGACTTTATTGTCCTGCGTCTCGATCTGGGACTCAAGGTCCATGACCCTTCCAGGGATGAAGGCAGCAGGTGGCTCGGTCCCGGCAGATGGTTCTCCGACAACGGCTTTGCGCTCCATTTCGGTGTAGGTTATCCTTTCTGATGCAAAAACTTTCGATATATCAAGTACTTCCCCGTTTCTGGGGTAACGGACGTTTCTCCGACTGGAAGTCCGACTCTTTCGATTACGTCAAATCCCTCGGTATGAACTGCATCTGGTTTACCGGCATACCGCGCCACGCTTCGGGGGAAGACTTCGTCAAAGGTAACCTTGGCTCGCCATATGCCATCAGTGACTACTACGATGTAAATCCGTATCTTGCTGATGATGAAGACAGGAGAATGCTTGAGTTTGAGCGTCTGTTGAAGCGCGCGCATGCTTCCGGCCTCAAGGTGATCATCGACTTCGTACCCAATCACGTGGCCCGCAATTACAGTGACACCCATGGTGGTATCCCTCTTTATGACCATTGTGACTACGACTGGTCGGATACTCTCAAGGTCAACTATTCCGACCACAGAACCTGGGAGGCCATGTATGAAATTCTGAACTTCTGGGCCTCCAAGGGGGTTGACGGTTTCCGTTGCGATATGGTCGAACTTGTGCCGGTGGAATTCTTCGGCTGGCTGACTTCTTCGCTCAGGAAGCAATTCCCCGCACTGCTGTTCATAGCCGAAGCGTATTCTAAGGACAATTATGAGGTTTGTCTGCAAAAGGGAGGCTTTGATCTCCTGTATGACAAGTCGGGCGTATATGATATACTCAGGTCTGTGATGTGTGACGGCTCCAGCGCTGAAGCATTGACGTGGAACTGGCAGTCGCTCGGCCCCTTACAGTCGAGGATGCTCAATTTCCTCGAGAATCACGACGAACAGCGTATAGCCTCATCTCATTTTGCCGGCAGTCCCGACAAGGCATATGCCGCACTTGCCGCCGCCGCCCTGTTCAACTCCGCCTCATTCATGCTTTACGCCGGACAGGAAGTAGGCGAATCCGCTTCCGGGAGCGATAACGGCCGCACTTCGATATTTGACAGTACAAAAGTCGAAATACTGGAGCGAAGGAGGGGCAATGAGGTGCTGAAAAGGTACAGGGAAATACTTTCCCACCTTTCCGAACCCGCTTTCAGTGAAGGCGGGAACTGGGATTTGGGATACTGTAACGGAGATTCGGCCGGGTTTGACAGAAGCAGGCATTTTGCATTCCTGAGGTATGACAACTGCAGCTGCTACCTGGTTGTGTGCAATTTCTCCGACAAAGCTCTCTCCGCCGACATACGCATACCGGCGGAAGCGCAAAAAATATGCTGCCCCGGACGGGACAGCATCAGAGTGGAGAGCCGCGCCTGGGACGCAGCCATATTGCGCATCGACTAAACACTAGAACTTTCAATCAAAATTATGAAAAGGATAACGAAACCGCTTTTTGTCCTTGCCGCAACGCTCATCACATTGTCAGGATGTTCCGGCAACGACTCCTCCCTGAAGATGCTCATCGGCACCTACACGAACAACAATGACAGCCAGGGAGTCTATCTTTTCGATTTCAATGAGGATGACGCGACATTCTCCCTTCTCGACACCGCAAAGGCTGGGAATCCGTCCTTCATCATCCCTTCCGGGGACAGACGCTTCGCCTGGTCTGTGGGAGAATATGAAGACGGATGTCAGGGCGCATATTCCTACAGACTTACGGACAGGACCATTGACGTCCTCAACTGGCAGTCTTCAGACGGAGATGCTTCCGGAGCATCCCCCTGCAACGTCATCGCCGTGAACGGGCACCTCATCACCTCCAATTATGGCGGAGGCACACTGTCCTCATTCCCCATCAATGAAGACGGCACCCTCGGGCCGCTGGAGATGCAGTACGTTCCGCAAAAGGAAGACTCTCTGCAAACCGCTCACCTGCACTGCGCCTACCTCTCTCCGGACGGCAAGTACCTGTTTGCCAATGATCTCGGCCTTGATGCCGTGTACCGCTTCCCCCTTGACGGTGACGGATGTCCTCTCCGTAACGGTTCCGTCGCTTATCAGTTCGACAGAGAACTTCACCCCGGACCGCGCCATGCAGTGTTCAGCGCTGACGGCAGATTCGCGTACATCCTTCACGAAATTGGCGATCTGCTGACAGTATTCTCCTATGATGGAGGCAATCTCTGCCACGTTTCAACCGAACTGGCATATTCCGGAGAAGGGCACGGCAGCGCCGATATCCACCTGAGCCCCGACGGACGCTTCCTGTACACGAGTCACAGGCTCAAGGAGGATGGCATATCCATCTTCGCTGTCAACGGCGAAGACGGCACGGTATCCAATACAGGATACTGCCCGACCGGAAAGCATCCCCGCAATTTCGCAATCACGCCCAACGGCAAGTACCTTCTCTGCGCCTGCCGTGATGACAACAGGATAGAAATATACTCGATAGACGGGCAGGACGGTTCTCTGACCTTCACTGGCAAATCCATTGAAATTCCCGCCCCCGTCTGCATCCAATTCTATAAGCCATGAAGAAAACACTGACCATCATCGCATCAATGCTTATCTGCATTGCAGTTCAGGCGACCAATTCCAAACCTTTCGTCATTCCCGAACTTCAGGAATGGAAAGGCTCTGACGGGCTGTTCGTTCCTAACCAGGATATGCGCATTGTCTGCAACGATGCTTCCCTGCTGAACGTGGCGGAGGCTCTGGCAAAGGACTGGAGCACTATGTTCGGCTCAATGCCGGCAATTGTCACCGGCAAAGCGGGCAAAGGCGACATTTCGCTGGCCCTGAAGAAAGACAAGAAACTCGGGAAAGAGGGGTACAGTATCAGCATAGCAGACGGCGTTAAGGTCTGTGCTCCGGAGGTTGCAGGAGCCTATTGGGCTACAAGGACCCTGCTCCAGATTGCAGAGCAGAGCGCGGAACACAGTTTCCCCCGTGGAAACATCCGAGACTGGCCGGATTATGAAATGCGAGGGTTCATGATCGACGTCGGGCGCAAGTTCATCCCTATGGATTATCTGAAGGATCTGGCAAGAATAATGTCCTACTACAAGATGAACGCGCTTCACGTTCACCTCAACGACTGCGGGTTCAAGCAGTTCTTCGAGCACGACTGGGACAAGACCTATGCGGCTTTCCGTCTGGAATGCGACACGTATCCCGGGCTGGCCGCGAGGGACGGATACTACACCAAGAAGGAATTCGGCGAGTTCCAGGACGAGGCTGCGGAGCTGTTTGTGGACATCATTCCCGAGATTGACGTCCCCGCCCATACACTCGCGTTCACGCAATACAAGCCCGAGCTCGGAAGCAAGACATACGGAATGGACCATCTCGATCTCTTCTACCCCGGGATGTATGATTTCTTCGACGCCCTGTTCAAGGAGTATCTGGAAGGCGACA
>JAKSKI010000058.1 GCA_024401865.1 Bacteroidales bacterium
ACTCAAACTCTTTCTCAATGTTCTTTGAGCCTATGAGCGAGTTCAATATGTTCAATGGGATCTTGATTGCCTCGACATTTGCGAAAACCTTGTCAAAATCCACATAGTATTTATAGTCGGCGATAGACGGTCTGAAGGCCGCAAGCCATTTGTCGAAATCTCTCATAACTCTATATGTTGAAAGCGTTTGAAATCATTATCTCTGAAATGCATCCTCGGCCATTTGGATTGGAATTAATCATTCTGGCGGCTGATACTCTTTTTATTGTGAACTTATGATATAGCCTATCAAAGAAGTTCTCTTCGGGATCTACATTTTTAGGGTCTGAATTGCTTGCTACAAACACAGATCCTTCCGCAGCAATGTCCTCGATAAAACGACCTAAACGCCGCTGCTCGTTGTCATCGAAACCATCTTTGGCGTATGATGTAAAAGCAGCTGTCTCAGTCAATGGCTTATACGGAGGATCAAAGTAGAACACGGCATCAGGTCCAGCAAACAGGCCTGTTTCACTGAAATCTCCGCAAAGAATTTCAACCTTCTGGAGAAGGGCGGAGTCTGCACGCAGGGTGTCTTCATCACAAATCTTCGGGTTAGAGTATTTGCCATGAGGAACGTTGAATTCACCCTTTGAGTTAACCCGGTAAAGGCCGTTGAAGCATGTCCGATTCAAGAAAATGAATAAAGCAGCAGTCTCAATATCCGAGATATTACGCGAATTGAACAAGGCCCTTTTTGACAGGAAATATTCTTTCCTGTCATCTGCGCCTAAAGAAATGTATTCGGCCTGAATCCGGTTGAGTCCTTGTATCAGAGCTTCAACATTGCTTTTGATGACTCGATATGTGCAAATCAACTCAGCATTGATATCATTGATGACCGCCCTTTCAATATTTGGATACTCCTGAAGAATCCAAAACAGCACTGCGCCACCTCCCACAAATGGCTCCACATATGTGAGGCCTGTTCTCTTTCCCAAATCTGACGGCAGGGATCTTTTTACCTCATCAAGTAATTGAGTTTTACCTCCAACCCACTTGATGAACGGCTTAGCTGATTTCTCGGTTAACCTCTTCATACCAAAACGATATTCTTTCAAATTTACAAAAAGTCTGTGATGTTCCAATATAATTACGACATTATCATAACGAATCATAGATAAAACACGCCACATCATACAAAAAATCAGCCGGCACCCGGTCAGGTGTCGGCCAACTATAAATAATTGATTTACAATCGGTTAATCAATATTCCTCTTCGTTGAAGAAGAAGTCTTCTTTTGTCGGGTAATCGGGCCAGATATCCTCTATGGCCTCATAGATTTCACCGTCGTCTTCAAGTTCCTGGAGGTTCTCCATAACTTCCTCCGGAGCACCAGAGCGGGCAGCGTAATCGAGAAGTTCATCTTTTGTTGCGGGCCAGGGAGCATCATCCAGGCTGCTGGCCAATTCCAAAGTCCAAAACATAATGCTATTGATTTAGGTCGCAAATATAGAGAAAATTTATCAATTCAAAACAATTCAGCACAAACTCAACTTCTGTGGAACAATCTCGACAGGAAACTCTCGGACGCAGGCTCATCAACAAGGCCGCAAACGCCTGTCCTGGCAAGGAATTTCTCAAACGAACGTCTGACTTTAGGAACAGGCTCGGATTCGAGAATATTGTACAACTGGGGATTCGAATGCAGATCCGTGGCAACGAAATCATACATACCCTCATCCAGGAGATGGCAAAGGATTTTGATTGAATGGGGACCGTATTTGCCCGTAAGGGATGCCAGATTCATCTGGAAACGGCATCCAATATCCTTGAACTTGTCGAAGTCCCCGAGGCAGGATGACATATACAAATATCTCTCAGGGTGGGCGATGATTGGTTTGAGGCCGGCAATATTGAGGTTGAAGAGGGCCTGTTCCATGTTTTCGCTTCTGAAATAATATGACATTTCCACCAATATGCTTCCGTCCGGCATTGTCAGAAGTTCTTCAGGATGCTCCGCCCTGTCCTCAAATCCCTGCACAACCATATATTCCGCCGCAAGACTGGTTTTGATACCGAAAGACTCCGGTATCATAGCTGAAAAGCCTTTGTATACCTCACGGAAATGGGACTCCGACTCATCAGAGTAGACATCCGGATTCATATGAGGTGTAAATATCAATTCCCTGCACCCGTTCTCCGCCATCGCCCTGATAGCCTGAATCGAATGAGAAACTTCCCGGAAGCCGTCATCGACACCGGGAAGCAGATGATTATGAATATCAACAATGGGAAGTTTCACTATTCTTCCGATTTGGTTTCACTTTTGGAGCCGTGGTGATGATGACGGTGGTGATGACGGGACTTCTCGTGCTCGTCTTCGTTATCATAACCATAGCCGTAGCCATAACCGTAACCGTAACCGTAACCATGACCGTAACCATAGCCGTAGCCATAACCGGCTCCATATCCATAACGATACTTGGTAGCTTCCAGGTTGAGGTCATTGAGCACCATGTTAACGTTCTTGATAGGTTTGGACTTGCTATGGATTGCATCGTTTATGTCATTCAACAACTTGAGATCAGTATAGTCCGCTCTGACTGTATATAGGGTGGAATCCACGTAAGAGTTGATGATGAACGAGTCTGATACAGGCAGATAAGGAGCCGAGTCTATGATGACATAATCATACTTGTCGCGGAAATAGTTGATCAGTTCACCTTCCCTTCCCTGAGAAAGAAGTTCGGTAGGGTTGGGAGGCACTGGACCCGCAAAAATAAGGTCAAGCGTAGGGCTGACGGAACTATTTACCACCAAGGCATCCAGGTCAGTACACTTGCCGATAAGGTATCCTACAACGGTGTTATACTTCTCGACCTTGCAATCAGGGAAAATCTTATGTAAAGCGGGCTTGCGGATATCAAGACCTATCAGGAGCACCCTCTTGCCTACATGAGAGATTGACAGGGCAAGATTGGACGCAATGTAGGACTTGCCTTCACCCGGGGTGGAAGAGGTAACCTGAATCACATGCGTGTCAGGCAAATACTGCAGGTTGGACCTCAACATACGGAATGACTCGGAAGAAGTGTCACGACCGTTCTTGGGAATCAGGACTCCCATATTCTCAATATTGGCCTTGGGAAGAACTGCTATGACTGTGGCATCCACCTTTTTGACGAGGTCATCCTTGGTCTCCACCTTTGTCTTGAGCTGCATTCTGAGCCACACAAATACGGGGGGAATGCAGAATCCCAACAGAAGCGAAATCATATAGACACGCATGGCATTGGGTGCAATGGGAGCCGATGAGCCGAACGCAGCCTCTATGAGGCGGAAGTTGTCTGCCTGGGAATACATCGCTATCTGGGACTCTTCCCTCTTCTGCTGAAGCATCAGATACAAAGGCTCGATAATATTGATTTTGCGACTGAGTTGCTGGACCTCGAACTGCTGTTCGGGAATGGAGGACATCTTCTGCTTGCTCGAATTCAAGGTGCTTATGAGGTCCTTCTCCTTGATTCTATAGACCTTGGCAAGATTGGCGATTGATATCTTGATACTTTGCTGGCGGTCTTCCAATTCCGAATTGATACCAAGCACGCGTGGATTGGACTCCGAAGAGTTGGACACAAGCCTGTTGCGCTCGGAGACCAGTTCGTTGTAATTGGCAACAATGGCATTCAGTCCCACGTCAGCAATACCGATGTTGGTGGGAATTACCCTGTACTTCTGTTCGCTAGGTTCGTTTAGATAATCAGTTATCATCTCGAGAACCCTCAACTGGAGACGCACATCCACAAGCTGATTCTGATACCCCATATCGGAAGTCATCGCAAGTTGCGACTGGGAATCAAGGTCAAGCACAACATTGCTGGACTGATAGTGCTTGTAATTGCTCTCCGCTGCGCCCAGCTCCCTAGCCAGTTCGGCAAGACGGGTATCAATGAACTGGATGGTGCTCACGGAAGCCAGGTTGGCATAATTGCGGGCCTCCATATTGGTTCTGAGGACAAGAGTGTTGAGTATGTCCTCGGCACGTCTGGGAACGGCATCCTTGTAGACGAGAGTGACCACATCGGGCTGTGTGAACGATGAGGACTTGCCGTTGAGTTCGACCGAAAGATTATTGATGAAACTCTGAGCGGCTGCGAAAGGAGGAGTGTAGGTAAATATAAATTTGTCCTTGTTACCAGACATCAACTTTGAATCGGTGACAGTGAAGTACACTTCGACGTTGCGAATCCGCATCGGTTCCCCGTATGAGAATTTGTCATTGGGAAGATCAATTTCCTGACCTCCCACCTTGGCCTTCCTGACGGTGTAGCCGAGTCCCTTGTTGTTCTTGAACTCGATATAGATGGCCGGTATCCTGGCATCTGCGTCGAGAGAGTCTATCTGTACAATTGTTGCCTCGAAAGGGCTGTTCTTGTAGAACTCGGTCCTCTTGACGTCAAACAGGGCCCTGGCGAGCTTCACCCTGTTTCCTACGGGGGCTCCATACTGGAAATATCGCATGTTCAGACCCTTCTCCTCGACGACCTTCTGCATAAGTGAAGGACTCTTGAGGATGTATATCTCATTCTCTATCTTCTTCTGGACCGAACGTCCCGTCATCGTGGACAGCAGGGCTAGGTCAGCGTTGGAACCGTCATTGCGGTTGAGCATTATCCAGCTTGTGCGCTGGAATATGGGAGTCTGCATCCTGACATACAGGAAGCCGGCCGCCAGCACCAGAATCATAGAGCCGACAATCCACCAGCGTATTCTCCAGAAGAATTCAAGTATTTCGCGGTACGAAGTGGAACTCTGCTGCTCCATTTCGGAACTTCTCTGTTGAGTGTTGTTTTCCATACTAAAGTTTGACAATCAATGTTATGAGAGTAGCGCAAGTGGTGATTGAAGACAGCACGACGCTCCAAATGCCTGTTGCGGCTGTTGCCGTGGCGACCCTTGTTGCGCTGGGAGGTACTACGATGACGTCGTTCTGCTGCAGGTAGAAATACGGCGACTCCAGAATATCGCTTTTCTTGAGGTCTATCGTATAGTGCTGCTGCACGCCGTCCACCTCACGTATCAGCAGAATACCTTCACGCTGGGCCGTGAGCTGGAGGTCACCGGCCCTGCCCAGAGCCTGGAGGATATTTATCTTCTCGGAGTCGATGGTATAGGTACCGGGACTGCGGACCTCACCGAGTATGGTGATTTTGTAGTTTCTGAACGAAACGTAGACGATAGGGTCCTTGACGTCCTTGCCGATTTCGGCAGTAAGATAATCCACAAGTTGGTTTCTGGTCATTCCTTCGACGTGGATTACGCCCAATATGGGGAAATCAATGTTGCCGTCCGAGTCCACAAGATAACTCAGCGTCGCCTTGTCGGGATCAGAATTGGTGGATGCTCCCGTACCGAGTTCTCCCAGAGTCAGGTTGTATGGCGCAGTCACGACCTTGTCAGGGCCGCTGACCACGATAGACAGTCGGTCATCCTTCTTGATGACAGCTTCATACTCGGTGGTCAAGGCTTTCAACTGGACATCATCGATGTCCTGAAAATAAACGATGTCCTTGGATGTGGCGCAACTTGCAGCCATAGCCAAAACCGCCGAGAAAGCCAATAATCTTAGAATCTTCATAAACCTATGAATGCTATTTGTTTGTATATGTTTCTGCGTAATAATTCATATATTCTCCGCCTGTAACTCCGTCCAGCCAGTCCCGGTTGCCCAAGTACCACGCGACCGTCTTCTCCAGTCCAACGCCAAAAGCCACGGAAGGCTTCCAGCCCAATTCACGGCTGAGTTTGCCGGAATCGATGGCATAACGGTCATCGTGCCCCGCACGGTCTGTCACAAATGTGATAAGGTCGTCATCGGCTCCTTCCGGCCTTCCCAGAATACGGTCCGTAATCTCCACCAGCATCCTGACCAGGTCGATATTGCGTCTTTCTCCGGCGCCACCGACATTGTATGTCTGGCCGACCCGGCCCTTGTGGAATATGAGATCTATGGCATCCGCGTGGTCACCCACGTAGAGCCAGTCACGCACGTTTAATCCACGACCATAGACAGGGATAGGTCTGCGTTCATATATATTGTTGATACACAAAGGTATAAGTTTCTCCGGGAACTGATAAGGTCCGTAATTGTTGGAGCAGTTGGAAATCGTTGTCGGCAAACCGTACGTATCGTGGAACGCCCTGACGAAGTGGTCGGATGCAGCCTTCGCTGCACTGTAGGGAGAATGCGGGCGATAGGGCGTGTCTTCGGTGAAGAATTCCGTACCGTAGGCGACGGCCCCGGGATTGTCGGGATGTGGCGAACCTTCAGGGCAATCAGACTTCAGTGCACCATACACCTCATCAGTACTGACGTGGTGGAAACGTTTGCCTTCCCACTTGTCAGGAAGTGATTCCCAACAGGCCTTTGCCGCCTGAAGCATTGACAGCGTACCAATCACGTTGGTCTCGGCGAATGCGGACGGATTCTTTATGCTCCTGTCCACGTGAGTCTCTGCCGCGAGATGGATGATACCATCCACACGCTCCTCCTTCATAATGTCAAGCACACCTTCACAATCGCAAACGTCCATCCTGACAAACTTGTAATTGGGTTTATCCTCAATGTCCTTGAGATTGGCAAGGTTGCCGGCATAAGTCAGCTTGTCAAGATTAATTATCCTGTAATCGGGATACTTGTTGACAAATAACCTCACAACGTGGCTGCCGATAAACCCCGCACCTCCGGTGATTATGATTGAACGCCTGTACATCTGTAACTGTTAGGACCTGCAAATTTAGCAAAATGTTTGGAAATAGTCAACGGTTGGATTAATTCCGGAGAATTGATATCTTTGTTCTGTGAAACGCAGCACGCATATCGTGATAATGGCCGGCGGTGCAGGCACAAGGCTGTACCCGATCAGTACGCCCGAGCACCCCAAGCAGTTCATCGACCTGCTTGGATGTGGCAGGACTATGATTCAGCTCACTTACGAACGTTTCCTTGAGGTAGCGCCGGATGCACGCTTCTGGGTTGTAACTTCAGCGATGTATGAGCATTTCGTCCGGGAGCAGCTGCCGCAGATTCCCGCAGAGCAGATCCTCCTCGAGCCGGAGCCGCGCAACACCGCCCCCTGCATAGCATATGCCTGCCGCAAGATCAGGCTCAGATATGATGACGCCGTGATAGTCAACACGCCGGCCGACGCGTTTGTCCCGGACGTCAAGGCATTCGCGTCGACCATGCGTCAGGCGCTTGACTTCGCATCAACCCGCAAGGCTATTGTATGTATAGGCATACATCCTACCGAGCCGCACACAGGTTACGGATATATAAGGTCTGCGGGCGGAGAAGGTGTCGTGAAAGTCGAGGCATTCAAGGAGAAACCGGACCTGGCCACAGCCGAATCATACCTTCACGAAGGATCATACTCCTGGAACGCAGGCATATTCGTCTGGTCGGCAGCCACCATCGAGGAGGAATTGCGCAAATTCGCCCCTCAGATATGCGACGTTATGGACTTTATGCAAGAGTCCTTCTACACCGAAAGAGAGGGCCAGATCCTCTCGGAGCATTTTGCCGAATGTGACAAAATATCTATAGACTACGCAGTTATGGAGAAGTCCGAAGACATCTACACCCTGCGTGGTGATTGGGCATGGAGCGACCTGGGGAGTTTCGAGTCAATCGAGAAGGTAAAATATTTAAAATAAATTTGGAGATTTAATCCTAATAGTATACCTTTGCAATCCCTTTCAAGGTTGGAAGACTCGTTAGCTCAGTTGGTAGAGCATCACACTTTTA
>JAKSKI010000059.1 GCA_024401865.1 Bacteroidales bacterium
TACGTAAAGATATTCTGCGCTTCGGGACACGGAGGAGCGGGGTCGATGCATCTGCACAGGGCCAAATACATCCCCAAGGGAGGTCCTGACGGAGGCGACGGCGGTCGCGGCGGCCACATAATATTGAGGGCGAACCCCCAGTTCTGGACTCTCATACACCTCAAATACCGCAAGCACGTCCACGCCGATGACGGAGAGAAGGGCGGGGCTGCGCTTCAGCACGGCAAGAACGGCGGTGACATATATCTTGATGTCCCTCTGGGCACCGTCGTCAAGGATGCCGGGACCGGAGAAGTTCTGTTTGAGCTTACCGAGGCGGGAGAAGAGAGGATACTCTGCCCCGGAGGCAAGGGAGGATGGGGCAACGACCATTTCAAGACGCCCACCAACCAGACTCCGATGTACGCCCAGCCCGGCGAAGACGGAGTGGAGGGCTGGTTCATCCTGGAGCTGAAACTGCTGGCTGACGTGGGTCTCGTGGGATTTCCCAATGCGGGCAAGTCCACGCTTCTGAGCACGGTCACTTCGGCCAAGCCCAAGATTGCATCCTATGCATTCACCACTCTCGAGCCGAATCTGGGCATAGTCAAATACTATGATGACAAGTCATTCGTGATTGCCGACATCCCGGGCATCATCGAAGGGGCGCACGAAGGACGCGGCATAGGCATACGCTTCCTCAGGCACATAGAGCGCAACTCGGTGCTGCTGTTTATGGTAAGTTGTGAGGAGGATGACATAGCCGGAGCATACAGGACACTGCTGAAGGAGCTCGAAATGTACAATCCCGAGCTTCTGGACAAGCAGAGGGTACTTGCCATCACCAAATGCGACCTCATTGACAAGGATCTCGAGAAGGAGATCAGACCGCATCTGCCACGCAAGATCCCTTACGTATTCATCTCATCCGCCTCAGGAGAAGGCATATCCGAACTCAAAGACCTGCTCTGGAAGGCTCTTTCGGAGTAATCTCAGCCATACACTCCATCTCGATGAGCCAGTCAGGCCTGCACACCGGAGCCAATGTGACGACATAAGGAATGCCCCCCAGCCTCTTGGACAGCATACCGCTGACCTTGGGGTAATCATCTGCGTTGCGCAGATACACCAGGGCGTATTTCACGTCGTCCCAGCCTGCGCCTCCTTCGTCCAGAAGCACCCCGATATTCTCCATCATCCGATCGGTCTGAGCGCACACGTCTCCTACGTGAAGCACGGCTCCCCTGTTGTCTATGGAAGCGGTTCCCGAAATGATCACGAATGCCCTGGAACCGGCATCCACGCGGACTCCCCTCTCGAAGGTCACCCCGTACTCGTGTGTGGGGTTCAGATGGGTAGGGGCATACAGATAACGCTGGCTGAACTCACCTTTCATCGCCAGGGCATCCATTATGACCAGGGCCCCGGATTCGGTTGAATCCCCGGCTATGCCCGTGCTGGCGATGTAATGGCTGTCCCTGTCAAGCCCTATTGTCTTGAAATAATCGCGTCTTCCCTTCACCAGTCCCGCATACAGATTGTCTATATCGTGACAGAAGAACCAGGTGCGCACACAGTTGTCGGCAAGTCTCATACTCCGTTCTTCAAGCCTTGAGGAATATTCCTCGAGCAGAGCGGCTGTCTGCATCTCGGAGTCAGAAGATGAAATATCCGTCATCCCTGCCGAGAACACATATTCTATATCCGGACCGGGGAATTCGCGGGCGACTGTTACGCCCTTCTGCCTGTCGACCGACAGTTTGCACCCCTCCTCGGGCAGAGCACATACCATCCACAGAGCGAGTCTCCCGCCGCTGAGCGGAGGCTGGACCACATAAGATACGGCCCCTTCCTCACAGGGGAAACACGAGCGTTGGGAGCCTTCTGTCAGGAAATAGCGTTTCATCAGCGGCTGCAACCCACCGCAAGCCTCAACCGACCTCCTCAGAAGTCCGTCTGCGGTATCATCAAAAAGAATATGGTGCAGAGTCCTCATTTATAGAACCGCAAGCACTTTTTCCATCATTATGCCTCTTGACCCCTTAACAAGATACGCCGTACCGGGCACCTTATGGTCTGTCATATAAGCTGCAAGCTCAGCCGAGGTGCCGAAGCACAGACAGCCGGATCCGCTTTCATCTACGGCTTTGCGGAATTCCTCTCCCACGTATATTGCCTCAAGGCCGGCCGACTTCACTTTGTCCACGACAGACTTGTGCTCTTTGAGGGAGTCATCGCCAAGTTCGCGCATATCACCCAGCAGAGCCACTTTGTGGGCGGCATTGAAAGCCGCGAAATTGTCAATTGCCACCGACATTGATGAAGGATTGGCATTATAGGCATCAACAATGATGGTGCAGGAGTCTTTCCTGACCAGTTGTGAACGGTTGTTTTCCGGACAATAAGCGGCTATTGCGGCTGCGGCATCCTTGCGGGACACGCCGAAATAATCGCCGACAGCCAAAGCCGCCATCACGTTGGGAGCATTGTACGAGCCGACCAGAGAAGTGGAAACCACCTCCCCGTCAATTGACAGACGGAGATAGGGATGCTCCACGTCAGTGGGGAGAATCTCGGCGCTCTGATAATCGACCCCGTATCCGAAGATATGGCAGTGCTGCCCTGCAGCCATCTGCCTGAGGTCGGCATCATCCTCATTGAGGAATATAAGCGAACCGCGATTGGAGCCGAGCCACTTGTACAGTTCCCCCTTTGCCGCCTTGACTCCCTCGAACGAGCCGAAGCCCAGAAGGTGAGCCTTGCCCACATTGGTGATGAGACCATAGTCGGGACGGCTGACCCTGACGAGCTTGGCAATGTCGTCCGGATGGTTGGCGCCCATCTCTATTACGGCAATCTGCGTGTCCGGCCTGATTTTGAGAAGGCTCAGGGGTACTCCAATGTCATTGTTGAGATTGCCTTCCGTGGCAGTCACCCTGTATTTCGCCGAAAGGACGGCACGGATCAATTCCTTTGTAGTGGTCTTGCCGTTGGTGCCGGTGAGACCTATCACGGGCAGAGCTTTGTCTCCACCTACGTGTGTGCGGTGGTGGATTGCAAGACCGCTGAGAGTCTGGAGCGTATCCTCCACTCTGATCAGCCTGTCATTGTCGGGCAAGGGTGCATCAGCATTCACCACGGCATACGAGGCACCAGCCTCCAACGCCTTGAGGGCAAAATCGTTGCCGTCAAAATTCTCACCGCGGATGGCGAAGAAGATTTCTCCTCCCTGTATGGCACGGCTGTCCGTCGTCACCCTGTAACCGGCGGCAACGTATTTGTTGTAAAGCGCCTCCATAATTATTTCGTCCCCGTTGACCCGAAACCGCCTGCTCCGCGACCTGACTCGGACAGGATATCCGTTTCCTCCCACTCGATGACCTCGTGGCGGGAGAGCACTATCTGCGCTATCCTCTCTCCGGGCTCGATGACAAATTCTTCGTCCGAAAGGTTGACAAGGATGACGCAGAGTTCTCCTCTGTAGTCGGCATCTATCGTACCGGGAGCGTTGAGCACGGTGATTCCCTTCTTGGCTGCAAGACCGCTTCGGGGCCGCACCTGTATTTCGTATCCGGCCGGAATTTCCATATAGAGTCCCGTCGGGACGATGGCCCGGCCGAGAGATTTGAGCACTACAGGCTCCTTGATGGAAGCGCGCACATCCATTCCGGCTGCAAGGGCCGTGGCATAGGCAGGCAGCGCGAGACCTGACTTGTTGACTACTTTTACTGTCATAGGCTATTTGGGTGCCATCCTGTACAGGAAGGCTGCTATTATGGTATACAGTACATTGGGGAGCCACAGCGCCAGTCCCGGCGGCAGTGTCCCCGTGAACACGAACATCTGCGAGAATCTCAGGAAGAGGATATAAGAGAATGCCAGGGCGATGCCTATTCCTATGTTCCATCCGGCGGCACCCCTCTTCTTGCGCGAAGACAGCGAAACGCCGATGACGGTCAGGATAAGGGCCGAGAAAGGAAGGGCATATCTCGTGTGTTTCTCAATCTGGGCGTATATGATGTTGTCGTCGCCTCTCATCCTCTGGGTATCGATAAGCTCGTTCAACTGATTGATGGGGAGAGTCTCGACCGTCTTTTCGTTGCGGTAGAAATCGGTCACGGTAAGAGGGATGATGGTATCGAGCTGGGTTCCGGACACCACCTTGTCGCCAAGTCCGCGGGAATATTCCCTCCTGGTGTATCCCTGCATATGCCATCCGCCGTAGGCACTGTCCCATACGGCCGTCTCTGCGCTCAGCTTGCTCACGATCCTATGTCCCTCCACAGTCTCTAGAGTAATGCGCTCCGCCGTATTGGACCAGGGCCGGAAGTATGACACGAACACGAATTGCCCCGGAGCGATCTGATAGTGTATGTTGCTTCGCTTGTATTCGTTGTGCCTCTTGACATACTTGGCCTCGAACTCCACCACCTTGAGATTGGAGCGCGGGATGACGTACAGGTTGAGCCCCAGCGACAGCAGGGCTATCAGCAGGGCGGAAACCAGATACGGCACCATCATCCTGTGGTAGCTGATTCCCCCCGAAAGAATGGCTATGATCTCCGAGTTGGATGCCAGCATCGAGGTGAAGAAAATCACCGTGATGAACACGAAGAGCGGGGAGAACATATTGATGAACTTGGGCACGAAATTGAGATAGTAGGTGAATATTATCTCATTGAGCGGAGCCTCGTTCTGGACAAAATAATCAATCTTTTCGGAAATGTCGAAAATGATGATGATGCCTATGATGAGTATTATGGCAACGAAGAAGGTCACTATGAACCGCCTCGCGATATACAGGTCCAATTTTTTGATTGACAGATGCATAGGTCGATTATATCCGGCTTGTGATACGGCGCACCGCCTCATCTTTCCAACTGCTGAAGTCTCCGGCTTCGATGTGGATGCGCGCCTGGCGCACCACGTCCAGGTAGAATGCCAGATTGTGCTCGCTGGCTATCATCGCAGCGAACATCTCGCCCGCGATGAACAGATGGCGGAGGTATGCCTTGCTGTAATTATGGTCCACAAAAGACGTGCCCGAGGGGTCCAGTTCGGAGAAGTCGTTCTCCCACTTCGCATTCCGCATGTTCATCACTCCGTTCCAGGTGAAAAGCATGCCGTTGCGGCCGTTGCGGGTGGGCATCACGCAGTCGAACATATCCACTCCCCTCGATATGGCTTCGAGAAGATTGGCCGGAGTGCCGACGCCCATAAGATATCTGGCCACGCCGTCGGAAGGCAGCTGGGGGCAGACAAGTTCGAGCATCTCGTACATCTTCTCCGTAGGTTCGCCGACCGCCAGACCGCCTATGGCGATGCCGGCATCGGCATAATTCAAAGCGTGCTCCAACGCCTCGGTCCTGAGGTCAGGATAGGTACAGCCCTGAATGATGGGGAAGAATGTCTGGTCATACCCGTAGAGCGGCTCCGTCTCCCCGAAACGTTTGGCAAAACGTTCCAACCAGTTTTTGGTGAGATGGAGAGACTTGGACGCATACGCGTGGTCGGCATCCCCGGGACAGCATTCGTCCAGAGCCATCATTATGTCCGCTCCTATTATTCTCTGCGTATCGACATTGTTCTCCGGAGTAAAGGTATGTCTCGAACCGTCTATGTGGCTCTGGAAGGTGCAGCCCTCAGACGTGAGTTTGCGTATGCCGGTCAGGCTGAATATCTGGAAGCCGCCGCTGTCGGTAAGTATGGGACGGTCCCAGCTTTCGAACTTATGAAGACCACCCGCAGCCTTGAGGGTATCAAGACCGGGACGCAGGTACAGATGATAGGTATTGCCGAGTATGATTTCGGCGCCTATATCTTCCTTGAGATCTCTGTGATAGACACCTTTTACGGAGCCCACCGTACCGACGGGCATAAAGATGGGAGTGCTGATCACCCCGTGGCCCGTCTCCAGCAGGCCGCATCGGGCGGAAGAACGTGGATCCGTGAAGGTCTTCGTGAATTTCATCTTTCAAAGATAGTGAAATCTGCTTAAAAAACCCTAAATTTGTGGACACGGCACAAGCATTGTCAAAATTATGAACAAATCAGGCATCACCTTCAGGCTGACAGTTCTCAATTTTCTTGAATTCGCAGTCTGGGGGGCTTATCTCACATCTCTCGGTCGTTATCTGGGGAGCATCGGACTCGGGAGCGAAATCAAATGGTTCTATTCGATGCAGGGCATAGTGTCCCTGTTCATGCCCACTCTTATGGGAATAATTGCAGACCGGTATGTCCAGGCCCAGAAAGTGCTTGCACTGTGCCACGCCATGTCGGGTCTGTTCATGCTCGGAGCAGGCTTGTACTGCGTGACATCCGCCGGAGTTCCCTCGTTCGGTCCTCTTTTTGCTCTTTACAGCATAGGACTGGCATTCTTCATGCCCACGATAGCCCTTGTCAATTCGGTAGCATACAATGCGCTCACCAAGGAGGGCCTGGACCCTGTCAAGGACTTCCCTCCCATCAGGGTTTTCGGCACGGTCGGCTTCATCTGCAGCATGCTTGCCACCAACTTCATTAAGTTTGACGGTGTCGCAATGCAGGATTCGTACACGCAGCTGCTCTCTTCAGGCATCATCGGCGTGATAACGGCAGCCTACGCGCTCACTCTGCCCGCCTGCGCCACGAAGAAGTCCCAGGGGCGGCAAACCCTGTCCGAAGCATTCAACCTCAAGGCGTTCAGCCTTTTCAGGGACAAGCAGTTCGCCATCTTCTTCATTTTCTCGATGCTGCTGGGGGCCTCGCTTCAGGTCACCAACGGATATGCCAACATGTTTCTGGGGTCATTCGCGGGCGATCCGGCCTTCTCCGACAGTTTCGCAGTCAGGAACTCCAACGCACTGATTTCGATATCGCAGCTCTCGGAAACCCTATGCATACTGCTCATCCCATTCTGTATGAAGCGATTCGGCATCAAGAAGGTTATGCTCATCTCGATGCTGGCGTGGGTACTCCGTTTCGGCTTCTTCGGACTCGGCAACCCCGCAATGCCGGGAGTGATTCTTTTCATACTCTCCTGCATAGTATACGGGGTCGCGTTCGACTTCTTCAACATATCAGGTTCGCTGTTTGTGGAGAGCAATGCCTCACCCGACATACGGTCCAGCGCCCAAGGCATTTTCATGCTGATGACCAACGGGCTCGGTGCCACCATAGGCACCCTGGCGGCGGGATCCGTGATGGACAGCGTGGTATTCAAGGCAGCCGAGCCCTCCTGGAGTACGGCCTGGTTCATTTTTGCGGGATATTCCCTGGTCGTGGCCATTGCCTTCGTCTTCCTTTTCAAGGATCCGGCCGGGAACAGACAGACAGTCTCGGATGAAGCCAACTGACGAATATGCCGGGTTCATCCTGGACAAATTGGCCGCTCTCGAGGTAGTGTCGGGCAAACGCATGTTCGGCGGTTGGGTCATTCATATGGCAGGCAAGGTGCTCGGATTCGTCTTTGAGGACACGTTCCTGTTCGAACCCGGCCCCACCGTGGACAGAATGCTGCCGGACGCCCCGAGAAGGGAGCTGTTCCCCGGTTCCAAACTGTTTGTCGTAATCGACGAATCGATGAATTCCCACAGACTTTGCGAACTCGCCCGCGCCTGCTATGACGACTTCCCCATTTCCAAACCCAGGAAACGCAGGGGCAAGGCTGCCGAACAGGAAGAGAAGCGTCGCAAGGAGATTGAGGAGAGGTTTCCCTTCGCCAAGAATATCGAATAAAGAGTTTTTGCCAAAAATCCCCATCCAAACAACTTCCAGTTGGCATTTTCGCAAAAAAGTGTTAACTTTGAGGGATGTTT
>JAKSKI010000006.1 GCA_024401865.1 Bacteroidales bacterium
CGGCCGGCACAATGGTCTCCGGGAAGACAATGAGAAGGATAAGGAACGGCTATCTCCACGAGATATGCTATCAGTCCGACCCTTATGCTTTGCAGTCAGTAAGGAACTCCTGCAAAGGCTATTTCTCGCATTTCAAATCACACATTCATCTCTTCTGACGTACCAGACGACGCCCTTGACGTCGCTGTAGCCCATCTTGCGGTAGAGCCTTACATATTCGCTCACCTGACGCCTGTGGGAAGGGCGTTCCTCGCCGAACTTGTAGTCGATGATTGTGATGCTGTCCCCGTCCTTTATGACCCTGTCGGGGCGGTGGCATTGTCCGTCGTCTCCGATGATGGTGACTTCGTTGCCGGATTTGACCTTGCCGAACCATTCGGGATGGGCCCCTATGCGCTCGGACAGAAGTTTGAAGGCTTCTTCGCCCCGGGATCTGTCGATGGCTCCGGAGGCGACTGCTCCGTCCACTGCGGCCTTCAGGTCGGATGCTTCCCTGACTTCGGAGAGTATGCCGTGCAGAATGATGCCTTCGAGTCTGGGGGATGCTCCGGGCCCAGTGATGCCCTCTTCTCCAAAGAAGTCGGCCGCGTCTGTGGATGGCTGGAGCCTGCCGCCCAGAGGGATGGACTCGTATACGGCCGGGAAGGTGTTGTCTTTGAGTCTGCTGTCCCTTTCCATCAGATTGAAATCGTACATCGTCCCATAGCTTCTGTCAGAGCAGGCGCCTGAGAATGCGTACAGGATTTCAGAGAGCGACGAATATTTGGGATGTCCCTTGGCAAGTCCCTCACGGAAGGTTTTGCTTGGTTCGGAGGCTATTACGTGAAGGCATTTCGCTGCCCTTGTCAGGGCTACGTAGAATATGTTGAGATTGTCGACGGTCTGCAGATAGTATTCCTTGCGGTAGCTCTCCGCATACATCGTGTTCTCTGACCTGGAGGAGAGGGGGAAGGGGTATATCCCGTCAAGTCCCTCTCCCTCGATGCGGCACCAGTGCGTATTGTGTCTGAACAGTTTCACGCTTTCGGCGTAAGGGAAGATGACGTAGTGGAATTCGAGGCCCTTGGACTTGTGTATGGTGATGACACGGATGGAGGCCGAATCTTCGGGGGAGCCTACATATATTGTCGCATCCTTCCAATGCTGGAGGTAAGCCTTGAGGTTGTTGCCGTTCGCTTCGGTCCAGTTCTTGACGTCATCCATAAAGGTCTGGACGAAGAGGGTCTCGCCTTCGAACAGTTCGGGATCCAGGGCTTTGAGCTGCCGCAGCAGGGCTTCGCACAAGTCTGCGAGTGAGAAATACTGCTCCGGCCAATCTATGTTGAGGCTGGCGGACAGGAATCTGCCTATGCTGTCTTCGGGATTGTCAAAGCCGCTCAACAGTGATACCAGGCGCCTTACGGTGACCGAGGACTTGAGATTGAGCGAATCGTCCGAAATGACAGGGTAACCTTCCCTTATGAGGGCTTCGGCTATGGATGCGCCATCTGTGTGGTCGCGTACAAGTATTGCGATGTCGTTCCACCCGGCTCCGGCTTCCCTCGCGGCAGCGATGGATTCCAATACGACCTTCTCCTGGTCGTCGGCGAATGAGACACGCACGAATCCCTCCTGCCCGTCATCTGTCCTGGGCTCCTGCCGGACATCGGAATATATGTCACTGATGCCGAGCGCTTCTGCCGCATAGGTGAAGAAGTCGTTGTTGAAGTGCACAATCTGCCGGCAGCTTCTCCAGTTGCAATCCAGCGACTTCGGCTCCTTGCCGGGGAATTCTTCGCTGACCCTGCTGTTGAGCAGATTCCAGTCCGAGTCCCTCCAGCGGTAGATGCTCTGCTTGACATCTCCCACAATCAGACTTTCGCATCCGTTGTCCTCGCTCTCGTGGAGGAGGGGCTTGAAGTTGTCCCACTGTATGTTGGATGTATCCTGGAATTCGTCAAGGAGGAAATGCTCGTAACGTACGCCCAGCTTCTCGTAGATGAAAGGGGCGTCGGAACCGTCGATTATGTCCCTGAGGATAGTGTTGGACTCGTCCAGGCACATAAGGTTCTTCTCCTTGAGCAGGGAGTTGAATTCCCTGAGGAATTCGCCCGCCAGTCCCAGGTTATAGGTGTGTTTGTCTATATCGCGTGCCGTGTTGTAGACCTCGAAAGGCCTGCCGAACAACTCTGAGAGGTCCGCATCTGCGGCAAGCGCTTTCTTGCCGGGCATCTTGTATGCTCCGGATGGTTCGGGCCTGAGGCCGAAGGCGGCCGCTTTGGATTCGAAATCACGGATGATTCCGCGGCAGTGCCTGTGCAGGGCTGCGAGCCTTGTCTTGTCAAGGCTGTCCGTGCCGACGGTCTCGACCAGCTGACGGAATTCCTCGCTCTTGAGCTGCTTGGCTATGGTGTACAATTCTTCGTTGAGATTGTATCTCTCGCCGGCCTCCACTTTTTCTTTGACGCATTCCTTGAGCCAGCCCAGGAGTTCTTTCTTGTCTTCGGTGAGCGAGTCCAGAATCCGGTCCATTGCCTCGGCCGTGATGGAGTCCCTGTCAAGCTCCAGCTGGTAGGATGCGAACTGACCGATCTCTCTGGAGAATGCCTTGAGGGTGGTCTGGAAGAATTTGTCGATGGTGCTTACCGCGAATGCGCTGTAGTCGTGGAGTATGTCGGTCAGTATCGCCTTGGCCTTCGGATTGTCGGCCGACACCTTGTACAGGTCCGACAGAATGCGGCCCTTCATCTCTGCGGTAGCCTTGTTGGTGAAGGTTACGGCAAGTATATGGCGGTAGGCGTACCTGTCCGGCGAATCCATCAGCAGTCCGATGTATGTGTGGGCAAGCGTGTAGGTCTTGCCCGATCCCGCAGAAGCTTTGACTATTTTCATCGGCCGCAGATGTTTCTGAATTTACAATATGAGCAGGACTTGGCATCCTTTGTCCTTGTCCAGGGCCTGCCCGTGTCTGCAATCTGTTCCAGCAAGGCGTTCACCTTCCCGTCCATAAGCGTGCAGAACCTGTCATTCAGGGCAACGTTCTCCACTTCATTGGTGAACAGGCGGGCCGGCTGGTATATGGAATTGACGATGCTCCGTCCTCTGACTTCTTCGAGCCCCCGTGACATGATGTCATAGAGGTAAAGCTGCAAGGCAATGTTGGGCCTTTCCTTGACATTGTCGCCGAACAGGTCGCCGACCACTTTCTCGGCATTGTCTTCGTTGATGATGAAGTCATTGTCCGTGACTTTGCCCGTCTTGTAGTCCACAATCCGTACTTCTCCAGGGGAGAACGAGTCCAATCTGTCGATGTATCCGACAAACTTGAATCCTCCGATTGTCCTCGAGACCTTACGCTCGAGCCCGAGTATTTTGAACGAGGGTACTCCGTATCTGTCAAGCAGTTCGAGGTCGCTGGACAGCACTCTGGCCACATAACGGCACACCATATCCTCGAATAGGAGGTTGCGTCCGCTGATCTCGAAGGTGCGCAGGGTCTCCATTATGTGCCTGTCCACGCATTCCTTGATACGCTCCCGGTCAGACAGAAGACTCCTCAGATATGCGGCTGTAATGCTCTCGCGGTGATTGTACAGCTCTTCCATCGTATTGTGGAAGACGGTGCCCATCGTGCCGGAATCGAGGGATTCGTTGACGTCCTCGTCCTCCTTAAGGCCGCACACCGATTTGTAATAGAACTTGGCCTGGCACTTGAGGTAATTCTCAAGAGCTGTGGCGGACAGGTGACCTGAGCGGAGAGCCTCTATGTGTGCCTCTGTCTTGGGGATGTCGTCGCTGTTGTCGGTATGCCGCAGGGGGGCCTTGGCCGTGAATCTCTCCACCGGTACTCCGAAATGGAGCTCGAGCTGCTTGATGTACCGGCTCTCTTCGCCCGACCTGGTGCCTTCCGCACGCGAGTCATACAGCATTGTCACCTGCTTGGCCCTTCTGATCAGCCTGTAGAAATAATATGCCCAGACGGCATCCTGGTGCTCATATGTAGGCAGCCCGAACGCCTTGCGCAGTTCGGGAGGGATGAATGACTCCCTGACCGAGTGGCGGGGGAATATGCCTTCGTTGCAGTTGAGGATGATGACGTTGTCAAAATCCAGGGCTCTGGTTTCCAGGGGACCCATTATCTGAAGGCCTTCCAGCGGTTCGCCCTTGAACGGAACGGCCATTCCTGCGGCCACCTGCCCGAGGAGCCTGTAATATGTGACAGGCTTGATGTCGGGCCCGTAGGACTTCAATTTGCCGATTGCAAGGTAAAGGTCTCTGGCGAAGTCCAGTTCGAGAGACATCCCGGCATTGTCCCGGATCTGCGGGGCGAGACTGCTGATGATGTCCTGCTGGTATTGAGCTATGGACTGTACGTCCTCTCCCGCCGGCTTGAATATGCGGTCAAACAGAGGGGTGCCGCCAAGTTTCTCCATCGGGATGTAGTACCGGGCCTCGTCCTTGACGGACTTCACCCTGTCTTTCTCTTCTTCGGAAAGCACTGTCTTGAACAGGCTGTTGGAGAATATGGCCCGGACCTGTTTGTGGTAGAACAGGATTTCCCCTTCCCGCTCACGGATGTGGAGCTGCATGGCGGCAATGTCGTTCATCAGGGACCAGAGCGAACTGCCGCTCATTGCGTACCCCATCGTGACGTTGAGCTTGGAAATGTCACCGGGAATCGAGTTCAACACAGGTACAAGCATTTTCTCATCGGGAAGGATGATGGCCGTGTCAATGCCGGGGATGCCTGGCTGCTCCGACAGCAGGGCGGGCAGCTGCTTGGCCTGTCCCACTGTGGACGGTACGCTGATGACCCTTATCCGGGGTATGTCGTTGTCATCCTGCAACTCGAATGCCTGGGGGAATTCCTGTACGAACGATGACAGGAATAGCGAGGATTTGTTGTTGCGGTCCGTGGTCATCGGCCCGGAATAGTCCCAGCAGAATTCTGCCATTCCGGCGTTTGCGCACTTGCGCATCAGTGTCTTCTCGCATTCGTTCAGGGCGTTCAATCCTACGAATATGAATTTGTCAGCATCGGGGAACGAACGGGCGAGTACGTCCGGAGCGGATTCTTCGTTCATCCGTTCAACCGTGGAACGGTAGACCTGGCCTTCATAGGACAGGCCCTCCCCGTCCAGGGACTCTCTGAAATCCCGGTACAGAGGCAGGAGCAGGTCCCAGATATGTCTGAATTCAGCCTTTATGCGCCCGTCCTTCTCGAAATGGCTGACGAAACGGCGGACGGCTTCCTCCTGCGTGGGCGTAAGGTAGGAGAACGAGTCCCTCATACCCTTGAACTGGGCCACGTTGGTGAAAATGCCGGACGCGTCGACCAGGTATTTGTCCATGTCATCGAAATCGGAGAGCAGCACGTCTCCCCAGAATATGAAATCATCCAGTGATTCCGCCCTGACATTGAACTTCCTGTACGAATCGTACAGCCTGAGCAGCAGGTGGACCCTGTCGGCAGACTTCCTTTCGGCCAGGATGAAGAAGAACTCGTTCATCGTCAGCATCAACGGGGCCGTTACGGGGACACCGGACTGCCGGACCGCATCTCCAAGATACTTCTTGAAGAAGGTCAGGGACCGCTTGTTGGGGAATATGAAGCATTTGCGGACCAGAGAGCCCTCCGAGTGGTAGTGCGAGGCGACTTGCTTGAGGAATGGAGTCATCGCAAGTCTGTGATTACCCATCCGGCATCCAGGTCGGGAACGCTGAATACGGAGTCGTCCGATGAAAGTTCGTGCACGGAGACGGAGGATGACTTGAAATCGCGTACCGACCCTATGCTTCCGTCGATGTATTCGTCAATTCTGACGGCGTCTTCGATATATGCCTCCCTTGCATTGAAATCAAGACAACTTATTGTCCTGCCGTCGCAATAAATTTCCAGACCGTTGCCGCTTATGCGGAACCTGTCACCCTGAAAAACGGCGTGTCCGCTGTACAGTACCGGTACGTCGCCGCTCGTGACGCTGAATGAATAGTCCGCCTCCACCCGGTGGTCCTGCGCCTTGGCGAGAAGGCTGACCATCTCTTCAGGCAAAGAGGCCGCTCCCCGGGGGCAGAACATGCACAGGAGCAGGAGTATGGCGGCTAAGCGTTTCATTTTATGAACGTATCCAATATGGGTCTGAGGGAGTTGAGGTCGGGCACGAGCACCTGACGGGGCTTGGCTCCTTCCTGGGGGCCTACAATGCCTGCCGCCTCCAACTGTCCCATTACTCTCGCTGCTTTGGCAAATCCCATACCAAGCCTTGTCTGAAGGTATGATGTGGATGCTTTCTGCGTGGTCACGACAAGTTCGGCGGCTTCCCTGAACCTCTCGTCCACGTCATCCATATTGGTAAGAGATCCGCCCTCCTCGCCGCCTTCGTCCGCTTCGGGAAGGTAATACGGGGTGTTGTAGCACTTGGCGAAGCCGGTCTGGTTGCCGATGAATTCGGTCAGGGCGTCCACTTCCTCTCCGCTTACGTAAGCGCACTGGATACGCTCTTCATCTATGCCCACGGAGAACAGCATATCTCCCTTGCCGATGAGCTTCTCCGCGCCGGGAGACCCGAGGATGGTCATCGAATCTATCCTGGATGCCACCCTGAAAGCTATCCTCATAGGGAAATTGCTCTTGATGATGCCGGAGATGACGTCAACGGAGGGACGCTGTGTGGCAAGAATCACGTGGATGCCGGCCGCACGTCCCTTCTGGGCCAGCCTGATGATTGAATTGGTAATGCTCTTGGATGCCGCCCTCGTCTCGGGGGATGCTCCTATTGTCATAGTGAGGTCGGCATATTCATCCACGACGCATACTATGTACGGCAGGTATCTGTTGCCCTTGTCGGGGCGGAGGTGGCGTTCCTTGTATTTCTCGTTGTAGAGGGTGATCTTGTTGACTCCGGCCCTGGACATAAGGTCATATCGCTCGTCCATCTCCACGCAAAGTGACCTGAGCGTACGCTCTGCATCCTTCGGATTCTTGACGATGGCCTTGTTGCGCTCATCCTCTTCGGACCCGGCGTCGGGCAGTACCGCAAGATAATGCTTGACAAGGCGGGAATATGCCGAGAATTCGACCATCTTGGGGTCTATGAAGACAAACTTGAGCTCTGAGGGGTGCATCCTGTACAGCAGGGAACCGACTATCACGTTGAGTCCCACGGACTTGCCCTGCTTGGTGGCGCCCGCTATCAGGAGGTGGGGAGCGTCGGCAAGGTCGAACACCTTGACCTCCTGGGTGATGGTGTATCCGATGGCGACCGGAAGCTCGGCCTTGCTGTCACGGAACGATTCGTCATTGAGAAGTGACTTGAGCGGCACTATCGAAGAGTTGTCGTTGGCCACTTCTATGCCGACGGAATCTGACAGCGCCACCACGCGTACTCCCTTGGCGTTCAAGGACAGGGCGATGTCTTCCTGCAAGCGCTTTATCTGTGAGATCTGCACGCCCGGAGCGGGGTATACCTTGTAGAGGGTGACTGTGGGACCGACGATGGCCTTGACGTCATTGACGTCTATGCGGTAATTCTTGAGGGCTGCGCGAATCTTGTTGTTGTTGCGCGTAAGCTCGTCATTGGAGACTTTTCTCCGGCTTTTGGCATAGTCCTCCAGCAGGTCCAGGCTCGGGAACTTGTATCTTGGCAGTCCTTCCGGAGGGTCCATACGGTTGTCTATGGGCTTGAGTTCCTCCTCGACGCTGCGGTCCAGGGTGTCATCGGATATGATTTCGAGACTGCCTTCGGTCTCATTGTCATCCGGGACTTCATCCGCCCGGGCGGGTTCCGGCTCTGCGGCATCCTGACAAACGGTCTCGGGCAGGGGCTCGGGTAAGGGCTCGGCGATTTCGGGCTCTTCCTCCATTCCGGCGTCAGTGCAGTCATCACTGCCGGACCCGGCACCGAGAGAGGAGAACCATTCGGTGAATCTGTGCGAACTGAAGAAAAGCCAGGAAAGGATAAGCACCGCAACAATGACTCCTGTCACGATGGAGCCGAAAAGATTGACCGATGCCTTGATGACCCAACTGCCGAATCCTCCTCCAAGGCCTCCGCCGAAGGCATGGTCAAGGCCTGCGAGACTCCCCGCGAAAGCGAGTGCCAGGGAGGCGATGACGGCACCTGAGAGAGCGATGAGACAAGTCTTCACCAGCGGCCGGTCCCAGTTGAGGGCAAGCAGTCTGGCAGACACGGAAGCGAGGATGACCAGCAGTGCGAAACTGCCAAGCCCGAACAGGTCGCAGACGAGGAAATGTCCGAAACGGAATCCGAGCTTGCCCGCCTTGTTGCCGACTTCTTTGGCGGCATCCATCATCGCAGGGTCGGACAACAGGCTCATATCCTCCTTCCAGTGGAAGAGGTATGATGCGGACGAGAGCAGGGTGAATATGGCCAGCGCCGCCACCAACAGGCCTGTTATCCTGATTGTAGAGGTCTTCATTTCCTCCTCTTCTTGAAATTGTTGCGTCCCTTGCGGTTGCCGCCACCGGGCTGACCCACATTGATGCCCATTCCGGGACGGGAATAGTTGGCATCCTGGGATATCTTGCCCAAGGTCATGCCTTCCGGCACCTTGAGCCTGTGGTCCGACAACTTCTCGATGTCGGCGAAAATGGTCTCGTCAGCCACGGAATCCTTGTTCCAGATAAGATACTGCTGTCTCATATAGGTGGCCAGCGAGTGTATCATCGCTGTCTTCATCTCCCCTTCCGGCTCGTCGCAGAGGAGGTTGATGATGCGCTCTATGTTGCGTCCGTAGTGAGTGGCCTTGATCTTGGAACCCTTCATCGGCAGGGGTACGGGCCTGGTCTCGAAGTCTTCGGCGACGGGGCAGGGATAGGGTGAATCCACATCGAGGTCGAAGCCTGCTATCATATACAGGTGATCCCACAACTTGTGTCTGAAGTCCTCCTGCGCGTGGACTTGCGGATTGAGGATTTCCATAGACTTGATGACGGCCCTGGCCTGCTCGCTGCGCTTGTCCCTGTCAGGTATCTCCTTGAGCATTTCCACCATTCTGAGCACGTTCCTGCCATACTCGGGCATATCAAGACGCTCGCGTTCGGTATTGTATTCGAGTTTGATTGAATTGTCGTTCCCTTCCATAAATAATCTCACTTGGTTTGATTGACAAATATATGAAAACCGGTGCAAAAATTCAATAGCCCCCGCCCCCGTTGAATCCGGGGGAGAACCAGATTGTGTCCGTACATATCAGGCAGGCTTCCAGGTCCGGATCTGACAGGACTTTGCTCCGTGACTCTTCGAATCCGATCACCATGAACCAGGTGGCAAGGGCGTCGGCATCCGTGGCGGTGGGAGCCACCACCGTGGCGCTCAGAAGGTTGTGGGATACGGGGTACCCGGTCCTGGGATCTATCGTGTGGGCGTATTTGCGGCCGTCCCTGATATAGAATTTGCGATAATTGCCGGAGGTGACTATGCCGTATGAGCCTCCGCCGGAGTTCCATATTCCGCTGATGCTGGCCCCCGGAGTGACATTGCCGTCGGTGGGAGTATCTATGGCGATGTTCCATCCCTTCCCGGACGGATTGCTGCCCGAGCAGAATATCTCCCCTATGTCCACCAGAAAGTCGGTGATGCCCGCCGACCTGAGGAAGCGTGCAATGGTGTCGCAGGTGTATCCCTGAGCTATTGCATTGAAGTTAAATGACTTGCATTTGCGACATTCGGCTATGGTCTCTTCGATGCGTTCGGGCGAAGGCAGTGAGTCTCCGGTAAATCCGAAGCCCCACAGATCGAACAACGGTCCCGCGCATACGTCGAAGGCCCCTTCCGACATCTCCCTGTATCTGTCTGATACGGCAAGCAGTTCGAGAAACATTTTGTTGGGCTCCACGGCCTCCCCGGCATTGATGCGGCTCAGGAGCGAGTTGGCGTTGTAGCCCGAGAAAGTGGTGTCTACGGCGGTGAGGATGTCTTCGATCCTTGCGGCTATCTGACGGCGGGTGGCGGTGGCGCCGTCCATCCTGACCTTTACCCGGTATTCGCCGCCCTGGGCGTAGCCGCTCAGAGTTGCGTATCTCCCGCGAGTGCAGGATGCCGCGGCCAGGACGGACAAGGCGGTGAGGATTATGATGGCTCGTTTCATTGCGGCAAAGTATTTGTACAAATATAGGTGAATTTTGAACTAATTTGTGCATATTTGCAAATCGTAACCAAGAATGAAGATGAGATTTGTCAGGTTTCTGCTGTGTGCGGCGGCCATAGTCGCGGCCCTCGCCTCGTGCGAAAAAGAAGAGGAGACTCCGAAAGACCTCCCGCACCTTTTGGGGCAGTTGTATTTTACGACCGAAGTGCCCCGGTTCGTGGGCTACGGATACGAGCAGGACGTCAAAGTGAGCGGTGCGTATCATCCGGATGTAGTGATGAGGCCTGACGGTACATACCCCGATTCGCTCGGATACTATTTCACTGACCCCTTCACCGCCGAGAATGATACGGTCAAGCGCTTCGAGGACCCTGTGGACACCAAGGTGGTCTATCATTTCAAGGTGACTCAGGATACGCTCGCCACGTTCGGACTGAATGCTTTCGCTTTTGCTCCGGGCCATTATTCTTCCAGCTGCACCGCATACATCACCGTGGTACGGCCCGGATATGGTGACGACAAGAGCATACGGGGCTTCGACACAAGTACGGAGTCCGTTCCGCTTCACGGCAGGCAGTATTACGTTGTGGAGCATAACGGAGTGCAGTGGACAAGACAGAATTATTCGGATGAGAAGTCGGGTACCTCGTACTGCGGAAGCGAGATAATGAATGAGATATTCGGACGCTACTATACCTGGGAGCAGGCATCCAAGATATGCCCCTCAGGCTGGAGGCTGCCTTCGAGCGCCGAATTCGACGCTTTGGTCGAGGAGTACGGAGGAGTGGCGGCCTTGATGTCGGACGTATATTTCAACGGTTCCAAACCCAAGGACAAGATGTGGCGCTACTGGCCCGAGGTCGGGTCCATCACCGATGAGAGCAAACTGTCCCTCTTCCCGACAGGTTATGCCGTCAAGACGGATACCGACTATCAGTTCTATGATCTGCAGGTCAAGTCCGTGGTGTGGACATCTGACAGCGACGACGATACGGGCAAGGCCATTGCCCGGTATATCCAGGAAGACAGCAATATCCTGTATTCGGGATGGTATGACCAGCACACTTTCGCCGCAAGCGTGCGTTGCGTCAGGGATGTGCTACATCCTTGATATTATTCCAAGCGATGATGTAAGGACCTCAGCGGTCCGGTCGACCATATCAAGCATCACTGCCGGGCACAGTCCCGGCAGTTGCAGTATCATACATACCAGGCTCTCGGTGATGAGAAGCTCGGTGAGGGGCAGCGCAATCAGATTGGTAAGCAGGAAGTATTTGGGGAAGGTGCCGAACAGGACGGCCGCAAGCGGGGCCGTGAACAGCTGGCAGGAGATGGAGAGCGCGGCCGAGTTCCATATTCTCCCGGGCAGGTCCAGTCTGGATGCAATCTTCCCTCCCGCTTTGGGGTAGAAGTCCCTCAGAATGGGATAACAGGTGAATATGCCCAGCATTGCGAGGTATGACAACTGGAAACCCGCAGACCCTATGATAAGCGGATTGGCGGCCAATTGAACGGTCAGCGCTGTCCAAAGTACTGACAGGCTGTCCTTTTTCCGGTCGGGGTGGAGTGATGCGGCTTCGTTGATGCAGATGAACAGGAGCGCCCTTACTGTCGACGGGCCCGCTCCCGTGGCAAAGGTGTACAGGGCGGCGCAGGTTGTGGTCGCAATGCACCGGAAGCGGATGGCGGCAGGGGAATTGCCGCACACTGACAGCAGAGATGACATCAGCGCATAGATTATGCCCAGGTGCAGACCGGACAGGGCAAGTATGTGTGAGGCGCCGCTCAGTCTGAACGCCCTCGAGATTCCCGGGTCCAGCCCGCTTCTGTCCCCGGTAACGAGGGCGTTGACGAGGTCTCCCGTCGATTCGTGAGCGAATGGCATCCCGAGAATCAGTTCCGAAACCGGACGGGCGCTGAAAGGGATGTCGAGCCGGGGCCCTCCCGCAATGGAGGCGGAGCAGAAGGCGGAGAATCCGCACAGGAAAAACAGAGCATATGCGACAGGATATCCGCAGCGCCTCTTCGAAGCAAGGAGGAGGAGCACGATGCAGGCGAGACCCAGAGATATTGACGCAGCAACGGGAGATGGCCCGACTCCCGCCGCCACAATCACCCCTACAACCAAAGGAATCGAAACCTTTCGAATCATTCTTTTGCGAAAATAGCACAAAAATTCGTAAATTCGCGGTCTCCAAAGCAACTATTTCTGACAATTATGATAATACTTGTAATCAATTGCGGCAGTTCTTCGGTCAAGTATCAGTTGCTTGATATGAAGAACGATGAGGTTTACGACCTTCTCGCCAAGGGTCTTGTCGAAAAAATCGGTCTGCCTGAGGGAACCATCACCCACAAGCCTACCGGCAAGACTCCTGTCATCAAGAATCTTCCCATTCCCGACCACAAGCTGGGTATGAAACTCGTTCTTGACGCACTTGTCGACCCCGAACACGGAGTGTTGAAGTCCTTCGATGATATTGATGCTGTCGGTCACAGAATCGTGCAGGGGGCCGATTACTTCAGCGGAAGCGCCCTTGTCAATGATGACGTGATCAGGAAGATTGAGATGTGCTGCGATTTCGCACCCCTCCACAATCCCGCCCACCTTCTCGGTATCCACGCCATCAGCGCAGTGCTGCCCAAGGTGCCTCAGGTGGTGACTTTCGACACTGCGTTCCACCAGACAATGGAGCCCGTCGCATATATGTACGCCCTTCCTTACGAGTATTACGAGAAGTACCGCGTGCGCCGTTACGGAGCCCACGGCACCTCACATCAGTACGTTTCGCAGCGTGGCGCCAAGTTCGCCGGGCTGGACCTCTCCAATTCCAGAATCATCACCTGCCATATCGGTAACGGCAGTTCGGTGACTGCAGTCAGGAACGGCAGGTGCATCGATACCTCAATGGGATTCACCCCGCTCGAAGGTATGATAATGGGTACACGTTGCGGCAATATCGACGCCAACATAGTGCCCTATATAATGAAGAAGGAGAATCTCACTCCCGACGAGATGACCACCGTGATGAACAAGAAGTCCGGCTTCCTCGGACTCAGCTGCGAGAGTTCCGATATGCGGGATATGATACGGCTCTCGGCAGAAGGTAACGAAAAGGCCAGGATAGTATTCGACAAGCTCATCCACGATATCGTCAAGCTCGTCGGCGGCTACATCGCCGAGATGAACGGCGTGGATATGATAATCTTCACGGCCGGCATCGGTGAGAACAATGCCGAGGTGCGCAGGCGCGTGTGCGAACAGTTCTCCTATATGGGTGTCAAAATCGATGACGCGGCCAACAAGGCGGCACACGACGATACGATGATATCGGCACCCGACTCCAAGGTCAAGGTGGCAATGATACCCACGGACGAAGAACTTGTCATCGCCCGTGATACCATGCGTATTGCCTCTGAAATCTAGACTTACTTGGCGTCCATCGCCTGACAGGCGGTGATGGCGACCATCTTGTAGATATCGTCCACCGAGCATCCGCGACTCAGATCGTTGACCGGTCGGGCGATACCTTGCAGTATGGGGCCGATGGCATCGGCGTTGCCGAGCCTCTGGACCAGTTTGTATCCGATGTTGCCCGCTTCGAGGTTGGGGAACACGAGGACATTGGCCTTGCCGGCGATGTCGGATCCCGGAGCCTTTTTGGCACCGACGGAAGGCACGAGTGCTGCGTCGGTCTGAAGTTCTCCGTCAAGCTTGAGTGCGGGGTCGAGCTCTTTGGCGAGTTTGGTCGCCTCCACGACCTTGTCTACAACTTCGTGTTTTGCGGAGCCCTTGGTTGAGAATGAAAGCATTGCGACGCGGGGTTCTGGAATGCCTGCGACGCTCTTGGCCGTGCGTGCGGTGCAGACCGCTATCTGGGCCAGCTGGTTGGCGTCGGGGGCGGGGGTGACCGCGATGTCACCGAACACGAGCACTCCGTTCTCTCCGTACTGGGGAGTCTTGGTGATCATAAGCATTGCACCGCTCACGCAACTGATGCCGGGGGCGCACTTGATAATCTGGAGTGCGGGGCGGAGAGTCTCACCGGTCGTGGAGAGAGCACCGCTTATCTGTCCGTCGGCATCTCCGTTCTTGATGATGAGACATCCGAAGTAGAGGGGATTCCTGGCAAGTTGGGCGGCCTGCTCGGGGGTCATGCCCTTGCTCTTGCGGAGTTCGTAGAGGAGGTTGGTGTATTCGGCCGTCTTGTCGCTGGTCTCAGGATCTATGATGGTGGCCTTGCCGATATTGGTCAGTCCGTATTCGGAAGCCTTGGCCATAATGGCGTCCCTGTTGCCGATAAGGATAATCTCTGCAAGTGAGTCGGCAATTGCGCGGTCCGCCGCCTTGATTGTGCGCTCTTCGAGAGACTCGGGAAGAACGATGCGCTGCCTGTTTGATTTGGCGCGCTCGATGATGCTTTCAATAAGAGTCATTGTATTGTGGTTTGATTGTCTGACAAAGATATGAATTTTTGGTGTAACCTGCGAGTGAGAGACTTGGTGTTGCGGGCAAATCTCGAACCTTTCCAGGAACTGGTATTGGTGATGAGGGCCCAGCACTGGCCGTCCGGGAAATACCATAGCAGGGCGCTGGTGCCGGCATAGGATCCGGTTCTGGTCCATCCTTTGGAAGGGTCTGTGTCATTCCATCCGATAGAGAAGGTGTACGGATCGAACCAGCAGGTCATATCCATAACGCTTTCGGCCCTTATGATGTCCGCAACGGAATCCTTCCCGTCAATGACCGCAGCCAGACGGCACAGGTCGCTTGCACTTGCGGTCCAGGCTCCCGCTCCCGAGAGGCCGCGTATGTCGCGGACATAGCATCTGTCCGAACAGCCGTCGTCCGTGTAATATCTGACTTCGGAAGGCAACCTGTCGGAAGGGGAATTCCCGGCCAGTTCCATATCACTGATGCCTGCCGGACCGAGCACGTTGGCCTTCATCCATTCGCCGTATTCTTCGCCTGTGACCTTTTCGATAATCATTGAGAGCAGCAGGAATCCGATATTGGAATATTCCATCGACGTGCCCGGGTAAAAAGCCAGCGGCCTGGCAAGCTCCCTGCGCAGAAGAGCGTCGTTGTCCAATCCGCCCCTGCCCGAGAACATAGGGTCGCCGCCTTTTTGGGAGAATCCTCCTTCGTGGCGCAGCAGGTCCTCGACCGTTATGATTCCATAACGCCGGTCCCGTATCGCGCCGTTGTACTCGCACAGGATTCCGTCATCTCCAAAAACCCTGTCGTCCAGAGCAAGCAGGCCGCGGTCCCTGAGTACCATTATGCCGGTTGCGGTGAACAGTTTCGATACCGACGCTATCCTGAGCGTGTTGTCTGTGTCCATATGCTGCCCTGCCTCCACATCCGCCCATCCATAGGCGCGCTCGAGGACTATTTCCCCGTCCTTCATTGCGCATACCTGCATTCCGCGCAGTTTCCACTTCCGCATGAAATCCCTGACTTCGATGTTGATGGAGTCGGAAGGCGCTGTGGAAGGCAGCGCGAGAGGGGATATAAGGGCCAGGTACAATGACAGCAGGAGTGTCATCCGATAAGCCCGGCCTCCTTGCCGAAGTCTATGATGAACTTTGCGGTGCGTTCGTATCCCAGGACGCTGGAGTCTATGCAGAGGTCATAATCCGAGGACTTGCCCCAGTGCCCGAAGGTGAAGAAATTGTAGAATTCAGCCCTGGCCTTGTCCCTCTTGTAAATGATTTCCTCGGCTTTGTCTGCCGGAATGCCTTCCCGGCTGCAGACAAATTCTTTGCGTACGGACATAGGGGCGCATACGAACACGTCCAGACATCTGCGGTCACGGAGAACGTAATTTGAGGCCCTTCCTATGAATATTGCGGGTCCGTTGTCGGCAATGTTCCTGATTACATCGCTCTGAATCTTGAACAGATGGGCGTCGTTGAGCCCCGACGAAGTGGGCGAGCCGTATCTGTTGGAGCCGAAGATGCTGCCTACTCCCCAGAGCCTTCTCCTTTCGTCGCTCCTGCGGAACAGGTCCTCGCTGAAACCGCTTTCCTGGGCGGCTTTGGTAAGGAGTTCCCCGTCATATACGGGAATGTCGAGAATGTTGCCGATTATGCCTGCTATGGCTCTGCCGCCGCTTCCGAACTGCCTGCCGATGTTGATGATGGTGTGATTTGTCTCCATAGTGTTACAGGGCGCCTCCGAGGGATTCGGCAGAACTGCCGTCCTCCAGCCGGTTGAATTGTTTGAAAATACGGATTATGAATATTGCCGATACCGCTACCGAAATGATGTCCGAGATGGGGAAACTGATCCAGACTCCCGTTTCTCCAAGCCATATGGGCAGAGTGTAAATAAGGGGAAGAAGGAATATCAACTGCCTTGACAGGGACAGGAATACCGAGGTCTTGACCATCCCTATGCATTGGAAGAAATTGCCCGACACCATGCTGAAGCCGACCAGGGCGAATCCGCAACTCATTATCCTGAGTGCCTTTGGCGCCATATGGGCCAGGGTGGCGTTGGCAGGATCATCGAGGTCCACAAAGAGCCCCACTGCGAACCGGGGGAAGAGCTCTGACACCAGGAAACAAGCCAGGGTGACAATTACCTCCCATTTGGCGGTGAGTACGAACACTTCCTTCACTCTCTTGTATTGCCGTGCGCCGTAATTGTATCCCGCGATGGGCTGGAGTCCCTGGTTGAACCCCATATTTATCATCACGAACAACATCACGAAGCGGTTGACGATTCCATATGAACCTATGGCGTCGTCACCGCCGTACCTGACGAGCTGCTGATTGACGAAGAGAGCAACTAGGCAGGCCGCAGCGTTCATAAGGAACGGGCCGACTCCTATGGCAAGGGATTGTCTGGCGATACGTCCGTTAAGCTGGAATACGGGCCTGGGGAAATGGAGGAACCTCTGTCTGTCTGCCAGGAACCGTATGGTGTAGATCAGAGCCAGGAACTGGCATATTATGGTGGCCAGCGCCGCACCCTTGATGCCCATATCGAACACGAATATGAACACGGGGTCCAGTATCGCATTGGAGATGACGGTGAACAGGGTCAGGCCCATTGCTGTCTTGGGATGTCCCGAGCACCGTATCACTCCGTTGAATCCGTGCATAAGGTGGGTGATGATGTTGCCCAGGACTATTATGTACATATAGTCGTAGGCAAACGGCAGGGTGGCGTCGCTTGCGCCGAAAAACCTCAGTATCGGCTCTAGGAACGGAAGCACTGCCACCGTAAACAAAATGCCCAGGATAGTGTTGAGGGTCAGTATGTTGGACAGGACCTGACGGGCGGATTCGTAATTCTTCTGACCGAGAAGAATCGATATCATGGTCATACCGCCCACACCCACGAGCGTGCCCAGGGCAATCGAGAGGTTCATCAGGGGGAAGGTGACGGCAAGACCGCTGATGGCGGAAGCGCCCACTCCCGGAATGTGGCCGATGTATATGCTGTCGACCATATTGTACAGGGAAGCCGCGGTCTGGGCGATGATGCCCGGGATCGCGTAACTCTTGAGCAGACTGCTTATCTTGCGGGTGCCGAGTTCTGTGGGCGCCGCTCCCTGTTTATTCATAGTCGACTATTTCGACCTCGAAGGACAGGGGACAGTATGAGGGGATTGCGCTGCCCGAACCGTAATACGAATATCCCAGGTCCGAAGTGAACATGGCTACGGCCTTCTCGTAAGGCCCCATCTTGCCAAGAAGGTATGAGAAGCCGGTCACGGCGGGAGAGTCATTGTCGCCGACTGTGATTTTGGAACTGTTCTTGGTCCACTTCACCTTCATGGGTTTCCAATCCTGGGAGTCGGAGTAGAATCCGTATGCCTTGGCCGTGTCGGCCACGTTGGTATCGAATACGACACCGTCCAGACGGCGACCTATGTATCTGACGTATATGGTGGTGTCCGCGTCGAAAGGATCCCCCTTGTGCGGCACAATCACGTCCCGGAGGAAACCGCTGGTATCAGGAATCGCCTTGGGATGATGCCGGTTGGCATATCTTATCAGGGAGTCATTCTCCCACTGGTTGATGTCGCTTATGCATTGCTTGATGCTTATTTCGTAGATGCCCGAATCGCCCTCCACGTTGTCCATATATTCCTGCTCGGTCTTGTAGCGATTGTTGGTAATAAGCCATCCGGGAATTATCAGCTGTCTGGTGCCTCCAATCCTCATTGTCTCGATGCCGTAGTCGAGACCGGCATAGAGGGCATCGTCAACCCTTTCGAATACGGTGGCGCCGTAGAATGCATTCTTGGTGTGGCTGTGGAGCTTGTACGCATCCGACTCGTAAGTGGATGACAGGATATTGCCGTTCAGGTCCGTGATTCTGTAATCCGCCAGGATGTAAGGACTCTTCCGGGAGTCACCCACCAGGTCTCCCGAACCGGGAGTGTCCTTGAGTATGTAGTATCCGGGGAACTGGGACTTGCCTTCCAGTTCGGGATGGAATACCTGTATCCAGGCGTCGAAATAAACCTTGTTGGCTTCATTGAGGGGTGTGGCGGGATCCTTGGCACAACTGCATGCAAGAATGATTGCGGCCAGTGAGGGTATTATGTATTGCTTCATTTTCATTTGTCACGGGTAGTGTCAGCGTCACGCATAAACCGTGCCGCGATATCTTCGAAATATTGCCTGATATTTTTTTTGTCGTCCAGATCCGAGGGGACTGATATCCTGCCCCCGGCAGCCTGAGGGTGACCTCCTCCGTTGAATCTCTCTCCGGCGAGGGTGTTGACGGCAATGTCCCTGCGGGACCGGAGCGAAATGCGGAAATGGTCCTTCTCCTCCGTAATCAGGGCGCTGACCCTGACTTTGGCGGCTCTCAAAGGGATGTTGACAAGTCCGTCAGTCTCTCCCTCGAGAAGCCCGAAGCGCTCTCTTGTATCCAGGCCCAGGACGATATAGGCGACCCCGCATTCCATTATGGTGAGGCTGTTGTCCAGCAGATGGCTCCAGGCCCGGAGTTTCTCTTCGCGTCCGGAGTTGTAGATCAGTTCGATGATGGAATCCCTGTCCACGCCTGCGGCTATCAGGTCAGATGCCATCCGGAGGGTGGACGGATATACGGAATTGGCGAAGTTGTTGGTGTCCGTGGTCATTCCCGTCATAAGTGAACGGGCGCATTCCGCGGGCAGTCTGCCGGCGTCGCCTCCGATGCCCGGCATATCCACAAGTATGCAATACAGCAGCTCGCTTGCGGAAGATATGTCCGTACGGGAGAACAGGATGTCGAAGCATCCTTCTTCGGGGAAGGGGTGGTGGTCGACCAGAACCTTGAACGCGGCGCTGCCCCTGAGGTGCTGCTGGAGCCGGCCTGTGCGGGGGAAATTGTTGAAGTCAAGACAAAAAACCAGCCCGGCATCGCGGATGGCCTCTTCCGCCCCTTCATCGTCCGCCGTCATATAATCCACGCATTCGGTGAGGAAGGCCAATGATGGCGGGATGCAGTCGGGGTATATGATACGGGCCACGATGCCGTACTTCACCTTGAGGAAATGCCACAGGGCGGTCGTGCTCCCGACCGCATCCCCGTCGGGGTGCTCGTGCGAAACGATTACGACCCTGCCTTCCTTGCGGAGCCGGGAGTCCAGAGCCTGTATTTTGTCTGCGGTGACCTCAAACATATTCTTCGGCAAATTTAATAAGAATAATTGCATTTCATAAATCAAATTCATAACTTTGTGGGACTTTGAATATAAAATAAAACACAAATAGACAATGAACAAATCAGTAAAGACTCTCGTTGAGGTAGCCCTCCTCATCATCAGTGTACTCCTTGCCTGGTTGATTGTACGCAGCATCATGAAGCCCGTGGAATTCAACAAGCAGAAAGATTATCGTGAGACTGTCGCTATCCAGCGTCTCAAGGACATCCGCACACTCCAGGTTGCATACAAGTCCGCCAACGGCAAGTATGTCTCCACCGTGGATTCCCTCATCAATTTCTACGAGAGCGGAAAGATGTCAATCGTTATGCAGGTCGGCTCTATGGATGATTCTCTGGCAGTGGCACACACCGAGGCAGTCAAGAAGGCCAACCGCAAGATTACGGGAGCGGAGCTCTACAAGATGTATCTTGCAGGTGACAACAACCTCGTTTTCTCTGTCGAGAGCAAGATACCCGTCAAGGATACCCTCTTCCGCTCACGTGAGAATTTCTGTGTCGATTCACTCAAGACCATTCCTTTCTCGAACGGCATCCCCGTAATCATGGAGTCTGCAGTGAAGATGGTCTCCGGAGTGCCCGTACCTCTGTTCGAGGCCAAGATGCCTTACAAGGCTCTCCTCAGGGGAATGGACAATCAGCTTCGTATCAATCTCGACGCCCAGCGCCGCGACCAGAACAGGTATGAAGGCCTTCAGGTAGGCAGCATCACCGCTCCCAACAACAACGCAGGTAACTGGGAATAGTGTGGCTGCAACCCTTGTTCCGTCCGATTTCTTCAATCCGGCCGCAGTAAGAAGGCATCTTTCCGAGGTCGCGGAGGTGGCGGATACTGACAAGGTGTTTTCCGTGGAGGTCCCCCAGTACGGGGCATATATGATATATAGTGTATCGGGAGGGGACGGAGGGTCCCTTCCTGATCTTTTTTATGTACTGCGTCAACTGCCCAAATGTCCCGAGTACAACAAAATCGTGGTCTCGTACCGCGATTCGACTCTCTCTCTGGGCATAGCGCAGGGATCCACCCTTCTGCTTGCCAACGAATACGTCGCGGCTGATTTCACCACGGCCCAATATTTCATTTTCCTGGCCCTCAAGTCCCTCCAGCTCAATCCTGAGGTTTCCACGGTCAATCTGCTGACCAGACTGCCGCGTGAGGATGAAATGTCTCTATACCGTTATTTCAAGGGCGTAGAAAACGTATGAGAATAATCGGAGGTCGTTTGAAGGGGCAGACAATCAAGCTGCCCGTTGTCTATGCAGCCAGGCCCACCACGGATTTTGCGAGGGAGGGCCTGTTCAACATCCTCAACAATGAGTATGAATTCGAGGACCTCAAAGTCCTGGACCTTTTCGGAGGGACGGGCGCGGTGTCATTTGAATTCGCTTCAAGGGGAGCGTCCAGGGTGTATTGTGTCGAGATGTCCCGCGACAACGCTTCCTTCATCAAGCTCGAGGCTTCAAGACTGGGCCTGAACAATGTGACAATGGTCAGGGACAATGTATTCGACTTCCTGCCCCTGTGCCGTGAGAAGTTCGATATCATTTTCGCGGACCCTCCATATTCGCTCGAAGGTTTGGATGCCATTCCGGACAAGGTGCTGGAGAGGGACATACTTCACCCCGGATGCTATTTCATTCTCGAGCATGGCGGGGAGCATTCATTCAAGGACCATCCCTGCTTTGTCAAGGAGCGCGTGTATGGTCGCGTGCATTTCAGTTTTTTTGTGAAGAAGTGAGGCAATGTATTCGTTTCTGATAAGTATGGCGGCCCTGATTCTGGGCTATCTGTTATACGGAAAGTTTGTCGACAGGATATTTTCGCCCAACCCGAGGCGGGTGACTCCTGCCATAACCAAGGAGGACGGAGTGGATTTCGTACCCCTTCCCAACTGGAAGGTCTTTATGATACAGTTCCTCAATATTGCAGGTACGGGCCCTATCTTCGGAGCCATTATGGGAGCCAAATTCGGACCGTCCTGCTATCTGTGGATTGTTTTCGGCTGCATATTCGCCGGGGCCGTGCACGATTACCTGACCGGAATGCTGAGTCTCAGGCACGGAGGAGTCACCCTCCCGGATCTGGTCGGCAAGTATATGGGCAGGGATGCAAGATTCGTAATGCTGATATTCTCCATAGTGCTCCTGCTCCTTGTGGGTACCGTATTTGTGTACAGCCCGGCAATGATTCTCGGTGACATAGCGGGACTGTTCTCATCCGGCAAAATGTCCATAATGTTTTGGGTGGCAGTGATTTTTGTGTATTACATACTTGCGACCCTCCTTCCGATAGACAAGGTGATAGCGAGGATATATCCACTGTTTGCCGTATCACTGCTCTTTATGGCCGTAGCACTGTCCGTGTGCCTGGTCATCAAGTGGCCCGACATTCCTGAATTCTGGCAGGGTCTGCAGAACCGCGGTCCCGAGATCGGAGTCAAGGGACAGGGAATCTTCCCCTGTCTGTTCATAACCGTGGCTTGCGGAGCCATCAGTGGATTCCATTCGACGCAGACGCCAATAATGGCCAGGTGTCTCAAGAACGAGAACCTGGGAAGACCGATATTCTATGGAGCAATGGTGGCCGAGGGCATTGTGGCCCTGATATGGGCTGCAGTGTCTTCATATTTCTTCTTTGACGGAGGCCAGAGTGAGGTTGGAGCTGTTTCCGGACAGGCTCCGGAGGTGGTGTCATCTGTGGCCAAGGCGTGGCTCGGCACTTTGGGCGGCGTCCTTGCCATCATCGGGGTGGTTGCAGCCCCCATTACCAGCGGAGATACTGCATTCAGGAGCGCCAGACTTATTCTGTCCGACTTCTTCCGCATCAATCAGAAGAACAAGACCAACAGACTCATCATCGCCGTGCCTCTGTTTGCTGTCACCACATTGCTGCTGTGGTTCAATATTGCCAACGAAGACGGATTCAATATCATATGGCGGTATTTCGGACTGGCCAATCAGAGTCTGGCCTGCTTTACTCTGTGGATGTTGACGGTATGGCTCTCGCGCAACAGGAAGGGGGTCAGCTATATGATGACCCTCCTGCCGGCATCGTTCCTGTCGGCTGTATGTCTCGCCTATTTCTGCACGGACAAGATAGGATTCAACCAGCCGATGTCATTCGCCGTCCCCATCGGAGTGGGGATTTTCATATTGTCACTGGTGATATTCTACCTTATGAGAGGGATTGCCTTGAAGCGCAAGCGCTTGTCATAGGCCTTTGGCCTTGGCCTCGTCCCATATCCTGTCCATCTGTGCGAGTGTGAGATCTGTGAGCTTGACGCCCTTGCGGAGGGTGTTCTCCTCCAGGTAAGTGAATCTCCTCCTGAATTTGCTGCAGGCCCCGCTGAGGGCGGCTTCCGGGTCTACATCATAGAGCCTGCTTGCGTTGATGACAGCAAACATCAGGTCGCCGAACTCCTCTTTCATATGTTCGGGAGAGTCCTCTGTGCAGGCTTCCCTGGCTTCCGCAAGCTCCTCGTGAATTTTGCCCCAGACATCTTCCCGCTGCTCCCAGTCGAATCCGCAGCCTCTCGCCTTTTCCTGCATCGAGAGCGCCTTGAGAACTGACGGCATTGCGTCCGGAATTCCCGACATCACGGTCTTGTTGCCGTTTTTCTCCCTGGCCTTGACGAGCTCCCAGGTATCTGCTATCTCCTTTGCACTGGGGGCTTCCCCTTCTGGGACGGGGCTTCCGTCGGGACGGAATACGTGAGGGTGGCGGAATATCATCTTGTCGCACACCTTTTCGATGCAGTCGGCGATGTCAAAGGAGCCGTTCTCCTGCCCTATGCGGGCGTAGAACGCCATATGATACAGCAGGTCTCCGATTTCACCTGCAATTTTGGCCCCGTCCCCGCCCGCTATCGCGTCGCTGAGTTCGTAGACCTCTTCCTCGGTCATCGGCCTGATGGTTTCCATAGTCTGGGCCGCATTCCAGGGACATCTTTCCCTGAGGGAATCCATTATGTCGAGCAGCCTTCCGAAGGCCTCCATTTTCTCTTGTCTGCTGTGCATCTGTCAAATTGTTGTTATCACCGCAAAAATAGCAATTATTCTCCTTATCTTTGCGCTATATGGAAGAATGGCAGGAAAGAACGGCAATGCTGCTCGGAGAACCCGCGCTCCAAAGGCTCTCCTCCGCACACGCGGTTGTGGTGGGAGTGGGAGGCGTGGGCGCCTATGCCGCCGAGATGCTTGTCAGGGCCGGAGTCGGTCATCTTGCGATAGTGGATTCCGACACCGTCAGCCGCAGCAATATCAACCGCCAGCTGATAGCCCTGAATTCGACTGTTGGCAAGTCCAAGACGGAAGTGCTGGGGGCGAGGCTGTTGGATATCAATCCCGCTTTGGACCTGAGCTGCATCGAATGCTATGTGGATGAATCCAACGTATCAGACATACTGCCGGCAGCGGATGTGGTGATAGATGCCATAGATACGCTCAGTCCGAAGATAGCCTTGATACAGCACTGTCTCCGCGTGGGAATCCCCCTGGTGAGTTCGATGGGGAGCGGAGCCAAGTTGGACGTGACCAAAGTCAGGATAGCGGACATTTCCGGGACCAGAATGTGTCCTCTGGCGCATATGCTGCGCAAACGTCTTCACAAGCTCGGAATCACCACGGGTTTCCTGGCCGTTTATTCCGAGGAGGAACCTGTCAGGGAAGCCACAGTGATGGAGGAATCCCGCAACAAGAAGTCCCAGGTGGGGTCCGTTCCGTATCTCCCCGCCGTGTTCGGTTGCGCCTGCGCTCAGGCGGCCTTGTGCAGAATTGCAGGAATCGGCGAAAATGATTAGATTTGCAGACTGATAATATCGACATTTATGGCAGAGAACACATTGCTTGATAAGGTGCTGTCCCTCCAGGACAAGTTCCAGTCTCTTCAGGACCAGCTGTCCAGCCCGGACGTGATGTCCGACATGAAGAAGTTCGTCCAGCTCAACAAGGATTACAAGGAGCTGGAGCCTATCATCAAGGCCGGATTGGAGTATAAGAGGGTGGTTGACAACATCGCTTCGGCCAAAGAGGTCCTCTCGACCGAGAAGGACGAGGAATTGAGGGATATGGCCAAGGAGGAGATTGCGCAACTGGAGTCGTCCATACCTGCAATGGAGCAGAATATCAAGCTGTTGCTCATTCCTGCCGATCCCGATGATTCCAAGAATGCGATGATAGAGATACGCGGAGGTACCGGTGGCGATGAGGCCGCGATTTTTGCAGGTGACCTGTTCCGTATGTATCAGCACTTCGCCGAGGCCCGCGGATGGAAGCTTGAGATTTCGGACCAGGCTCCCGGCACTTCCGGAGGTTTCAAGCAGATAGTGTTCAAACTGAGTTCGTCCGCTGAAGGAGTGTACGGAATCATGAAATACGAATCCGGAGTCCATCGTGTGCAAAGAGTGCCCCAGACAGAGACGCAAGGCCGCATCCAGACGTCCGCAGCATCCGTGGCGGTGTTCCCCGAAGCCGGCGAATTCGACGTGGATCTCAAATGGGACGATATACGTCTTGACCTCTTCTGCTCTTCCGGTCCGGGCGGCCAGGGAGTCAACACGACATATTCTGCCGTCCGCCTGACCCATATCCCGTCCGGTCTTGTCGTCCAGTGCCAGGAGGAACGCTCCCAGCTCAAGAACAAGGACCGTGCATTCGAAGAGTTGAGGACCCGTCTGTATAATCTGGAGCATCAGAAGTATCTTGACGGAATAGCCGCCAAGAGGAAGACTATGGTGAGTACCGGTGACCGTTCGGCCAAAATACGTACATACAACTATCCTCAGGGCCGTGTGACGGACCACCGTATCAACTGGAGTATGTACAATCTGCCCGTATTTATGGACGGAGACATCTGGGAATGCATAGAGCAGCTCCAGATTGCCGAAAATGCCGAAAGGCTCAAGGAAGCGGGAGACTGATTCTATTTCCGCGCCCTTTTGGCTGCACGCAGCCTGCTGGCGCTTCTGACCATCAGTTCATCGGCCCAGATGTTCCTGGCTGCAAGGATGTCGAGAACGCAAGCCACGAGGGGGAATATCGCCGAGAATTTGAACACCAGTTCCTCCCATACCACAACGTAGTCGACGACAAGCCAGGCCTGCAGGGCGAAGGTTATGATGGAAGACAGTATTGCCGTCCTGAACTGGAGCACTCTCGCCTTGTAGGTCGTGAGCGCTATGACGTTGAGAATGGTGATTATGATGAGGAGGATGAGATACGGGATGTAATCGGTGTATCTTACACCGTCGGCCTTGTCGGCGAACAGCATCCACGCTATCAGGGCTGTCGAAATGAGAAGGTAAAGGGTCTGGATTCTCTGCCACATGTCTTATCTTGAATTGAAACGGGAGAGCACTGTCTCCTCGTAGGTTTTGGATACGGGTATGGGCGCTACGGAAGGAATGTCCAGGTCTATGCAATAACCGTCCTTCTCTGCCGTCAGTGTCCTGACCTTGGTGATGTTGACTATGTATTTGCGATGGCAGCGCACGAGTTCGCTCCCCGTGAAACTGTCTTCTATGGTCTTGAGCTTGCAGCGCAGCATATATTGCTTCATCTCCCCGTTGTTGTCCTTGTACCAGACCTGTATGTAGTTGTCGTCGGACTCTATGAAATAAAGGTTGGATGAATTGGTGGAGAATTTGAGTACGCCGCTGTTGTCGAAGAGGGTGATGCGCTTCTCCTCCTGGGGGCTTGACGGCAGGTCGCCAACGACGCTGCTCATATTCATCAGACGTATTGTGTTGTTTTTGTCGTTGATGGCAAAATACTGGCCGGCAATCACATAGGGGATGCCGAGAGCGATGGTGATGTATGCCAGGGACCTGAAGAATATCGCACTGAAACTCTGCTCCTCGATATCGATTATGCCGAAGATGTCACCCTCGATGGTGAAAACGGTGTAGAGCAGGCAGATGAGCAGGATTTCGGCCGCGTTCCAGATGATGTATCTCAGGAAGGTGAAATCGGGGTATCTTCTCAACGTATACATCGTCATCTTGCTGATGATGATGATGGCCGAAGCCAGCAGGAAGAATATCGCCGTATATCCGAAAGTCATCCCGAAACCGACCTCGAACCAGGCATTTTCGGAGAAGGGGAGGGCCAGTGCCAGGAATACGAAAGAGAACAGGGCCGTAAAAAGTACGGTTCCGATAAGCTGGTCTTTGCCGAGCAGATAATCCGGTATGCGGTCGTAGATTGACATAATGAATATCCCCGGCCGTCAGTGGCGGCTGTGCAAATATATGAATTTTTTGACAAAAGGGGCGCTAACTTGGGATGTTGCTGCCGATTCCCGGTATCCTTATCAGTCCGGATATGTCCTCTGGGGAAGGCGTGACGGTCCTTATGGTACTGACGTGCATCCCGTGTTCCTTGAGGTATTCGCCGAGAGATTCGGGAGTGATTCCCGCCAGGTCGAACAAAGCCTTGCCCTCCCAGCCTTCCGTGCGGCACAACCCCAGCAGCAGGTGGGCCGGAATGACTTCTTCCTGCCCGGCTTTGAGAGCTTCGAATGCGGCCAGATTGATTGCGTTGCCGGCATTGCGGCTTATTGCAATGTGCGGACTTTCGGAATAGGGTATGTAACTTCCCGAACAAATGCGCCCGTCGATATGGGATTTCAGCCGGTCGGGTTCCACCCCCAGGGCGGCCATTGCCCTGCAGGCGTCATTGTCCCCGTCCCTCAGGATTCCAAGCGCCAGATGGTCGGGGGTAATGGCTCTGCAACCGGTGCGCATGGCTTCTTCACGCGCATATCCGAGGATGTTCCCCAGCCTTTCTGAAATTCTGACGTTCATGCTTGTTTTTTCAAGACAAAAATAGCAAAAAAACGGATTATTTTTGTTAAATTTGCATCTATTGAAAATTTGAGATTTTTACGGAGTTCAGTATGGAAAATGAGGTTTTGAATGAAGGACCGGCCCTTGGTATCATAGAGCCTGTGGAGATTGATCACGAGATGCGTTCGGCGTACATCGACTATTCGATGTCCGTCATTGTGTCGCGTGCTCTTCCCGATGTCAGGGACGGCCTCAAGCCGGTGCAGAGAAGGGTTCTGTTCGGGATGGACGGGCTGGGTCTCAGTTTTGGAGGCCAGACCAAGAAATCGGCCCGTATCGTGGGTGAGGTGCTGGGCAAGTTCCATCCTCACGGAGACTCCAGTGTCTATGATGCAATGGCCCGACTGGCTCAGGACTGGAACCAGCGCTATCCTCTCGTATGGGGTCAGGGCAACTTCGGAAGCATGGACGGAGACCCCGTCGCCGCCATGCGTTATACAGAGGCCAAACTGTCCAGGATGGCCGATGACGTGCTCGCCGATCTCGACAAGGATACGGTGGATATGGTGCTCAATTTCGACGATTCCACCGAAGAGCCCACGGTGCTTCCGACCAAACTGCCTCTGCTTCTGCTCAACGGCTCTTCCGGCATTGCTGTGGGTATGGCCACCAATATGGCCCCGCACAATCTCGGCGAATGCTGTGACGCGATATGCGCTTACATAGACAATCCTGATATCGACACCGAGGGGCTGATGAATCACATACAGGGTCCCGATTTCCCCACAGGAGGCATCATTATGGGCCGTCAGGGCATCGTTGACGCCTACAATACCGGCCGCGGCAGAGTCGTCGTCCGCGCCAAGGCGGAGATCGAGGAGACCGAATCCGGCAGGGAGGTGATCGTGGTGACGGAAATCCCCTATATGATCAACAAGAGCGAGATGATCAAGCGCATCGGCGAGATGATAGAGGACAAGAAGATAGACGGAATAGCCGATATCAAGGAACTCACCAGCCGGGAGGGCATACGCATAGAATTCCTCGTCAAGAAGGATGCCAATGCCAACGTGGTGCTCAACACCCTGTTCAAGTATACGGCGCTCCAGTCCAGTTTCGCCATCAACAACGTGGCTCTGGTGGACGGTCGTCCGCGTACACTGTCCCTCAAGGAGATCATTGCCGAGTTTGTCGACTTCCGCCACGGCGTCGTGGTCCGCAGGACAAAGTTCGAGCTTGACAAGGCTCTCAAGCGGGCCCATATACTGGAGGGTCTGCTCAAGGCCATCGACGTGATTGACGAAATCATCGCCATCATAAGGCGGTCCGCGGGTATCGATGAGGCCAAGGCGGAGCTTATGTCAACTTTCGGTTTTACCGAAATACAGGCCACGGCCATCGTGGAGATGAGGCTCAAGCAGCTTACCGGAATGGAGAAGGACAAGCTCAGGGCCGAATACGAGGAGCTCGAGAAATTCATCGCCCGTTGCAATGAGATACTTGCCAGTGAGGCTGAGCAGCTCGCCATCGTGAAGTCCGAGACTCTGGCCATGAAGGACAAGTACGGCGATCCCCGCCGCACCATGATAACAATGAGCGAGGAGGAATTCAATCCCGAGGACTTCTATGCGGACGAGGATGTGGTGATCACCATATCGCATCTCGGATACATCAAGAGGACCCCTCTGTCCGAATTCCATACCCAGAGCCGTGGCGGTGTGGGCCGCAAGGCCAGCGCCACCAGGGACGAGGACTTCATAGAGCATATCTATGTGGCCAACATGCACTCTGTCATAATGTTCTTCACGGACAGGGGAGTGCGGTATTGCAAGAAGGTATACGAACTTCCCGAAGGCACCAGGACATCCAAAGGCCGCGCCGTGCAGAATCTGCTGTCAATCAGCCAGGAGGACAAGATACGTACATATCTCAACATCCCTCTTCCCAAGAATGCTGACGCCACGGCATCCAGGTACGTCACCCTGGTGACCAGGAAGGGTGTCGTCAAGAAGACTGACCTGGCGGATTACACCAATTCCCGCAGTTTCAACAAGGGTATCATCGCCATCAATGTGCGTGAAGGGGACGAACTTCTCGACGCGCTTCTGACCGACGGCGGACACGAGATAATGATTGCCGCACGCGGGGGACGCTGCTGCCGTTTCGACGAATCCGAACTCCGCTCCCTCGGAAGGAATTCCGCCGGTGTGCGCGGTATCAGCCTGGATGAGGGCGACGAGGTCATAGGCGCAATCTCCTGCGATCCTTCCGCACCCGATGCAGCGGACCGTACCGTGCTGGTAGTCAGCGAACACGGATATGGCAAACGGACTGATGTCCAGGAGTACCGCAAGACGTCCCGCGGGGCCAAGGGTGTGAAGACAATCAACATCACCGACAAGACTGGCTCGCTTGTTGCAATAAAGAGTGTGACGGAGGAGAATGACCTGATGATAATCAACAAATCCGGCCTGACCATACGTATGGCCGTGACGGATATCAGACAGGCCGGACGCGCAACTCAGGGAGTGAAGCTCATCAACATACGCGAGGGCGATACCATTGCGGCAGTGTCACCGGTAGCGAAGGAAGAATCCGAAACCGATAATGAACCGGAACAGGAGACAATAGCAGAATAACAAACAAACCACAATAATTATGAAGAAGATTTCAGTCATACTGGCAGTTTTGCTTACAGTATTATCAGCCAATGCGCAGGACGGCGTGAAGAGCGTCAAAGCGGCTACCAAAGCCCTCGAATCCGCAAAGGCCGCCACTCTTGATGCCAAGAAGAACACCAAGATGGCAACATGGTTCAAGTACGGACAGGCCCTGGTGGATGCATACAATTCACCCGCAGGCAATGCGATGGTGGGTATGGACGAAGAGGACGTCGCCTATTTCAACGGCAATGAAAAGGCCGTTTCGGAAGAAACGGTGACATTGTCCGGACAGCAGTATACCAAGAAGGTGTGCGATACCAAGAACTATTATTATGATGCTGAAGGCAAGGTCGCCATCATCGAGGTAACCCAACCCATAGAGAAGGATGCACTGACTCTTGCAGTAGACGCATTTGCCAAGGCCGCCCAGTTCGACAACGGCGCCAAGACAAAGGATATTGTGGCGGCTCTCAATGACGTCAACAACAAACTCAACAACGACGGTGTCCGTGCCTATACCTTCGGGGAGTTCGCCGAGGCTTCCAGGCTTTTCGAGGCTGCATCCGTAGCCAAGTCGACCAAGCCTTGCAGCCAGCTGGATTCCGCTGCCATCTATAACGCTGCAATGACTGCACTGCTGGCCGGAGACAATGCCCGTGCCAAGTCTTTCTATGAGAAATGCGAAGAGATAGGCTATTATGGCAACGACGGGGACGTGTTCACCAAACTCTCGGAAATTGCAACCAAGGATGGTAATGCGGACGAGTCCAAGGCCATCCTCGAGCGCGGCTTTGTCAAGTTCCCCGAGAGCCAGTTGATCATCGTAGGCCTCATCAATGCGTATATGGGCTCTGACGAGGGTACAGACCGTATTTTTGAACTACTTGACAAGGCAAAGGTCAACGAACCCAACAATGCTTCCCTGTACTATGTGGAGGGGGATATCCGCCAGAAACTCGGTCAGACAGACGAGGCGATAGCTGCATTTGACAAATGCTCCGAGATCAATCCCGATTATGAGTTCGGTTATATCGGCAAGGGAATACTGTTTTACAACAAGGCGTTCGAATATTCGGAACTGGCTTCCAATGAAAATGACGATGCGAAGTGGAAGGAATATGTCGACAAACTTGAGGTGAGTCTCAAGGCTTGCGTGGAGCCCTTCGAGAAGGCTTTCGAGATAGTTAAGGATCCTCAGGTCAAGAAGAGTGTCGCGGAGTATCTCAAGAATGCCTGCTTCCGCTTCCGCGAGCAGGATGACACATTCAAGGCCAAGTACGAGAAATACGCCGCTGCAGCCGAATAGATGATTCTAGGCCTTGTCGAAGGCCTTGACAATCTTGGATACCAGAGGGTGTCGCACGATATCTTCCTCGTTGAAGGAAATCGTTGCGACACCTTTCAGTTTGCCTGTGAGCTCGATTCCGCGGAGCAGTCCGGAGTCTTCCTTCCTGGGCAGGTCCACCTGGCTGGCGTCACCTGTGACTATGAATTTGGCATTGGCACCCATACGTGTGAGAAACATCTTGAGCTGTCCCAGATTGGTGTTCTGGGCTTCATCCAGAATAACGCAGGCGCGGTCAAGTGTGCGTCCTCTCATATATGCGAGCGGAGCTATCTGGATGGTGCCGTTCTCGATGAATTCCTGCAGTTTCCTTGAAGGAATCATATCGCCAAGGGCGTCGTAGAGAGGCTGAAGATACGGGTCGAGCTTGTCCTTGAGGTCTCCGGGCAGGAATCCCAGCCTTTCGCCGGCTTCGACTGCTGGACGGGTCAGTATGATGCGCTTTATTTCCCTGTTCTTCAATGCCCTTACCGCCAATGCGATGGCTATGTAGGTCTTGCCGGTGCCGGCCGGGCCGACTGCGAACACGAGGTCATTGTTGAAATAGGCCTTGACCATCTCTTCCTGGTTGTGGTTGCGGGCCCGGACGGGTTTGCCTTCGGTTGTGTGAAGTATGACGGCATTGCCGCTCTGCCTGAACTGTTCGGCCGAGGTCCCGTCGTCAAAGATGTCCTGAACGTCATAGGTGGTGAGACTGGGCTTATGATGGCGCGTCTGAACCAGTCTGGCGAAACGGACGGTGAAATCTTCGATCTGGGATTCATCGCCTTCCAGCACAATGTCCAGTCCCTTGTCCGTCACTTTCAGCCCAGGGTAGTATGAGCAGAATTCGTTGAGGATACGGTTGCCCGCCCCGAGTATTTCGACGGGGTCGCTGGTGTTGAGTCTGATGGTCTTCTTCATTGTCGTATGCCTGTTGCTTTCTTCACTCTCTCAAGTGTTGACATCATATTGTCATAGTCGGAAGGGGTGATCCATTCGTCCCTTCTTCCTTCCCATTCGTCCACGAATATCGTGCAGTAGCTGTCCGTGAGCCGTCCCGGAAGCGTGCACCACATAAACCTGAGTTCGGGCTCGAGCATTCGGCTCCTGCCGAAGATGCTGTCCCTGACAAAGGAGATACTGACGGCAAGTTCCAGCCTGGTGTCGGTGGCACTCATATTGGATACGGCATTGCCTGTCGAATAGACGACGGGGATGCCTGCAATGTGGGTGCTGTCCTGGACCACATGCGGGTGCGAGCCTATGATGGCATCCACACCTTTGTCTGCCAGCCAGCGGGCCAGCCGCTCCTGCGCACTTGAGTGGAGGAGCCTGTATTCCTCACCCCAGTGTGGCAGCGCTATGACGTAATCGGCCTTCCTTTGGCGGGCACGTCGTATTGCATTGGCAATATCCGTGGTATCTGTCCTGTTGACTGCCGGCCAATCCCTGTCGGAAGGGGTATTCGTGCCATATGTGAAATTGATCAGGGCAATGCTGACGCCCCTTTCCCTTATTATCAGCGGATAGACGGATTCCTTCTCGCGTGCATCGGCGGCGGCTCCTGTGAATCTCACCCCGTCCATATTCCTGTACACGCCTAGAGTACGGTCAAGTCCGTTGGCTCCTCTGTCGAGAATATGGTTGTTGGCCATCAGGAAAACGTCCACACCGCAGTCCGAGACATATCCGGCATAACTGTCAGGAGAGGAAAACGCGGGGTAGCCGGTGTAGGGCTCGCCCCCTAGAGTGAATTCCATATTGGCTACGGCGCAGTCAGCCTCCTTGAGGAAGGGACTTATGCCGCTCAGAAATTTGTCGTGGGGGTATTCGAGTTGCCTGGCGTGCATCATCACGTCACCTATTATGACCATAGTGACCGTGTCTGAAACCGGCAGGGGAAAACGGATCGGACCTGTTCTGACATCAGAGCCGGCTCTGGCGACGGATGACAGGACCACCAGAAATGAAAAAATCAACAACCGGCATTTCATATCTGCAAATATACCTTATTTTTTGTAAATTTGCCGGACAGATGAAACGCTATATCTTATTGTTACGTATCGCCGTAGTGGCGGTATCCGTGAGCTGCCTGAGCGGCTGTGACTTCCTGCGCACGCTTGCCGGAAGGCCCACTTCCACGGAAATAGAAGTCAAGAGAGCGGCAGTGGAGCAGACATTGCGTCAAAAGGCTCTGGAGGATTCCCTGGCTATGGAAAGACTCCGTCAGGCAGCCGATTCGCTGGACGCCCTCAACTACAGGGATTCGCTTGCCCAACTCGTGTCCGTGATGGCGCCTGTGAGCAAAGTGTCCGGCATCGACGGCACACAGTTGCAATTCAGGTACTATCCTATGGTGGGTTCCTTCTCGGAGGAGGCCAATGCGGACAGGCTGGTAGCCGCAGTTGGCGCCGACGGTCACAATGCTGTCAAACTCAAGTACCGCAAAGGACGGACGGCCGTATCCGTGGGGCCTTCTGACAATCCCCGTGACATTTACAAGACTCTGAAGGAAATCAAGGGACAGCCTTACTGTCCCGCCGACGTTTGGTTATTGATCAATGAATAGGATTCTTCCAGCGCTGCTGTCTTTGGCAATCCCGGTTATTGCGTCCGCCCAATATCAGGGATACGATGAACTGTATGAGAGCGAGACGGCGTCGTCGATGAGGCAACAGGTGGAATACCTCGCCTCTTCGGCTTTGGAAGGTCGGAAGGCCGGTTCCGAGGGCGAATTGGAAGCCGCCCGCTATATTGCTGACAGGCTGGAAAGCTATGACGTGGACGTGCTGTCGGGAACGGACGGCACTCTCTTCGGCATATGCGAGGAGTCGGAGGACACTCTTGTCTCACGCAATGTCATCGGTTACATTCAGGGTTATGACAAGAAACTGAGGGACAAGTATATAGTTATCGGCGCAAGACTGGACAACCTGGGCTCGCGTATGGTGGGCGTCGACGGAGTCAACCGTGAAATGGTGTTCAGCGGGGCCAACGGAAATGCATCCGGACTCAGCTTGATGCTGCAGCTGGCGAGAATAATGAGTACCAACAGGGTGCTGCTCCGCCGTTCGGTTCTCTTCGTTGCCTTCGGCGCGGCAGAATTGGACAATGCCGGTTCGTGGTATTTCCTGAACAGGTATTTCAAGGACAGGAATGACATCGATGCGATGGTCAATCTCGATATGGTTGGGACGGGCAGTCGGGGATTCTATGCATACACTGCCTCCAATCCTGATCTCAACAATATGCTCAATGCCCTTGAAGGCACTCTGCAGCCCGTATTGCCTCAGATAGTATCGATGGAGCCTGTACGTTCCGACCACCGGTCCTTCTATCAGTGCAGCATACCCTCGGTATTCTTCACTACCGGAATGTACCCCGAATACAATACTGACAGGGACACTCCTTCCGTCATAGAGTATGACTGGATGGAGAGAATACTCGAATATGTCTATAATTTCACCCTGTCACTAGTCAATGGGGCAAAGCCCGAATTCGATGCTTCGGCCGAGAAGAAGAAAAAGCCGGTACTGCAATCCGACGTGGTGGCATACAACGAATGTGAGACCCCTCCGGCATTTCTGGGCAGCTATGACCCGACGGTGTTTCTGAAGAAGTGGGTTTATGTGTACCTCAAGTACCCGCAGGAGGCGGTGGAGAACGGTATCCAGGGCAAGGTGCTGGTGTCGTTCATTATTGATGAGAAGGGCAAGATGAGAGATGTCGAGGTGACCAAAGGCGTTCATCCTCTCCTTGACGAAGCGGCGGTACGCGCCGTCAGCGCTTCGCCCGACTGGCGTCCTGCCAGGAGACTTGGGAAGAAGGTGAAATGCTCGATGTCTCTGTATGTGGAATTCAGACTGCAAAGGAAAAAATAAATTAAATATGGAATACGATTTCAAGTCCATCGAGAAGAAATGGCAGGAATACTGGGCTGCCAACAAGACTTTCAAGGCAATAGAGGATGAGTCCCGCCCAAAGTTCTATGTGCTGGATATGTTTCCCTACCCGTCAGGCGCCGGCTTGCACGTCGGCCATCCGCTGGGCTACATAGCCAGTGACATTTTCTCGAGATACAAGAGGCTCAAGGGGTTCAATGTGCTCCATCCGATGGGATATGACGCATTCGGATTGCCCGCCGAACAATATGCCATTCAGACCGGAAAGCATCCGGAAGCCACTACGAGTGAGAATATTGCGAGATATCGCAGCCAGCTGGACAGGATAGGGTTCTCCTATGACTGGGACAGGGAGGTAAGGACCTGTGATCCCGAATTCTACAAGTGGACACAGTGGGCATTCCTCAAGATGTTCGGAAGCTGGTACGATCCCGTACAGGACAAGGCGCGCCCCATCGGGGAACTCGTTGCCCTCCTGGAGACCACAGGATATGATGACGTGACTCCTCAGATGTGGAAGTCGGCTTCCGAGAAGGAGAAATCCGATATTCTGATGCGCTACCGTATCGCATATCAGGGTGAGACCTCTGTCAACTGGTGCGAGGGCCTCGGTACGGTACTGGCCAACGATGAGGTCAAGGATGGCCTGAGCGTGCGCGGTGGCTTCCCCGTGGAGCAGAAGAAGATGACTCAGTGGCAGTTGAGGGTGTCGGCGTATGCAGGCAGGCTGCTGGATTCGCTCGAGAGTCTTGAATGGACGGATTCGTTGAAGGAGATGCAGCGCAACTGGATTGGCAAATCCGAAGGTACGGAAGTGGTTTTCGAAACCGAGTGCGACGGCCGCAAGAAACCCGTTACTATCTTTACCACGAGAGTGGATACGATTTTCGGTGTCACATTTATGGTAGTTGCGCCTGAGAGCGACCTGGCTCTCGAGCTCGCCTCCGAGTCCAGAAGGGATGAAGTGGAAGCATACATCAAGGAAGTCCGCAAGAAGACCGAGCGCGAGAGAATAGCCGAGACGAAGACGGTCACGGGTGTGTTCTCCGGCTCTTACGGCATCAATCCCCTGACAGGGAAGAAGATACCCATATGGATTTCGGAGTATGTGCTTGCAGGTTACGGTACCGGTGCCATTATGGCCGTGCCTGCCCACGACAGCCGCGACTATGCATTTGCCCGCAAGTTCGGACTTCCCATAGTACCGATAATAGAAGGTTGCGACGTGAGTGAGCAGAGTTTCGATGCCAAGGAAGGCAAAATGTGCAATTCGGGATTTCTGGACGGAATGGATGTCAGTCAGGCCATTGAGGCGGCCAAGGATTACGTCGAAGCCCGCGGGCTGGGAAGGCGCAAGACCAACTACCGCCTCCGTGATGCCATTTTCTCCCGCCAGAGATATTGGGGAGAGCCTTTCCCCATCTACTACAAGGATGGCATCCCCTGCCCTGTGGATGTGGAGGACTTGCCTTTGAGACTTCCGGAGATAGATTCATACAAGCCCACGGGTGAGGCTCCACTGGCACGGGCCAGGGACTGGACTTACAGGGGTTATCCTCTCGAGACCAGCACAATGCCCGGTTTCGCAGGCTCCAGCGCCTATTATCTCAGGTATATGGATCCCCGCAATGACGAGGCTCTCGTGTCTTCCGCTTCCAATGCCTATTGGAGAAGCGTGGACCTGTATATCGGCGGCACCGAACACGCCACCGGCCATCTCATATATTCCCGTTTCTGGAACAAGTTCCTCTTCGATCTGGGATATGTGTGTGAGGACGAACCTTTCCGCAAACTGGTCAATCAGGGGATGATTCAGGGTCGTTCCAACTTTGTTTACCGCATTGTAGGCACCAACAGGTTTGTGTCGGCAGGATTGAGGAAACAGTATGATACGACCGAGATACACGTCGACATCAACATTGTCCGTAATGACAGGCTCGACCTGGATGCTTTCAGGGCGTGGAGGCCGGAATTCGCCGATGCCGAGTTTGTGCTGGAGAACGGAGAGTACATATGCGGCTGGGCGGTGGAGAAGATGAGCAAAAGTATGTTCAACGTAGTCAATCCTGACGTTGTATGCGACAGCTACGGGGCGGATACACTGAGACTGTATGAGATGTTCCTCGGCCCCATCGAGCAGAGCAAGCCCTGGGATACGAAGGGAATCGACGGCGTCAACCGCTTCCTCAAGAAGTTCTGGAGGCTCTATTACGACAGGGATGAACTTCTTGTGAAGGATGGCAAGGCCACTCCCGAGGAGCTCAAGGCCCTCCACAAACTCATCGCCAAGGAACAGGAGGATATTGAAGCCTTCTCATACAATACAACGATAAGTGCATTTATGATTGCCGTCAACGAACTTACTGCCCTCAAATGCGACAAGAGGGAGATTCTCGAACCGCTCGTAGTGCTGCTAAGTCCGTTCGCTCCCCATATGGCGGAGGAACTGTGGCACCGTATGGGACACACTGACACCGTCACTTATGCCCGGTTCCCCGAGTTCAACAAGGCCTTCGTGTCAGAGGACAACTGCACATATCCCGTGTCATTCAACGGCAGGACCAGATTCAACGTGGAGATGCCTAAGAGCGCAAGCCCTGCCGAGGTTGAGGCATACGTGCGCGGCCTCGAGCAGACAGCCCGCTATGTGGGAGACGGGAACATTGTCAAGGTTATCGTCGTTCCTGGAAGAATCATAAATATAGTGGTGAAATGATGCCGGCCGGGTCTGTCGTCAAAATTGTCAGGGACTATGCGGTCCTTACTCTTGCCTGTTTCATCTTCGGCATCTGCTGGGAATGCTTCATGATACCCAACGGAATGTCGGCGGGCGGTATGATGGGACTCAGCACCGTGATACAGTATGCCACCGGCGGTGTGATCCAGGCCCAGTATTCATACTTTGCAATCAATACCATTCTGATTATTGTCGCCGTGCTGGCGATGGGCATAGGATTCGGATTCAAGACATTGTACTGCATTGCGATGTCATCCGTGGCAATGGGCATTCTGGGCAGTCTGGATATGCTGCATTGCGTCCCCGGCTCGTTTTTCTTCATTGAGGAAAGAGTGCTGATTCCTGTGGTGGGAGGTGTGTTCGAAGCGCTCGGAATAGGACTGGTAATACGTTTTGGAGGGAGTACGGGCGGAACGGACATTATTGCCCTGATGATCAACAAGTACTGGCCTGTGAGACTGAGTACCGTGTTCTTCATATCAGACCTGCTCATATGTTCGCTTCTGCTCCTGCTTCCGGACAAGAACTTCTCCGATATGTGTTACGGTATGGAGGAACTTGTCACGTTCACCCTGATGATAGATATGGTGGTTGGAGGCAACAGGACATCATACCAGATGCTGGTGTTCTCCAGCCGTTACGCGGAAATAGCGGACTATATCATCAACGTCATGGACAGGGGAGTGACGGTTCTCAAGGGTCAGGGTTGGTTTACCAAGTCGGAAAAAGACGTACTCCTCATAGTCATCGACAAGAAGGAGTTCCCGGGACTGTCTTCCAAAATCAAGGAAATCGACCCGAGCGCATTCATGTCAGTGTCTCCCACCAACAGCGTGTATGGTGAAGGTTTTGACGAAATCAAGACAGGCTTCAAACTCAAGAACAAAAACAACGGATAGATTATGAAACTGAACGGCAAGGCTATTCTGAATGGAATCAAGGAATATTTCATGATATCCCTGGGACTTGTCATATATGTGGTGGGATGGAGCATCTTCCTTGTGCCCAATAATCTTGTCGGCGGAGGGGTTACCGGTATATCGTCAATCGTACAGTATGCAACCGACGGTGCGGTGAAGATGGGAACAATCTATTTTGCCATCAATTCCGTGCTGCTCGTACTGGCTATGTTCACGTTGGGCAAGTCCTTCGGAGGCAAGACCATATATGCGGTAGTATTCGCATCCATAGGACTCAATGTCGCTCAGGGACTCATCCCCTGGGATATAATACAGACACTTGCAATCGACAACGGCAAGTTGATGAGCACCATAATGGGCTCGATAATGGTCGGCGTCAGTATGGGAATGACAATGAGCCAGGGAGGGAGTACCGGTGGAACGGATATCATTGCGCTCATAGTCAACAAATACCGCGGGGTGTCCCCGGGCAGGATGATGCTCTGGATGGACACGGTAATCATACTGTCATCACTGCTGATCCCTTCGTATACCCAGACCGGTGGACTTATGCCCTTCACTGAAAAAATCACGACGGTGGTATACGGTTTCATCTATATTGTCATAGTGAGCACGGTGCTGGACCTCTATCTGTCCGGATCCCGTCAGTCGGTCCAACTGTTCATTCTGTCCAAGAAGTTTGCCGAGATAGCGGATGCCATTACCAACGAACTGCACAGAGGTGTCACTGTACTTGACGGCAAGGGCTGGTATACCAAGGAAAACACAGAGGTGCTTATGGTCATAACCCGCAAGGCTGATCTCAATATCCTTTTGAGATATATCAAGCAGATAGACCCGAATGCCTTCCTTTCGGTGTCGTCGGTGACGGGGGTTTATGGCAAAGGATTCGAAACCATCAAGATGCATAACAAGTAATACAGACGCGTAGAACGGCTGTTTTAAGTTAAACCCCCTGTTTGACCACGCCAAATAGGGGGTTTAAACGTATGTTTGCAGAAAAACCCGACATGAGCGCTGCAATACCCCGGAAACAGATTATCAGGACAATATCGCTGCTGACCCTGGCAGCCGGTGCAGTGCTTCCAGTCATAATGAAGACAGGAGGTCCATTGTGCGGATACCTTGCCGATGCCGTAATACTCGCAGGGGCAGTTCTTCTCACAAGCCCGCCGGCGGACTCCTCTTCGGTGTGGGAGCTTCTTGCCGCCTGTCTGATGATGTTGTCGGCCTTGCCTTCATATCTGGTTTCAGATTGGGCCGTGGCACCGTATGCTCCCGCCTGCGCGATCCTGTGTCTGTATCTGTGGGTTGAGGCCAGGCTGAGGATACGTGATCTGAGCAGGCTGATGAGAGCGGATGCTCCGCGTCTTTTCGTCCAGCTGCTATCGCGCTTCGCCGCTGCCGTGACGGTCTGCACACTGGCTTTGACGGCTGTCTCCCACAAAGGTTGGCTGATAATGTCCGTTTCGGCTTTGGTGTATGCCGGGCTTTATGTCTGTGCCTGTTCGGGACACGCGGTGCTGCTCAGTCCGACGGAGGAGACCGCTCTCAACAATATGATAAGGGGGGACTTGAGGAGGGTGGCGGCGGTGTCCGGAGACGAGGGCGTCAGGATGAGCGCCCTGTATTCGAGGGTTGTCGCCTGTATGGAGGAGAAGAAACCTTTCCTGGATGAGGATTTCTCTCTGGAAGGGATGTCCAGGATGATGTTTACCAACAAGACCTACCTCTCCCGTGTAATCAACAATTACAGCGGACGCAATTTCAAGCAGTTCACCAACTATTACAGGATAATGTATGCCGTAGACCTGATAAAGAAGGATCCCAGACTGTCGGTGATGGAACTGGCTACAATGAGCGGTTTCCACTCTGTCGTCACGTTCAATATGGCTTTCCGGCTCAATATGAACGATACTCCGGGTGCGTTCAGCAAGTGCCTTCCCCGAAGGTGATGCCCTTCCAGTCGGCCGGAACGGGTACCGTGACGGATATTTCTGTCTTTTTGACGGGGTGGATGAATGTTATGGAGTGGGCCTGCAGGCATATTCCTCCGTCAGGATTGGATCTCGGCGCTCCGTATTTGAGGTCGCCCTTGATGACGCAGCCCATATTCGCCAGCTGACACCTTATCTGATGGTGGCGCCCGGTGAGCAGTTCCACTTCCAGAAGGTGGTACCGATCAGTACTTTGAAGATATCTGTATCTGAGTTTTGCCAATTTGGCCCGATTTCCGCTCCCTGTGTCAGAGGAAGGGGCTTTGGTGACATAACTTTTGTTCTGCTTCTCGTTCCTGACCAGCCAGTCCTCCAGTAGACCTCCATCCTTGGATGGCCTGTCGCAGCAAAGTGCCCAATAGGTCTTGTGTACCTCTCCGTCACGGAACATCGCACTCATTCTTTCAAGCGCCTTGGATGTTTTGGCCAGAATGACCAGACCGCTCACGGGCCTGTCCAGCCTGTGCGGGATGCCCATAAATACCTGGCCGGGTTTACTGTCGCGCTGTGCGATGTAAGCCTTGTATGCCTCTGCCAGGCACTCGTCCCCCGTCTTGTCGCCCTGGGTGATTTCTCCGACTCTCTTGTTGACCACCAGAAGGTGGTTGTCTTCGTATACGATCCGGCTGCGGAGATCGTCGGATTCGTCCTGGCTGAGTTGTCTGTACATATAAAACAAAAGCTTGACAAAGATACTTAAAAATGACATTTCTGCCAAATTGTCAGTGATTTGGAGATGGCACAGCTTTCGCGGTAAGGACTGACGTCACACAGTGTGACAGAACAGAAATTCAAAATTTTACAGAATATGGGAAAAATCATTGGAATCGATCTCGGTACAACCAATTCTTGTGTATCGGTAATGGAAGGCAATCAGCCTACCGTAATCATCAACGATGAAGGTGCTCGTACAACTCCTTCCGTCGTGGCATTCACAGACGGCGGAGAGCGCAAAGTCGGCAATCCCGCCAAGCGTCAGGCCATCACGAACCCCGCCAACACAATCTTCTCGATAAAGAGATTCATGGGCGAGACTTACGACAGGGTCAGCAAGGAAGTGGGCAGAGTGCCTTACAAAGTTGTCAAGGGTGACAACAACACCCCTCGTGTCGACATCAACGGCAAACTTTATTCTCCCCAGGAGATATCCGCAATCATCCTCCAGAAGATGAAGAAGATTGCTGAAGACTATCTCCGTCAGGATATCACCGAGGCTGTCATCACGGTCCCCGCATATTTCAGCGATTCCCAGCGTCAGGCCACCAAGGAGGCCGGCAAAATCGCCGGACTCGACGTGAAGCGCATCATCAACGAGCCTACCGCAGCCGCTCTGGCATATGGTCTCGACAAGAAGAACAAGAATATGAAGGTCGCTGTGTATGACCTCGGCGGCGGCACTTTCGATATCTCCATCCTCGAACTCGGTGACGGAGTGTTTGAAGTGAAGTCAACCAATGGAGACACCCATCTCGGTGGTGATGACTTCGACCAGGCCATCATCGACTGGCTTGCCGGAGAATTCGCATCCGAGAATGGAGGACTTGATCTCAAGAAAGACCCTATGGCTCTTCAGAGACTCAAGGAAGCTGCAGAGAAGGCCAAGATAGAACTCTCCAATGCTGCAAGTGCAGAAATCAATCTGCCCTATATCACAGCTGTCGACGGAATGCCCAAGCATCTTGTCAAGAGTCTCAGCCGCGCCAAGTTTGAGGCCCTGTGCGACGATCTCTTCCGCCGCAGCATCGAGCCCTGCCGCAAGGCTCTCGAAGATGCCAAGCTGAGCGCATCCCAGATTGATGAGGTTCTCCTCGTCGGTGGAAGCACCCGTATCCCCAAGGTGCAGGAACTCGTGAAGGAGTTCTTCGGCAAGGAGCCCAACAAGAGTGTCAATCCCGACGAAGTGGTGGCAATCGGCGCCGCTATCCAGGGCGGTGTGCTTGCCGGTGACGTGAAGGATGTCCTTCTTCTTGACGTGACACCTCTTTCACTCGGTATCGAGACCCTCGGCGGCGTGATGACCAAACTCATCGAATCCAACACCACAATACCTGTACATAAGGACCAGGTGTTCTCGACAGCGGCCGACAACCAGCCTTCGGTTGAGATCCGCGTTCTTCAGGGTGAGCGCCCGATGGCCAAGGACAACAAGCAGATCGGTGTGTTCCATCTTGACGGCATCGCACCCGCTCCCCGCGGAATACCTCAGATTGAGGTCAGCTTCGATATCGATACCAACGGTATCCTCAGCGTGAGCGCAAAGGACAAGGCTACGGGCAAGGAGCAGCACATCCGCATAGAGGCTTCAAGCGGACTCTCGGATGAGGAAATCCAGCGTATGCGTGACGAGGCCAAGGCCAACGAAGAGGCGGACAAGGCTGAGAAAGAGCGCGTGGACAAGATCAACAACGCTGACGCAATGGTATTCCAGAGCGAGAAGAATCTCAAGGATTACGGTGACAAGATCCCCGCTGACAAGAAGTCTGCCATCGAGGCTGCACTGAATCCTCTCAAAGAGGCTGTGAAGAACCAGAACGTTGCTGATATCGAGAAATTCAGCGCAGAACTTGAGGCTGCATGGCACGCAGCATCAGAAGATATGGCCAAAGCTGCACAGGGCGCCGCAGGACAGCCCGGCGGACAGGGATTCGATCCCAATGCCGGTGCCGGATTCAACCCCGGAGCCGGTCAGCAGGGCGGCCCTCAGCCAGACTATGGCTCAGGCAATGACCAGCCTGACGAGCAGTAGGACAACGACGACAAAGCAAAGGGGTGACCGGCAGGCCACCCCTTTGCTTTGTATGATTACCTGAATTAGCAGGCCTTTCCGTCAGAACCGAGAACGTTTACGATCTTATCCTTGTAGAGTTCGGTCATAAGGTCGCGTGCGGGACCGCAGTATTTGCGGGGGTCGAACTCACCGGGCTTCTCTGTGAAGACCTTGCGGACAGCGGCTGTGAAGGCAAGACGGCTGTCGGAGTCGATGTTGATCTTGCAGACAGCGCTCTTGGCTGCTTCGCGGAGCTGCTCCTCGGGGATACCCACTGCATCGGGAAGTTTGCCACCGTTGGCGTTGATGATGTCAACATACTCCTGGGGCACTGATGAAGAACCGTGGAGAACGATGGGGAATCCGGGAAGTTTCTTCTCTACCTCGTGGAGAACGTCGAATGCGAGGGGAGGGGGTACGAGACGGCCTGTCTTGGGGTCACGGGTGCACTGCTCGGGTTTGAACTTGTATGCACCGTGGCTTGTGCCGATGGAAATGGCGAGGGAGTCGCAGCCTGTACGGGTGGCGAAATCGATAACCTCCTCGGGCTTGGTGTAATGGGACTCTTCGGAAGAGACCTCGTCCTCTACACCGGCGAGGACACCGAGCTCAGCCTCTACGGTTACGTCATATTTGTGAGCATACTCGACAACCTTCTTTGTGAGGGCGATGTTGTCCTCGTAAGGAAGGGCGGAACCGTCGATCATGACTGAAGAGAATCCGAAATCGACGCAGCTCTTGCAGAGTTCGTAGCTGTCGCCGTGGTCGAGATGGAGACAAATCTGGGGCTTCTCCCAACCGAGTTCCTTTGCATATTCCACTGCACCCTGGGCCATATAGCGGAGGAGTGTCTGGTTGGCGTAGTTGCGCGCACCCTTGCTGACCTGGAGAATTACGGGAGACTTGGTCTCGGCGGAGGCCTTGATGATGGCCTGGAGCTGCTCCATATTGTTAAAATTGAAAGCGGGGATGGCGTAACCGCCCTTTACTGCCTTTGCAAACATCTCGCGGGTGTTGACAAGGCCGAGTTCTTTGAATGATACCATAATATAATTTCAATAAAATTGTATATGCTCAGAATATCCCACAAATTTAACTAATTTTGTAGAAATAAAGAATAGCGGATGAGCAACAAAGTCATTATATTTTCGGCTCCTTCCGGTGCGGGCAAGAGTACGGTGGTGGGTCATCTGCTCGGGCTGCACCCGGAGTTCGAGTTTTCCGTCAGCGCCACTTCACGTGCACCGCGAGGCGATGAGAAGGATGGTGTCGAATATTATTTCATAGATGCGGCCAGGTTCCGTGAACTGATAGAATCCGATGCTTTCGTGGAGTATGAGGAAGTATACAGGGACAGGTTCTACGGCACGCTGAAATCCGAGGTTGACCGCATATGGAATGCCGGTCACGTAATTGTCTTCGACGTCGATGTCAAGGGTGGGGCCAATCTCAAACGCTATTTCGGCGACAGCGCCATGTCGGTTCTGATTCTGCCCCCTTCGATGGAAGTGCTGGAGCAGAGGCTCCGCAACCGCGGTACCGACAGTGACGAGGCTATTGCCGAACGCCTGGACAAGGCGCAGTCTGAGATGGATTTCGCCCGCGGCAAGTTTGACCGGGAACTTGTCAACGACGTTCTCGAAAAGACCTTCAGCGAGGCGGAGGCAATGGTGGATAAATTCCTGGCCGAATGAGGATAGCGGTTTATTCGGGATCCTTCAACCCTCTTCACAGGGGCCATGAGGCGATAATGGAGTATCTGGTCGGAGACAGGCTCTTCGACAGGGTATATCTTGTGGTGTCGCCCCAGAGCCCGTTCAAGGATGAGTCCAATGTGGCTTCGGCTCAGGCAAGGTTCGATGCCGCCGTGGAAGCTGTCAGAAGACATCCGCATCTGAACGTCGTCGTGGATGACATCGAACTGGGAATGGAACCGCCCCATTATACCATACGCACGCTGGATGCCCTGAAACTCAGGGAGCCCTGCAATTCGTTCACGCTTGTCACCGGAGCCGACCAGTTGTATGATTTCCGCAGATGGAAGGATTATGGGCGTATACTGCTCGAATACGGACTTCTCGTTTTCCCCAGGAGCGGATATGATGCCGAAGAGCTCAGGGAAGATCTGCTCAGGGAGAATCCGGCCTTCAGAATAGATTTGGCCGCAGCTCCGCTGGTTGACGTTTCCTCTACTGAGATAAGGGATGCGCTTGCGTCCGGCAGGGATATGTCGGAATATCTGATGTAGGTTCCGCTAAAGCATGCGGTGCTTTTTGAATGACAGCCAGAAGATGGCCGCCATAGCTGCCATCAGGAGCAGTATGCCGAGCCAGGCCAGATCGAACTCCGCAAACGGCAACCGTACGTTCATTCCGTAGAAACTTGCCACGAGAGTGGCAGGCATCAGGAGCAGGGATATGAAGGTGAAAATCTTCATAATCCTGTTCTGGTCGAGATTGATGATGCCCAGCACGGTGTCCTGGAGGTATTCGAGACGTTCGAATGCGAAATTGGTATGGTTGATAAGGGAGGCAATGTCCTGGACGATGATGCCCAGGTCTTCCCTCAGGTCGGTGTCCTTGGGGCAGAGTTTGCTCTTGAGTATGTTGGATACGAGTCTCTGCTTGTCCACTACATTTTCGCGAACCAACATCGCGTTCTCCTGCAAGCGGTTGATATCCAGAAGGAACTCTTCGTTGATGTCCTCCTGCTGGTTTATGCGCTTGCTGAACTGATTGACATCCTTGGAGATAAGCTCCACGATGTCGGCATCGAGGTCGACCCTCTTGTCCATTATTTCCACGAATATATGCCATCCGTCCTCAAAGAGTTCGGGACGCGCCTGCATCTTGTTCTGGATGGTGGAGAAGGAACGAAGAGGGATTTCCCTCAAGGTGGTGAGAATGCCGGATGCCAGGATGAAGGATACGGGGTCCATCAGCATATCGTCATCGGCGGGGGAGAGGAAGTTGGTGTTGGCAAAAATAATCTTGCCCTCCTCACTGAAACGTGAAGAACTTTCGATCTCTTCGGCTTCCGCCCTTGATTGGATTTCTGTGCCCAAGAACGCTTCAACGGCCCTCTTTTCATCTCCTGTGGGTTCCAGAAGATCTATCCAGAGGACATTTTCTTTGCAGATAGCAGCAAACTCCGTTTGGGACTGGGAGAGAGCTATCTCTTGCCCGAGTCTGTAGAAAATCTTGATCATCGATCCTTCCTGATGGTCCCGGCTCTGTGTCGGAAGGGTTAAACTTACGGGTTGGCTGACAGCACGGAGAAGTCAGCCCACAAAGATAAAAAACATTTTTCGTATATTTGCATCTGTAATGTTTCAAAACGAGAAATATCCCTCGAAAGTCCTGCAGGATGCAGTGGAGGCCATCAGTTCGCTGCCGGGAGTCGGCTCCAGAAGTGCCGTGCGACTGGCCCTCCATCTGCTCAGACAGCCGGGAGAAAGCGTGCACCGTTTTGCCATGGCTGTGGACAGGCTTGCTACGGACGTACGCTACTGTCGCACCTGTTCGATGATATCGGATTCGGAGGAATGCTCCATCTGCTCCGACAGGAGCCGCAATCATTCTCAGATATGCGTTGTGGAGAACGTCAGGGACGTTATGAGCATAGAGGCTACGGGGCAGTACCACGGAGTTTACCACGTGCTCGGAGGCATCATATCGCCAATCAACGGCATAGCTCCCTCGGACCTGACCATACAGGCCCTTGTCTCAAGGGTGTCGGCTCTCGGGGACAACGGCGTTCCGGTCGAGGTTATCCTGGCCCTCAGCGGTGATGTGGAAGGGGAGACAACGTCTTTCTATATATATCGACAGCTCGAGAAGACCGGCTGCAGTGTCACTTCCCTGGCGAGGGGCCTCGGTTTCGGCGATGACCTCGAATATGCCGATTCGCTCACTCTGGGGCGCTCTATCGTAAACAGAGTTAAATTCGAACCGTAATGGCTGTGGTTCAATCAATCCTTATTGCTGTTTCGCTCTGTGCCGACTGCTTTGCAGTCAGTCTATGTTCCGGAGTCACTCTTCGCAAAGTGAGTGTCGGACGGGTTATGCCTGTGGCGGCGATGTTCGCATTCATCCAGACCGCCCTGCTGCTGGTCGGGTGGATGTTCGGGAACATTTTTGCCGGGCTGGCCGGAAAAGTGGCGCACGTCATAGGATTTCTGCTCCTGCTGTATGTCGGCGGCTCGATGCTTGTCGAAGGTATTCGGGGCGATTCGGAAGTGAGGAATCTGTCGGGTCTCAAAAACGTGATTATTGGAGGAGTGGCCACGAGTATCGATGCCCTTGCCGTAGGTGCGGCGCAGTCGATGGCCGGAGTTGAATGGACGGGCCTCGTTCCGCTTCTGGTGAGCGTGGCCGCAGTCACGGCCCTGTCGGTGGTGGCGGGACTCTTCGGAGGAAGCGTCGTCGGCAGAAAGGCGGGACGATGGGCTGAAATAGCCGGAGGAATCGTGCTGGTCTGTATAGGTGTCGGCGTGTTGTTCTGAGCCTACACGTATATTCCGCTGCGACGCCAGTGGACCAGACCGATGACGGCGGATACAACGTAGCAGGCGTAAAGCAGGGACATCCACCAGTCTCCCTGGCTGGCAAACAGATATACGGTCACGATGTCGGCGGCAATCCAGAGGTGCCAGTTCTCGATGTGCGAATACGACAGCATCCAGGCGGCCAGGATGCTGAAGGAGAATGAGAGTCCGTCGGCAATCGGGGACGGGTCGTTTGTGAGGGAGAACAGCAGACATATCGCCGGAGTGCCGACAAGTCCGGCTGCGATGGCAGTGACGGATTCGCGCCGCGTGAGCTTCACAAGGTGCAGCTGGCCGCCGCTTTTGTGCTCCAGCTTTTTCCAGTTGACGATGCCGACCACCGACATGACTATGAAGTAGGCGTTGAGAATCACCTGGGCCCACAACGGACCCCAGACACCGTCATTGAAATTGGCGGCAGATACGATGAGGGCCGAGGTGCAGGTCAGGAGATTGAGGTACCACATCCACCTGTGCTGCACAACCTGCATGATCATATAGATGACACCGGAGACCAGAGATATCAGCTGGATGCCTAACAAATCCATATTCAGGAAATTGCATTTGAAAAAGTGTGCAAAATTAATAATATTTGACTATATTTGCACGCTTTTGCGGATACCATCCGCAGGCTCAATACATAAAGTTTAACTACTAGTTTGTCTTTTTAACAACAATTATGGCAAAATTTGAGATCAAGACCGCCAAAGACGGTCAGAATTATTTCAATCTCAAGGGCGAAGACGGCAAGGTCATCCTCACATCGGAGATGTACACCACCCTCAAGTCCTGCGAGAATGGAATCGCTTCAGTCAAGAAGAACGCTCCCATGGACGTCCGTTACGAGATGAAGCAGTCGGAAAGTGGCAAGTTCCACTTCAATCTGAAAGCCGGCAACCATCAGGTTATCGGTACAGGTATGAACTATGCAACTGAGGAAGAGGCCAAGGCAGCCCTTGAGGCAGTGAAGGCCGGTGCCGCAGATGCAGAGGTTGTTACAGTAGCTGAAGAGGAGATCAAGGAAGAGGCTCCCAAGGCTGAGAAGGCTCCCAAGGCCGAGAAAGTCGAAGAGGCTCCCAAGGCTGCTGCTGAGAAGGAAGTAAAGAAGTCTGCCCCCAAGGCAGAGAAAAAAGAAACCGGGATTGCAGCCCGCGTAAACGCATCCGTTGCACCCGAGGATTTCGATTGGGATGCTTTCGAGAGCGGTGACGTATACGGTACCGCCGACAAGAAGGCTATCGACGAGGCTTATGACAAGACTCTCTCCAAGATTGTGGAGAATGAGGTTGTCGAGGGCGAGGTCACCGCTATCAACAAACGCGAAGTCGTTGTCACTATCGGTGGCAAGAGCGAAGGTGTCATAATGGCTCCCGAGTTCCGTTACAATCCCGATCTGAAAGTCGGAGACAAGGTTGAGGTATACGTGGAGACTGCAGAGGACAAGAAAGGCCAGCTCGTGCTCAGCCACAAGAAGGCCCGCGCCCTCA
>JAKSKI010000060.1 GCA_024401865.1 Bacteroidales bacterium
ACCACCCGCGGAGGTATGACCTCCCACGCCGCTCTCGTGGCACGTGGATGGGGCAAGTGCTGTATCGTAGGTTGCGAGGCTATGAAGATCGACTTCGAGGCCAGGAAGGTCTCCTTCGCGGGCAGTGACAAGACCTATTCCGAGGGTGAATGGTTCTCTCTCAATGGTGCCAAGGGTGCTGTCTACGCAGAGAAGATAGATACTATGGATGCTTCGGAGAATCCTCTGTTCATCCGTTTCATGAAGATAGTCGACAAGTACCGCCGTCTTGGCATACGTACCAACGCCGACACGCCCGAGGACGCAGCTCGCGCCCTCCAGTTCGGAGCAGAAGGCATCGGACTCTTCCGTATCGAGCATATGTTCTACGGCAAGAACAGCGAGACACCGCTCTCCAAGCTCCGCAAGATGATTATGTGCAACACTGACGAGGAGCGCAGGGCCGCACTCGCAGAGCTTGAGCCTTTCATCAAGAATGCGGTCAAGAGCACACTCAAGGTCATGGATGGCAAGCCCGTCGTGTTCCGCCTTCTCGATCCCCCTCTCCACGAATTCGTTCCGAAGAGCGAGGAGAAACGTCAGGAACTGGCTTCCGAGCTCGGCATCAGCGTTGGAGAAGTCGACAAGCGAGGCGAGGGTCTCCACGAGGTCAACCCTATGATGGGTCACCGCGGAGTACGTCTCCACGTCACATATCCTCTCATTGCAGAGACTGAGTACCGTGCAATCTTCACCGCCGCGGCGGAACTCCAGAAGGAAGGTCTCAATCCCGAGCCCGAGATCATGATTCCCGTCACGGTATCGGCCCGCGAACTTGAGTTCCAGAAGGCATACTGCGAGAAGGTACGCAAGGAAGTGATGGACAAGACAGGCCAGACCATCAACTACCAGTTCGGTACGATGATAGAGATTCCCCGTGCAGCCCTCACCGCCGACCGTATGGCCCGTACCGCCGAGTTCTTCAGCTTCGGTACCAATGACCTTACCCAGATGACATTCGGCTTCAGCCGTGATGACGTGGGTACATTTATGGGTGACTACCTCGGCAACAAGATACTCGACGCCGATCCTTTCCAGACCATAGATACCAAGGGTGTCGGCAAACTGGTCGAGCACGGAATCCAGGGCGGCCGCAGCAAGCGTCCCGGTCTGCAGTGCGGTATCTGCGGCGAGCATGGCGGAGATCCCGATTCAATCGAGTTCTTCAACAAGATCGGTATCGACTACGTCAGCTGCTCTCCTTTCCGCGTGCCCATCGCACGTCTCGCTGCAGCTCAGGCTGCAATCAGGCAGAACAACTAAAACCTGCATATCAATTCCATCAAAGGGGTGATGCACAAGCATCACCCCTTTTGCATATGCAATCTTTTGTCTATATTTGCCGCAGACACTAAACATCTGATTATGACCAAATTCTCTACATTCCTGATGTCCTTGGCCATGAGCCTTGCCACCTTACAGGCTTATGGCGTCGAAATCGAACGCTCAGAGGTCCTGCCATATAACGGCCGTCCTGCCTTTTACATAAACGGGCAGGCGGTATTGCCTATGATCTATGCTCTTACGGACCGCCCTTCCGGCAAATGGTCCTTCGAGTCTGCGCCTTCCCACAACATAGCCCAGTTTGCCGAGGCGGGAGTTCGTCTATTTCAGATGGATATCTGGTTTGAGGAGATGCTGGACGAGAATGACAATATGGATATCACGCCCGCCAGAAAGCAGGTGGCAGGGGTGTTGGCCCAGTGTCCCGATGCTGCGGTGATGTTCCGTCTTCACGTCAATCCGCCCAAGTCCTGGCTCGACAGGCATCCTGAAGAATGGGCACGGTTTGCCGATACGGAAGTGATTCCGGATTCGTACAAACCTTCGCATCAGGTACCCGAGTGGGAAGAACTCAAACCCATTGCACGGTGCAGCTTCGCCTCGAAAGTGTGGCAGAATTGGGCGGAGGGGATTCTCAAGGAATTCTGCGAAAAGATGTCCGCAAGTCCGGAAGGCCGTCATCTGATGGGCATACAGATAGTAAATGGAATCAATGGGGAGAACCATCAGTGGTCATTTGTCAGGAACGATCCGGACACTTCTGTGCCCATGCGTGATTTCTATCGTGCATATCTTCGTGACAAGTACAAGACTGTCAAGCAGTTGAGGAAGGCCTGGGGCAATCCCGACATCACTTTCGAAACCGTTGATGTCCCCGGAATGGAGCGTCACAACACGTCGGAGGGCATCTTCCGCGATCCGGAGAAGGAGATGGCCGTCTCGGATTACTATGAGAGCCTGCACAAGAGTGTTACTCAAAGCGTTCTGTCATTGGCCGGGGTCATCAAGAGCAACTGGCCGACTCCTATCGCAGTGGGAACGTTCTACGGATACTATCTTTCAATGTTCGGACGTCAGGCTGCCGGAGGGCATCTGTGGGAGCGGGACCTCCTGGATTCCCCATGCATTGATTTCCTGTGTGCCCCTCAGGCGTACAACAAGAACAGCCGCATCCCGGGCGGTCCTGCCTTGTCGAGAGGTCTGATCGAATCCGTCATACGTCACGGCAAAGTCTGGCTCAGCGAGATGGACCAGCCGACCCATTACGGCTATGTGATACTCGGAGGACTGCAGAAATATCCTCTTGAGCAGAGTGTCCAGATAATGCGCAAATTCGTTATTGAGCCTATGGTGCGCGGCGCAGGGATGTGGTTCTATGATTTCGGCCCGGTGATGTCCTCAGGATGGTGGGACCATCCTGCCTATATGTCGGAGATAGGTCACATACGTGAGATAGAGGAACGCTATTTCCGCAGGCAGCAGGATTCTCCTGCGGATGCGCTTCTCGTTTTTGACACGGGAGTGTTCTATCACACTGCATCCCGTGAGTCCGATGACCCCATTACTGACCTGGCATCGGTGAACGTGGTCCCCATCGAGGCTTTCAAGTCGGGAGCTTCGGTGGCAACCTGCTATCTCTCCGACCTGGAGTTGATGCCCCTGGACAAGTTCAAGGCTGTGGTGTTCGTCAACTGCTTCGTGGTTTCCGACAAACAGCGCAAATGGATAAGGCAGAATGTAGCCCGGGACGGCAGGACGCTCATCTGGCTTACCGCCCCCGGATACAACAACGGACTCAGGCTCGATACCGGCCATATTGGTGAACTGGTAAATATGAAAGTGGGCCGGTTCGTGTCCGGAACCATTCCTGATATGCAATTCTCGGAAGCTCTGGGCGCTCCCGGACAGGCGGGTAAGGAAATCGCGGGACTCGGCAAAACCGTGTTCGCCGACAATGAAGGCCAGTCCCGTTCTTCGGTGCAACCCTTCTTTTTCGTAGAGGACAAGGAGGCCCTTGCTCTGGCGGAATTCACTGAGTCCGGAACTGTCGCAGCCGCCTCCAAGCTTTCACCGGACTGCAGGGACATCTTCTTCTCCCTGCCTCCACTATCATCCAAGGTCTGGACGGAACTCTTCTCTATGGCGGGGTGCCATATATATTCCAGGGACTCGGATGCCTTGATTGCGGGTTCCGGTCAGATTATGATACACACAAAGGACGGAGGGGCCAGGACAGTGACCCTTACCAACGGTAAGAAGGTTGACCTGAATCTCAGTCCTATGCAGACTGTCCTCCTTGATGCTGAAAGCGGGGAGATTCTATAAGTCCACGTACGGACGATCAGTCAATCCGACCGCTAATATTTGTTGAGGGGAACTCCTGCGGTCATCTGATTGACCTTGCGCCTGACCTCATCGAGAACAGACTTGTGCTCATCCAGTTCTGCGATCTGCCCGGGCGTGGGGACGTCCGCTTTCTTGAGACTGAGAGCGCAGATGTGCTTCTCGCAGGAAGAGAGGACGGCATCGATCAAACTGACGATATTGTCCATATCCTTCTCCACGAAACCCCTGGATGTGACAGCGGGTGTACCTATGCGCAGTCCTGAAGTCTGGAATGCGCTGCGGGTGTCGAAGGGGACCATATTCTTGTTGACTGTAATTTCAGCCTTGCCGAGCTCGGTCTCGGCTATCTTGCCGTTGAGTTCGGGAAATTTTGTCCTGAGGTCAATAAGTATGAGGTGGTTGTCGGTGCCGCCGCTGACAATCTTGTAACCGCGTTTGGAGAATTCTGACGCGAGCCTGCCGGCATTGGCGATAACCTGCTTCTGATAGTCGACGTATTCGGGCTGCATGGCTTCGAAGAATGCGACGGCCTTGCCTGCAATCACGTGCTCGAGCGGACCTCCCTGTACTCCGGGGAATACGCTGCTGTCCAGAATCTGGCTCATCCTCTTCACTTCTCCCTTGGCGTTGGTACGGCCTCTGGGATCATCGAAATCCTTGCCTATCAATATGATGCCTCCACGGGGACCGCGAAGCGTCTTGTGTGTCGTGGAAGTGACGATATGAGCATATTTGACAGGGTTCTTGAGAAGACCTGCCGCGATGAGACCGGCGGTGTGTGCCATATCTATCCAGAGGATGGCGCCGACCTCGTCTGCGATTGCGCGCATACGCTCGTAGTCCCACTCGCGTGAGTATGCCGATGCACCTCCGATGATGAGTTTGGGTTTGCATTCGCGGGCTGTAGCTTCCATCCTGTCATAGTCGATGAGACCCGTTTCGGGATCAAGCCCGTAAGCGACTGCATTATAAAGGATGCCGGAAGCATTGACGGGTGAACCGTGGGTAAGATGTCCTCCCTGGCTGAGGTCGAGACCCATAAAAGTATCTCCGGGCTGGAGAACGGCCATGATTACGGCCATATTGGCCTGTGCTCCCGAGTGGGGCTGCACGTTGGCCCATTCGGCTCCGTAAATTGTCTTGACCCTGTCAATGGCAGTCTGCTCGATCTGGTCCACCACCATGCACCCGCCGTAGTAGCGGTGTCCCGGATAACCCTCCGCATATTTGTTGGTACAAATGGATCCCATTGCCTTGAGAACGCCTTCTGATACATAATTCTCGGAGGCGATGAGTTCCAACCCCGATTCCTGTCTGTCCTGCTCCTTGCGGATCAGATCGAATATCTGCAAATCCTGTTTCATAGTAGCTTGTATTATGACGGCAAATATAATATAAAAATCGCTACCTTTGTGCGGATGAAAGACAGAAAACTGCTCAATTGCGAATTGCAGCGCATCGATGCCGCAGCCTACAGGGAACTTCCCGAGAGCGGTATCGTTCTCGTGCTGGACAACATCCGCAGCGCCCACAACATAGGCAGCGCATTCCGCACTTCCGACGCTTTCAAGGTGGACAGGGTGTATCTTTGCGGTATCTGTGCCTGTCCGCCGTCGGCCGACATACACAAATCGGCTCTCGGTGCGGAGTACAGCGTGCCCTGGGAACACTGTCCCGACACGCTGCAACAGGTGGCCGCCCTCCGGGAATCCGGCTACGTGGTGGTTAGTGTCGAGCAGACGGAACATTCCGTGGACCTGTCGGCATTCAGGCCGGAGCCCGGCGTCAGGTATGCGCTGGTCTTCGGCAACGAGGTGGACGGAGTGCAGCAGTGCGTCGTGGATGCTTCAGACTTCTCCCTCGAGATTCCGCAGTATGGCACAAAGCATTCGCTTAACGTGTCGGTGAGCGTGGGCGTAGTGCTGTGGCAGATGTATTCTACAAAATAATTATATTTGCAGACAAAATCTAAAGCATATGGAAGCAAAGAAAGTCAACTTGATGGAATGGGGATATTTCGGAGAAGGAGGTACCGCTGTCAGTTTCTGCAACAAGCAGAACGGAAATCTCTTTCTCAAGCTCAACAAGGCGGGATATCCCGAGCAGCTTACCTGGGAGGAGTTCAATGCTTCCAAGCTCTTCGGCGAAATGGGACTTCCGACTCCTGCCGTATATGATTATGTCACTGACGGTGAGAGGTTCGGTTATGTCGGAGAACGTATCAAGGGCAAGGTTTCGTTTGCCCGCATACTCTCCAACGAGCCCTCCCGCCGCGAGGAAATAGCCCGCAGGTTTGCCCTTATGGCCAGGGACCTTCACGGCACCAAGGCCGACACCACCCGGATGAAGAGTTGTCTGGACAATTTCAGGTCATACCTCGGGGACCTTTCTTTCGTGCCCTCGGACGTGGCGGACAAGGTGCGTAAATGCCTTGACCGTTTCAATGACGTGCCGTTCTGCCTGCACGGGGATTTCAATCCCGGCAACGTCATCTCCAATGAGGGTCGTGAATACTGGATCGGAGTCAATTCGTTTATGTATGGCGATCCCTACTGGGACCTGGCCACATTGTACATAATAGCCAACTGCATTCCGTCAAGGGTCGTCAAGGAACGCTATCATCTGAGCCCGTCCGAACTCAGAGCCTTCTGCCAGTCTTTCGGACGGCATTATCTGGGAGATTCCTGGGACAGCGGGGAAGTGCGCTCCCGCATTCAGGATGCAGTCGTCGTAAGATGCTGCGCACTTATCAGGAGAAATCCCCGCAACGCATATCTGTATGTGCCGTTCATCCGCGGCAAGAAATTCCTTTTCCGGCTCCGTCTGGCAATAATGAATGGGGCCCGGAATTCCGGAACCCCATTCGATATAGCCGGCTGTAAAGCCTGATATTACATCATTCCGCCTGCAGGCATCGCTGGAGCGGCTGCTGCGGGCTCGGGAATGTCGACGATGCCGCACTCGGTGGTGAGGAACATTCCGGCAACCGAAGCTGCGTTTTCCAATGCCACACGTGCCACCTTGGTCGGGTCGATGACGCCGGCCTCGAACATCTTGACGTATTCGCCGGTACGGGCATTGTACCCGAAGTCGTCCTTGCCTTCCTTGATTTTCTGGATAATGACGCTTCCGTCCACGCCTGCATTCTGGGCAATCTGGCGAAGAGGCTCTTCGATGGCCTTGGCCACGATATGCATTCCGGTGGTCTCGTCATCGTTGTCACCCTTTGCGTTCTCTATCACACGGATGGCGCGGATGTAGGATACTCCACCTCCGGGAAGGTAGCCTTCCTCCACTGCTGCGCGGGTGGCGTTGAGGGCATCCTCGACGCGGTCCTTCTTCTCTTTCATCTCGACCTCGGTGGTGGCGCCTACATAGAGCACTGCCACGCCGCCCGAGAGTTTGCCGAGACGCTCCTTGAGTTTCTCCTTGTCATAGTCCGAGGTGCTTACCTCAATCTGCTTGCGGATTGCTTCCGCACGCTCGTCTATGGCCTCTTTGGTGCCGGCACCGCCGACAATGGTGGTATTCTCCTTGGTGATGGTGACCTTCTCCGCCTTGCCGAGCAGGTCAAGGGTAGCGTTCTCGAGAGTGAATCCGCGCTCTTCGGAGATGACCTGTCCGCCTGTCAGCACAGCTATGTCCTGAAGCATTTCCTTGCGGCGGTCGCCGAATCCGGGAGCCTTGACGGCTGCTATCTTGAGGGTGCCGCGCAGCTTGTTGACCACGAGGGTGGTGAGAGCCTCTCCGTCCACGTCCTCGGCCACGATAAGGAGCTCCCTGCCTTCACGGGCGATAGGCTCGAGAATAGGCATAAGGTCCTTCATCGTACTGATTTTCTTGTCCGTGATGAGCACTGCGGGGTTGCTGAGCTCAGCCTCCATCTTGTCGCCGTTGGTCATGAAATAGGGAGAGATGTAGCCCCTGTCGAACTGCATTCCTTCCACGACCTTCACCTCGGTCTCCGTACCCTTGGCCTCTTCAACGGTGATGACACCGTCCTTGCCGACCTTGGACATTGCGTCAGCGATGAG
>JAKSKI010000061.1 GCA_024401865.1 Bacteroidales bacterium
CGCTGAAGGCGGAAACCGGCCTGACGCAGGCCTTCAATTGGGGCGAAGCGACTTGCCTTATTGATGTTCTCGACGCTCCTGCCGAATAACTGACATAGAAAATGTGATCATCATATCATGAAGAGAATACTTTTGGCAGTAGCAATTGCCGCGAGCCTGTGCTCCTGCAGCAACGGGAGCAGACTTGTGATACTTGCAGCAGAAGAGGCGGAATACAACAGGTGCCGGGAGATTTTTCCCGAGATAGAATGCATAAAGACCGGTGTCGGCGCCGGCAATATCATCAAGACCTGTTGCAATCTTCCCAAGGGGACCCGCATCATCAACATCGGCTATGCCGGAAGCAACAATCTCGAAATAGGTACAGTATCACTGGTAAGCGACTCGTTCAGATACACTGACGGAAACTACAGGTTCGATGACCACGCCAATCCGCTCCACCTCTCGGACGAAGGACTTCCCTGTTACACGGGGAACAGTTTTTTTACTGAATCAGACAGGGCCGAATCCACGCTATATGATATGGAGCTCAATTATATAGCCTCATTCTCACCTCGTCTCGAACTGGTTGCAGCGGTAAAAATCGTAAGTGACAACCTGAACGTAGATGCCTTCCTTAACAATGCCATACGCTCTTCGGGAGTACTGACAGGCGACGAAGTCTGGACGAATGTAAGACAGACCGTGGACAAAGTAAGGGAAAACCTGCACAGTTCAAATCGCAATGATAACAATTGAAATGGTAACGTTCCCATCATCCTGCCGATAGTTCCGCTCTACAGTGTCGCCAGGCGTAAATGGCTGGTGGCATAAGATATTTGCATCCGGAACCTTAGGCTAAACGTAATCGTGAAGTTGCTCAAGATGATTGATCTGCACATTTTTGAATTTCCGCTGTCGCTGATACTGGCGCTGGCTCTTGTGTCGTGCATATTCCTCTCCTGCAAATATCTTAAGGGTAGAAATCCGGTCTCACGGCTGCTGTCTTTGATTCTTCTGCTACTTTCGTCAGCGCTTCTAGCTGTCGAAGGCAGTTGGAGTTTCGGCATTTTCCACCATTGGACATTCATAACAGTCACTGTCCTTGTACTTATTGCCCTCGGCCTTACCTCAATCAATGACTTTTCTCATAAATCTCTTTCGGCATTCCTGAGCCACTCGGGGTTGTTCCTTGTCCTTTTGGGAGGACTGTTCGGGGCCCCTGATGCTACAAATGCCTTTATGAAAGTCTATAAAGGAGGAGGCGATGAACATATTGCCATCGACGCCGGCGGGTATGCCGTACCGCTTCCTTTCAGCGTGTCGCTGGAAGATTTCAATATCGACTTTTATGAAGACGGGACAAGTCCCAAACAATACACCAGCACCCTGTCGATTGACGGCATCAAGTTGCAGACATCAGTCAATCATCCCTGCCGGTACAGGGGATATCGTATTTATCAGTCCGGGTATGATATGGTCTCCGGACATTATTCGGTTCTGAAAATCAGCCGTGATCCGTGGCTTCCTCTTGTGGCATTCGGCGCGCTTCTGCTACTGTTTGGCGCGCTTCTGAGTTTGAGAATTGCTTGGAATAGGCGGAAGGTACTTGTGGCGGCGCTGTTTCTCTCAGTAATTTTTGCGTTCATTTCGCTTGCCCGCATCAGTTTCGGCACTCTGCCGCCTGCCTTGAGAAGTCTGTGGTTTGTACCTCATCTGATAGCGTATATGCTGGCTTACTCCATACTGGCCCTGGCCGTCATCGTCGGATTCGCCTCTCTGTTTTCGACAAAGATTCCGGAGTCCCTTCCCGAGAGGCTCCTGTCAACCGCATCCTCTCTGCTTCTGATAGGAATGATGTGCGGTGCAGTATGGGCCAAGCAGGCTTGGGGTGATTACTGGACCTGGGATGCAAAAGAGTGTTGGGCCGCAGCTACCTGGCTGCTGACATTGGCGGGCACTCACGCCCCGAGGAAGAGACTGAAATTCACATTCGCAGTAATAGCCTTCCTTGCGATGCAGATGACATGGTACGGTGTCAATCACCTTCCTTCGTCAACGCAAAGCCTTCATACGTATAATCAGGAAAAATCCATATAGCGGTAATTGCCGTCTGATGATTGATTTTTATCTATCTTTGCATCCATGAACACCATAACGATTGATCTCAACGATTATGTACGCTCCGGTGAAGGATTCAACGGAGAGAGTTATTTCCACAAGTCGGACCCGAATCTCCTGCTGAAACTTTTCCCTGCAGGCAAATCTGTCGAAATTGCCAAAAAGGAATTGGAAGCCGGTAGCATCGCCTATGAAATCGGCATACCCACACCCAAACCGGGAGACCTTGTAACCGACGGCAACGGACGCTACGGCATCCGGTTCCAGCGTATAAGGGACAAGGTGTCAATATGCAGGGCTTGCGGAGAGAACCCCGCATCCGTGGGCGTCCTCGCCTCCCGCTTCGCTGATATGTGCCGCATCTTGCACTCCAAGGTGGTACCGGCAGGGACCTTCCCCTGCGTGAAGGATCAATACCTTGACATTCTGGACCACACTGACATCTACACTCCGGAAGAGGATGCCTGGTTCCGCAGTAAGATAGCGGCGGCTCCCGATGCCACGACAGCCATTCACGGAGACCTGCAGTTCGGCAATGCCATCAGTGCCGGAGGCAAGGATTATTTCATAGATCTCGGGGATTTCTCCTATGGACATCCCTATTTCGATCTCGGGATGGTGCTGTTCACTTCCAAATATGACAATCCCGACTTCCTGAGGGAAGTATTCCATATGGAACCGGCTACGGCGGCCGAGTTCTGGCACCATTTTGTCAAGGCCTATTTCGGGCCTGAAGCCGACCCCGACGATATCGAAAAGATTCTGCGCCCTTATGCGGCTCTCAAACTGCTTATCATCGAACGGGACTCCGGGGCCGCTATTCCCGGTTACCACTGGCTAATCAAAGACTGATATGGCGGTCTGTACGAACGCGCTGCGCAAATGCGCCAACTGCGGGAAGGAACAAGAAGTCAAGCTGTGGGGGAGCGTCAACACCGCAGACAACCCCGAACTTCGTGATGAAGTGAGGTCCGGCCGGCTCTTCGTATGGGAATGTCCCCATTGCGGCACCGTCAACCTGATTTCCGACCCTTTCCTTTATACAGACACTGAGAACTCTTTCATCCTGGTGCTGTCCGCGGACAAACTCAATGCGAGCGGGGAAGTGCCGGGATTCACCTCCAGACAGGTTGCTTCCGTGGGGGAACTCATAGAGAAGATACGTATATTCGAAGCGGGACTTGACGACATTGCCATAGAACTGTGCAAATACGTAACCTGCCGGGAAATGGGCAGGGATGCCGATCTCAAATTCGTCGGCACAAGAGGTGCAGACCAGGCAATCATCCTGACCTATCCCGACAAAGGACAGATGGAGATGCTCGAACTCGGATTCAACGTCTACCAGGACTGCTGCGGCATACTCTCGCGCAACCCCGTCATTGCCGAAAAGGCAAAAGGCCTGGTTCGCGTGGACCGGGCCTGGATTTCGGGTTTCATAAAATGACGGTGACGGCTCTATCTTGAATACCACCAATCGTCCACGGTGGATTTGACGGCCGATGCCGTTCCGGCTCCGATGGCGCTGTCCAGATTGACGAACAGCCTCAAGCCGGCCTTCTCCTCCAGTTCGGCGATGGACATGCAGTTGTCCTCATCCATAAAGTCACGCCCCCTGTAGGGTCTGTTCTCAAAATAGAACGCCACGCCGGTGTAGCCCTGAGCGGGTCCCCCGGTTCTGCCTGTCTTGCTGAAGCCCAGAAGGGCCTTGAAATATCCCGTGGGCACGGTCACCTCCTTGCCGACATTGTCGTGCGCCACCTCTACGCTGCCTTCGGTAATACATCCCGTCACCACATAGAGGGTGTCGAAGGCGGAGCATCTTGTGCGTACATACTGCTCAAGCTCATTCCATATACCGGCATTGAGATCGTGGGACTGGGGCGTCATATTGACCCCGTAGAAAGTCTGTTCGTTGTATTTCCTGACCTTCCTGTCTGCCGACGGAATCTGATGTCCCCTCGCCCAGACTGCGCTCTCCCTGTAGCCGTAATACAGCACGGGCTGGTCCTTCTCGGGAAGAGCGGGATCCAGGCCCCAGGCATCTGACCTGCCTCCTGAACCGCTCATCAACCGGGAATTGAGAGGGTAGGCGACCCAACGGGCAACCATTGACTCCTTGTCCCAGACATAGGAGAAGTTGCGGTAACGGCTGCCGTCCATATCCATCGGATGGGTCACCAGGACCATACCCTCCGGTATCTCCGACATCTCCATCCACGTCGGGACGGAACTCTGCGCAGAAATGACATCTCCCCCCGCTTTTGCGCAGTTTATGCACAAAAGCAGGAGAAATACCAAAGGGACTATACGTTTCAAGACGTGACGCCGTGTCTATTTGAGCCTTCTGGCGCCGTCAGAAATGACCACATCGTAAATCTTGGGATCATGCCCGAACCTGGCTGCAAACTGCTCCCTGGCAGCATCGATGAAGCTTTGATAGAGTTCGTCCTTCACGAGGTTGATGGTGCAGCCACCGAATCCGCCGCCCATAACGCGGGAGCCGGTTACATCCATCTTGCGGGCAAGTTTGTTGAGGAAGTCAAGTTCCTCACAACTCACCTCATAGAGTTTGCTCAACCCGAAATGGGTCTGATACATCATCTCGCCCACTGTCTCATAATCTCCTCTCTCCAGAGCATCGCAAACATCGAGCACTCTCTGGACCTCGCCGATGACATACTCGGCACGAAGGAAATCCTCTTCGGGGATTTCACTGCGTACCTCATCCAGCCACAGACGGTTGCAGTCGCTGAGGAATTCTATCTCGGGATGGTTCTTCCTGATGTGGGCCGCAGCATTCTCACAGGACTGACGGCGCTTGTTGTATGCCGAAGACGCAAGCTCGTGCTTGACGCAGGAGTCGATAAGGACAAGCTTGTAGCCCTGGGGATTGAACGGGAAATACTTGTACTCCATAGTCTTGCAGTTAAGGCGGATAAGGCTGCCCTGCTTGCCGAAGCAGGAAGCGAACTGGTCCATAATGCCGCAGTTGACCCCGCAATAGTGATGTTCGGTCATCTGGCCTATCTTGGCCAGTTCGAACCTGTCGATTCCGTTCTTGTTGATATCCTCTATAGCAAAGGCGAAGGTGCTCTCCAGTGCGGCGGACGAAGACAGTCCGGCGCCGAGAGGCACGTCACCCGCGAATACAGTGTCGAAACCGGCCACCTTGCCGCCTCTCTTCATAGTCTCGCGGCAGACACCGAATATGTAGCAGGCCCAGGCCTGTGAGGGCTTGTCCTCCTCATTGAGGCCAAAAGTGACTTCCTCGTTATAGTCAAGCGAGAAAGCCCTTACCCTGTCTGTACCGTTGACCTTGATCTCGGCAATGATGCCGCAGTCTATCGCTCCGGGGAACACATATCCTCCGTTGTAGTCTGTATGCTCTCCGATAAGGTTGACACGGCCGGCGGAAGCGTACTGCACACCTCCTTCACCGAACAGGTCCTTGAATTTTTCGTGAATTCTAGTTCTCATAATTATGTGGTTTGAATATTATACGTTAAACAGGAAATGCATTATGTCTCCATCACATACGACGTACTCTTTGCCTTCCACTCCCATCTTGCCGGCAGCACGTACCGCCGACTCTGTCCTGTAGTTGACAAAATCTTCATATTTGATGACCTCGGCGCGGATGAATCCCTTCTCGAAATCGGTATGAATCACACCCGCCGCCTTGGGGGCCTTGTCTCCCTTGTGAATGGTCCAGGCACGACATTCATCGGCTCCGGCAGTAAAGAAAGTCTGGAGGCCGAGAAGATGGTACGCCCCCTGGATGAGCCTCACGACACCCGATTCCTGAAGGCCCATCTCCTCGAGGAACATCTGCCTGTCCTCAAAAGATTCCATTTCGGCTATCTCGGACTCCGTACGGGCCGATATCACCAGTATTTCGGCATTCTCATCCCTGACTGCTTCACGGACGGCATCCACATAAGCGTTGCCGTTCACGGCCGATGCGTCATCGACATTGCAGACATACATCACCGGCTTGTTGGTCAACAGGAACAGGTCACGCGCGATTGCCTCCTCCTCTTCATTGACCAGGGCCACGCTCCTGCAGGACTTACCCTGGAGAAGGGCATCACGATAGCGTGTAAGCAGGGCGGCAAGTTTCTTCGCATCCTTGTCTCCCGCCTTGCCTGCCTTGTCAGCCTTGCCCAATCGGGCCTCCACGGTCTCAAGGTCCTTTATCTGCAGCTCAGTGTCCACAATTCCCTTGTCCCTGACAGGATCCACGCTGCCGTCGACGTGCACTACGTTGCCGTCATCAAAACAACGGAGGACGTGAAGGATGGCGTCGCATTCGCGAATATTGGCAAGGAACTGATTACCCAGGCCCTCACCCCTGCTGGCGCCCTTCACAAGGCCTGCGATGTCCACGATATCCACCGTGGCAGGTATGGTCCTCTGGGGCTTGCATATCTCGGAAAGGACATCCAGCCGCTTGTCCGGGACATTTGTCGAGCCGAGATTGGGCTCTATGGTACAGAAAGGGAAATTGGCGCTCTGAGCCTTCCCCGAACTCACACAATTGAACAGTGTCGACTTGCCAACATTGGGCAATCCCACTATACCGCACTTCAATGACATATTCAAAATCGTTAGGTCTGCAAATTTAATCAAAAAAACATTTTTCCGTTTCCTAATTTCAATTCAACCGCCATTAATTACATTTGCCATCAATACTTGGACAAAATCTGTTCCTCTTCCGGCTTTCCGGTCCTTCGACCGGATGATGCCGGGACTTTGAGCTTCAGTGCAGACCTCCGGAAGAAGGGCCGTTCTCCCGGCTTTCCGGTCTTTCGGCCGAATGATGCCGGGACTTTGACTTTCAGTGCAGACCTCCGGAAGAAGGGCCGTTCTCCCGACTTCCCGGTCTTTCGGCCGAATGATGCTGAGACTTTGACTTTCAGTGCAGACCTCCGGAAGAAGGGCCGTTCTCC
>JAKSKI010000062.1 GCA_024401865.1 Bacteroidales bacterium
AGCGGCACGGCGATGATGACATCGGGATGAATCTCCGAGAATGCCTTGAGGATGATTTTGGGGCTGGGCAACCTTGTCAGAAAATGGACATGGGCCCCGATTGTCATCTCAAAGAGGAATTCGAACATCAATCCGTACATATGGGCGGAAGGAAGCATGGCCACCACTTCCGATTCGCAGCTCAGTTGGGGCTCTGCAGTCTCCCCGGCAAAGCGGATATTGCTGAGAAGCACCCTGTATGGAATCATCACTCCCTTGGAGAATCCCGATGTTCCCGAGGTATAATTGATCATAGCAAGTTCGTCGGGTCTGTCCTCGTGATAACTTATGTCTCCGGGGCCGAATCCTTCCGGATATTTCTTGTCAAAGAGTTCATGCATCCTGTCCTTGACATCGTTCATGGACTCATCCTTGGAATAAAGGATATGAAGATCGTTGATCTGGACAATCACGGCCACATCGGACATCTCATTCTCGGACAGTCCCTCCCATATCTGGTCATCCACAAAGAGAACCCTTGCATCCGAATGATTGACCAGATAATGGATATTCTCTGGCTTGAACTCGTGAAGTATGGGAACGGGCACTGCACCGTATGTGATCGCAGCGAGGAAGCAGACGCCCCAATTGGCCTGGTTTCGGGAGCAGAGTGCCACCTTGTCTCCTTTTTGGAGACCACAGTTCTCAAAGGTGATATGCAACTGCTGTATCTTTCTTGCCACATCCTTGTAGTACAGCGTCATCCCTTGATAATTGGAAAGGGCGGGCCTTTCCCAATGCTCACGGATGCTGAACTCCAGCAGTTTGTTGAGTGATGAATAATCCATCAGGAAACTATGAAAGTTTGGTATAGGCCACTTTGCCTACAAGGGTCTTGGGAAGGTCATCCCGGACTTCGACCTCATAAGGCATTGCGTATTTCGCCACGAACTTCTTGCAATGCGCAAGTATGTCCTCCCTGAGTTCGGGAGAATCCGAATACCCTTCGTTAAGCACGACAAAAGCCTTGATTTTCTGCATCTTGTAAGGGTCAGGGACACCAATCACGCAACTCATTCTCACGGCCTTGTGGGCATCCAGCACATTCTCGATCTGAGAGGGGTACACATTGTAGCCGCTCGTCACAATCATTCTCTTGATACGCTGACGGAAATATATGAAACCTTCGTCATCCATTATGCCGAGGTCACCCGTATGAAGCCATACGATACCGTTCTCATCGGTGTGCAGGGTACTGGCGTTCTCTTCCTCGTGATTGATATAGCCTATCATCACGGTAGGACCGGCAATGCAGATTTCACCCTCCTGACCGTAGGGAAGTTCCTCCTCGGTGCCCGGGTTGCAAATCCTGAAATACATATCGGGATAAGGGATCCCTATGCTTCCCTCCTTCTCCTTGTCGTGAGGAGTCAGACAGCTTGCGGTGACGCACTCGGTGGTACCGTAGCCTTCACGCACCCTAACACGGCTGTGGTGTTCCTTGAGGAAAGAGTCGAATTTCTTCTTCAGCTCCACAGAAAGGGAGTCGCCGCCGGAGAACACACCCCTCAGGCAGGACAGGTCAACTCCATCCAGATATGTATTGCGTGCGATAGCCTCGAACAGAGTAGGCACGCCCGCTATGAAATTGGGGCGATGCTTCCTGATGAGGTCGGCATAGCTCTTGACATTGAATCTGGGCACAAGTATGGAAGTACCACCGGTAAACATCATTGTATGTATGCAGACGCCGAGTCCGAATCCGTGGAAGACTGGCATGGCAGCGAGCATCTTGCTGTGCCAGACCTCTTCGTCAGCCATAGTGGCCGTCTGGAGCGCAAGCGCGTTGAAGTTGTAATCCGACAGCATTATGCCCTTTGAAACACCCGTAGTGCCTCCGGAGAAGAGCACTACCGCCTCGGTCCTGCAATCCTTGTCGAATACATATCCCTCGGTCACGTTGGCAGAGCCTTTCAGGAAGTCTTTCCAGAGAGCCACATCCTGGGCCGGTTTCACTTTGGGAAACTTGCGTTCTGTCGTGAGCCTGTAGAGGAATGGAAGTATGCAGGGCAGCTCGTCGGACACTCTCGCAATCACGAGTTTCCTGAGGGGACGCTGCTTCATGACATCCAGGAACTTTGCATAAAACTGGTCAAGAGTCACGGCATATTCGCATTGCGCTTCCTCTATGTACTGGACTATCTCCCCCACCGCACTGAGGGGGTGCACCATTGCGGCCACGGCACCTATCCTGTTAAGGCCGTAAAGGCAATATATGGCCTGCGGCACATTGGGAAGGCAGATCAGCACCCTGTTACCGGGACGTACGCCCATATTGAAGAATGCCTTTGCGGTGCTATCTATGCAGGAAGCCATTTCCGCAAAGGATATTTTGCGGCCATTGAATGCCAATGCCGTCAAATCCTGTTCCCTGCCGGCAGTGTCGAGCACCGCCTCGCTCATTGACTTTTCGCTGTAACTGAGATTTGCCTGAAGATGTCCGAAACTGGAAATCCAGGGTGTCTTAGGAGTCTGTAACATACTAAAATTCAATATCTATGGGTGTAGCGGCATCCTCTTCAAGCAACTCGGGATGCTGCAGTAAATAATTCAAATATTTGATACTCTTTGCGAAATAGAAGCCGTCGGCTATTCTCTCATCGATGGTAAAACAGAGCCTGATGGTCGGCTTCATCTCAAAGCTGCCGTCCTCTTTGTAGAAGGGAATGGTCTTCATCTCGTTCATCACGACAAAGAACGAATTGGTCCCCCACTCAAATACGTGATGATAATCCGCACTCATCTTGATACTGCCGAGATTCGTGATATAGACAGTACTGTAGCAGGGATCGTCCTTCTTAAGCGAATCAGGATATATGCCGTGATACTCCATATGGCGGAGTATCCACACGAAGAAACGGAAAAACGGACGCGGAAGCGCCTGATAGAAATTGAACTTGTTGGTGATGCCTTCGGTCCTGTTGTGCTTGCGCACCTTTGTGACGAAAGACTCGACAAAGGAGTGGACCTGCTCGATGAGATTGCCTCCGGTCCTGTCCACAATGAAACGGGCAAGGGCTTCCTCCGAGTTGTCCTCGAACTTGCGTTTCACCGTAAACGCCACCTCTATGTCCTTGCGCTCATACATCCTGTAGCCCGATATGAAATAATTAAGCTTGGGACGCAACAGAATGGTCTTGGTGATTGCCGCGCAGATGATGTGGAACCAAGTGTACTTGAATGAAGGATTCTCCGCATTCTTTTGCTTGACGTATCTGTCGACCTCGGTGATATCAAAGGTCTCCGACATCAAAGCCTCGTTCGCGCACCTGGTAGGCATGACGTATGGCATGATGACATGCATGGAATCGGCATTCCGAAGATAATACGCGTCCCGCCTGTCACGGCAGTCTTTCTTCCGCGTACAATTGTCTATCATAGTTTTTCGGTTTAGGTTAATCCTCAAAGATACGAATTTTTTTTGACAATACCAGCCCGGAAGCATATGGCCCCCAAAAATGATGGGGCCGGACACCCCTGTCCGGTCCCATCAGCAGAGAACAATCCGAATATGTCAGGACCTACATTCCTTGTCCGCTGATCGAGTCCACACTCTGGTCCACCCATATGAGCTTGCCGGTATCATAACCTCTGTCAGATGCCTCCTTAAGAATCCGGTCAATGATTTCACCCGGCAGCGACGGAGTTCTTGACAGTATCCAAAGGTATTTGGAGCTACCCGAACCCACAAGTGCGTACTTGTAGTCCCCGCTCAGCATCATCACCCTGTAGTCCGAATAGAACGGTCCGAAGAATGATACCCTGAGCAGCCCCGCAGTGTCTGTAAGTTTGGCCTTCCCTTTTGATACCTTCTGCTTCCCATCCTTGAGACCGCTGTTCATAACTGATACTGTTCCATCGGCATTGAGAGAATAGCGGGCCATGGCGTGAGTGACTCCGCGTTCGAAACTGTGGTCATAACGGGCCACTTCATACCATACTCCCAGATAACGGTCCAGGTCTACGGACCCGACTGGGGAATTGTCGACTTTCGGTCCGCAGCACCCGCACGGAGCAAGTCCCAGAAGAGACGCAATAATGATGCTCATGACAGTTTTCATATTGACGGGAATTATAGGGTTGACGATACTATTTGCAGCAGGTTTTTACGGAGCAGGACGGTGACAGCTCGGTTTTCCACAGACCGTGTATATTACAGTATTCGTATACCGCGACAGGCTTGTCCTTGCAGCCGTAGAACACGGCTTCGGGAGCCTCGTCCGGCATCAGATATTTGACCTGACCGCCGTGTTCGGTCTCAAGATAGATGAAAGAGATGTGGTGTTCGGGGGTCATCGGATGAGGCTGGGATCCGACTTTGACCCTGATGGTCCCATTCTCTCCCATCTCCACCACCGGGAGGTGTTTCTCCATACCGGAATCGCTTGTGGCCGGTACCAATTCCTGCATCTGGGCGCCGCAGCATATGACATCCACGCCGCTGTCAACAAACTTGATGATCACGTTTCCGCATCTTGTGCAGAGGAAGAATTTTGTTGCCATAACCTTTTTTGTGTTTAATAAGTTTAACATCTGTCATCGCGAAGACTCCGGATATCTGCCGCTCCGACATTGCAAAGGTAATATGAGCCATATGCGATTGATATTGACATTTAAATTATTTTTCAATATCTGTTATTGATTTTATCAATATATTTGCATACGGATTAAGAACATATTTCTTGTATTTTGGTCCTTGAAAGAGGGAGCGTAGCCGCAGTTACGTGTCCGAATGAAATAACCGAATCGGTTTTGGCTATGAGAATAACGGTACTGTCCGACAATATTGGATACGGGTCCCTGAAGGGTGAATGGGGCTTGTCCTTCCACATAGAGTTCAACGGTAAGAAATACCTTCTGGACACAGGAGGCTCGGAACTGTTCCTGACCAATGCGGCGGAGCTCGGCATCGATATCTCCGAAGTGGACTGTGCAGTCCTGTCCCACGCGCATTATGACCACTCTTTGGGAATGGAAGCATTCTTCCGCGACAATTCCAGGGCAGACTTCTTCGTAAGCCCCAATGCCCGGGAGAACTGCTACGGCGGCATAGGGCCTTTCAGCAGGTATATCGGAATACCAAAGGGAGTGCTATCGTCATACAGGGACCGCATCAAGTCGCCATCAGGGGTTGCCGAAATCGACAAAGACGTGTTTGTGGTACCTCACTCCTCCGACGGCTTGTCCCGGACAGGGCGCAAAGCCCATCTCTATGTCCGACGGGGCTGGAGATACCTCCCCGATGACTTCTCCCACGAACAGAGCCTGGTGTTTCGCACAGAAGGCGGGCTGGTCATATTCAACAGCTGCTCCCACAGCGGGGCTGAGGTCGTGATGGAAGAAGTGGGAAGGGCCTTCCCCGGCGAATCCGTGAAGGCATATATAGGCGGCCTTCACCTGTTCAGGATGAGCGAGAGAGAAGTCCGGGAAGTCGCAGACAGAATCCGCAAGTCAGGTCTCACGCGCGTCATCACGGGGCACTGCACCGGAGACAAGGCATTCGCCGTACTCAAATCCAGTCTCGACGACACCGTCGACCGATTCCATTGCGGAATGGTCATCGACCTGTGAGTCAAGTCATACGGGATTTATCATTCGGAATATCAATTTGCCGACGATTTTCCGCCTCGAACTTGACCCGGATATGTGAGCTTTACGCACAAAGAGGAAGGGCGCCCGCTTTCGCTTGCGCCCTTCCCTTTCGTATTGACTTCTTCTTAATTCCCAACAGCTCTTATGATTTTCCCCCTGCAGCGTTCTATTGTCGCAAGGCTTCCGAGATTTACATTGTCTTCTATTGTCAGACCTACGGTAAGATTAATTGCAGCCCTATAAGCAAACGGGGATTCCAAGTCGCTTAATGTGCTTGTCCAAATTTCCGATATGCTTGTCAGTGGTTGTGGGTTTTTGTCGTCGTCTTTAGGCAGGGTAAGAGTCATTGTATTGCCGTTTTTCCCAACAATACTTATGTAGTAACATTTATTATTCTCATCGAAAACGGACTGGGAGATTTTCAAATCCAACAGTTCCTGCATTTCTTCTTTTGTCGGCATACGATATCCTTCACCGTAATAAATGTATGCTGCATCATCGTATTTATCAAGAGTGACGACTTCGCCCTTTTTGAAGTCCTGTTTTTCGCCGTAACGATCAAAACAATATTTCGTGATAAATAGAGGTTTATCCCATTCTATTGAACGAGGGTCACGCACTCCATTAGGGTCATTATAGTCGTAATGAGCCCAACCAAATTCATCGTTTTGACGCGGCGCTATTTCTCCCCAGGAGAAAAGGCTGCCAACCTCATTTTCGTTTTGCGCACCGACATTGAGGTTTGCCCATTTTACGGACAGTCCCAAATCAACAAGCTCTAACGAAGCCGGTTTTTGCGAGCCGATAATCAACCCTTCCGGCAGAGTCCGTTGTACGAATTCCATTTCAGTAGGAACCCTGAGATTTTCCGTAAAAATTTGTTGCTTTTCGCACGAATTCATAGTGGCTACTATGCCGAACGCGAAAAAGATTTGAATAAATTTAAGAACGTGTTTCATATATAGTTTTGATTTTTAGAAGTTGTTACATGATATGGAAGGTTTATCTGTATGACAATCATTCCCGTAGCATTCGCCGATGTAATATTCATTGGGGTTTTATTGACTGTCAACAGTCCGGCAACCGGTTACACTTTTCCGTAGGGCCACATTTCGCGAAGCATAATGAAAGCAGGCCACATAAAGAGTTCTTTTCATATTAATAAACACAACACGCCAGACTCCCTTGACTATTTAAACAAAAAACAAAGGTGTGGAGCCGTTTTCGTATCTTCTTCTGGACGTTCTGGACAAACGCTGCAAGAAAGAAACAATCGTACTCCACACCCGCT
>JAKSKI010000063.1 GCA_024401865.1 Bacteroidales bacterium
GATGCCAGCGCGAGCAGCGCCATCCCTGCGTACACCAGGGGGATCCAGGGGTCCCTTACGAATTTGATGATGGAATATGAATTCCCCAGCTGGTCATAACCGGCCTGATAAATCATATAACCCCTGTGCCTGCCCGGGTGGTTTACGCTTACCGTGACCTGATGCCCGTCTATGTCCAGTACGCTGGTGAACTGCTTGGGGGACACTCCGTCTTCATAATAATCCACAGTGAAATCGGCAAGCCTGACGTCGAATGGGAGGGCAGTAGGAGTGCCGTTGGCGCTGAAGGCGATATGGCCTGCTTGCTCGCGGCTCACAGTCATCTGGGCGTCGGAGAAATCGGGGGCGCCGAAAAATCCTCCGAAAAGGATGAGGAAGAGTCCGCAGTGGCTGAGCGTCCTGGAGAGCGGACGTTTCCCGGCAATGTCTTCAATTACGTCAAGGCCCAGGCAGAACATCAGGAATGCGGTGAATGCGAGAAAGGCCCAATGCCGGAACAAGATGAGTCTCCAGGTTCCTTCCACGGCGCACAAAGCTGCGGCGGCTATGAGCAGGCAGACGGACATCTTCCCGCCCGTCAGAACGGAATGCAGCCGGGAACCGTGCAGAAACTTCCGGAAAAGTATGATGCACGATATGAAAACTGCCGCCGCGATGAGAGACAGGGGGAAATTCCAGAACTGCAGGTCTTTCATAACTTTGAAAGAATAAACATAACTGAAATTTCCGGTATTACCAAGAAAAACTCAGTTGCACCCTATGGCCTGCTCCAACTGCGCTCTGCTGATGAAGCAGGCTGCTTCGGCTTCGATGGCTGCCTGCATTACTTCCAGATATGTCTGTTGGGCTGACAAGTATTCCATAAGGCTGCTTTCTCCTTTCAGATATCCGCTCTTGCGTCCCTCAACGATACTTCTGGCATCGTTCAGGATGGACCCGGTGTATTGGTTGTGGACAGCCATTGCGGCGATGAGGGAATTGTATGCCTGAATCGCTTCGGAACGGACCTGCAGGCGGGCGGCTTCATAGTATTTCTCGCTCTGCTGGACCTGTGCGCGGGCGGCGTTGACCTCTCCCTTGTTGAGGGTGGAGAATTTCAACGGGATGCTGATTCCTACAGTCAAGCCGTTAAAACGTGGTGCGGGGGCTATCTCGTTGCGGACTTCGGTATTGTATGAATATCCCAGATCGATGCCCATCTCGAAGGCACGCGAGGCGCGTATCAACTTGAGATTGTTTTCAGACAGGGTCTTCGACAGCAAAGCAGCCTTCAGGTCGGCACGGTTGGCTTCGGCGAGTGAGCAGATTTCCTGTTCGTCCGGGATGAAGCCGGGGAACGACAATTCCCCCTCCATCCCGTCAATATGCTCTCCTCCGCAGAAAAGGGCAAGAACATCAAGAGCATTCCGGTAGTCTGCCTGGAGAGTGAGCAGGGAACCTTTGAGTGTCCGGGCTTCAAGACGGCTCTGAAGAGCATCGGCCCGCCCCACGTCTCCGACACTGAAGCGCAGGCTGTCGCTGTCCGCAATCTGCATCATATCTTTTACGGATTGTTCCAGGACAGCGCAGCTCTCCCGCAGTTTCCACGCCTCGGCCCAGGCGCTCGCCGCTTCCAGTTTCAGATTGTTGAGATATGCCGTCACTGAGGCTTCCGTGATATCCTTTTCGCTATCAGCAACTGCTATGCGTGCGCGGCGTACTCCTGCAAAGTCCGGATTGATGCTCATCCCTACTTCTACGGACTGTCCCATCTGCAGGTCCCAGTCCTGATTGTTTCCGTATGAAACGGACAGTTCCGGATCATTGAACACCCGGGCAGCCTGCAGCGATGCAGTAGCTATATCGATATTGTATTTTTCTGCAAGGTACAGGGCGTTCTTTTCCGCGACCAGTCTGGTGAATTGTCCGTATGTGATCGGCTGGGCTATGGCCGGTAGGGCGAGTGCCGTCAGCAGAATTATGCTAATTGTCTTCTTCATCTCTGTTCTTGTGTTTCGTTTCATGAAGCAGTTCCATCTTGTAATAAAGGGTAGGCAGAATGTAGAGCGTGATAATCGTGGAGAATAGAAGTCCGTACACGATTACCGTCGCAAGCGGTCTCTGCACGTCGGAACCGATGCCTGAGGCCATAGATGCAGGCAGAAGCCCGAGAACGGCCACAGTTGCCGTCATAAGTACCGGACGAAGTCTGTGGGACGCTCCGCTGATAACGGCATCCTTGAGAGGCGCTCCAGCCTTCCGAAGGTCGTTGATGTGGGAAATCATTATGACTCCGTTCTGGATTGTGAGACCGAACAGGGCTATGAACCCGACTGCGGATGAGATGTTGAATGTCATTCCCCGTACAGTCAGTGCCGCCAGTCCGCCGAGAAGAGCCATTGGCAACAGCGCAATCAGCAGGCCCGCCTGACGGAATTTCCCGAATGCTCCGAACAGCAGCAGGAACATAAGCAGAAGTACGAACGGGATTATTATTCCAAGCCGCCTGTATGCCCGGTTCTGGTTCTCGAACTGACCGTCCCATCGTATCTGATTTTCGGTGTGGTCATACACGACCGAGGCATCGATTGCCGCCCGGGCTTCCGAGAGGAATGAAGTCAAGTCTGTTCCCCTGAGATTCAACCTGACGGTAAGGTATCTTTTGCCCATTTCCCTCATGATGGAGCTGGCTCCCAGGGATGTCTCTATCTTTGCGACGGATGAAAGCGGGATGGAAACCCCGCTGGATGACGTCAGCATAAGGTTGCCGATATGTTCCGGTGTGCTCCTTGAAGATTCTATGTAGCGGCAGGTGATGTCATAGACACGGCTTCCGATGAATACTTGAGAGACGGCCTTGCCCCCGATTGCGACTTCGATGAGGTCTGCTACATCCGCCACATTCAGGCCGTATTGGGCAATCTTGGCACGGTCGGCGGTGATCTTCAACTGGGGAAGAGGCGGTTCCTGGTCTATTACGACATCCGTAGCTCCGGGAATTCCGCTGACAACGTCCACCACCTGCCTTGCAATCTCTCTGGTCTTTACAAGGTCCTCCCCATAGATTTTGATAGCAAGGTCGGAATGGGACCCCGCCATCTGGTCCATTACCATATCTATGATGGGCTGGGAGAATCCCACCTTATAGCCGGGCATCTTCGCAATCTCATCCGCCATAGCTGCCACCAGCGCTTCCTTGTCCCTGCCCGTTTTCCATTCCGAATAGGGTTTGAGCCCGACACTGCATTCTATGTGCGAAGGGGAGAACGCTTCCGTGCCTTCATCGTCGCGCCCGACCTGGGTCATCACATAAGAGACTTCCGGGAACTGCTTGAGGCAGTGCCTGAGAGAATCCGCCATCTCTGCTGACCGGTTCAGGGAGATGCCGGGCGGCGTCTGCACCTGAATCCATATCCCACCTTCGTCCAGTGTCGGAAGGAAGTCCTTCCCGACGATTATCGCGAGGACACATACCAGGCTGAGGACGAACCCGATGATGCCATAGACCCATTCCGGCTTTTCAAGAGTCCTGGCGGTACGTTGCTTGTACATCCCGGTCAACTTCCCGATGAACCTGTTGCGGAACACTTTCTGTGGCTTTCTGTAAACGGCATAAGCCATTCCCGGGATGAGGATTAATGCCACGGCAAGCGCTCCGAGCAATGCATATCCGACGGTGAAGGCCATCGGGGTGAACATCTTCTTCTCTATGCTCTGGAAAGTGAACAGGGGCAGATATGCGGTAATGATGATAAGGGTGGAGAAGAACACTGGTTTCGCCACCTGACGTACCCGCGGGATGAGGTCTTTTCTTGTCAACTTGTCATCCGGGTGGTCTTCCCTTTTCTTAAGGATGGTCTCCATCATCACTATCGCTCCGTCCACGAGGATGCCGAAATCGATGGCTCCGAGCGAAAGAAGGTTTGCCGGTATCCCCGTCAAATGCATGAGGATGAATGCGACAAGAAGGGAAATGGGAATGGTGATGGCCACCAGCAGGGCGCTTTTGATGCTTCCGAGGAACACAAGCAGCACGCCGACCACCAGCAGCATTCCGAACAGGAGCGTGTGGGACACCGTATCCAGCGTAGCGTTTACAAGTTCCGTGCGGTCAAGTACAGGGTAAATGACCACGCCTTTTGGGAGTACCTCCGAGTTCAATTCGTCGACAGCGGAATGCACCTTGTCAAGGACTGCCGAAGGATTCTGATAACGCAATATCTGGACAATGCCTTCGACCCCGTCCCGGTAATCGGTGTCATCGTCAAGAAAGCCCATTATTCCTTTCCTTTCCAGGTTTCCGTAGCAAAGATTGCCGAGGTCGCTCAGGAAAACAGGGGTGCCGTCGACATTCTTCACCACAATGTTCTCCATATCCTTCAAGTCGGTGATGAGCCCTTCTGCTCTGATGACGTAGCTCTGATTGCCGCGTACCAGCGTGCTTCCTCCGGCATTGGAGTTGTTGAGATTGATGGATTCCTCCACTTCGGAAAGGGAAATTCCGTATTTTGAAAGTTTGTCCGGGTCTATTTCGAGCTGGTATTGTGTGGTGATGCCGCCATAGTTGCTCACCGATGCGACACCTGAAATCTGGGTCAGACGCGGTATGACAACCCATTTGTTCAGATCGGTCAGTTCGCGGAGAGAGTGGTTGTCGCTTTTGAGTATGTATCTGTAGACCTCACCGGTGGGGGAGGTGAGAGGATTCAGCTCGGGGGCGGCATCGAACGGCAGGTCAACTCCGTCTATGCATTCACGAACCCTCTGACGGGCCCAGTAATCCTCAGTGCCGTCCTGGAATACCAGCATTATCGTGGAAATGCCGAACGTGTTGGTGCTACGCATCATTTTTAAAGATGGTAACCCATTGAGGGACCGCTCGAGAGGAATGGTTATCTGTTGTTCTACTTCCTCTGCGGCAAGACCGGGAACCTGAGTGACTACCTGGACAGTGGTGTCCGCTATGTCCGGATACGCATCGAGGGCAAGCTGCTTCCAGGCATAGACACCGAAGGCGCAGATGAGCAGGAAAATCATAGCGACGAGCCAGCGTCGCCTGATGATAAGGTCGATGAACTTTTCCATAGGCTAGTTATTCAGGAATAGTCCACCGTCTGAAACAATCTTGTCACCGGAATGCAGGCCGTCCATTATATGTATCCTGCTGTTGTCGTCATTTGTTTCTCCCGCAATGACCTGATGCCTGACAAATCTGTTGTCGCCTTTGTCGGACACCAAATAGACATAACTGGACTTCTCGCCCTGGAAAACAGCTGTAGAAGGGACCACGACTGCATTCACTGGCTCTGAGATAAAATGAACGGAAACGTACATCCCGTGCTTGAGTTTGAGTTCGGGATTGTCACAGGAGACGATTACCTGTACGGAACGGGTCTGCTCGTCAACGAGATTGCCGATATTGAGCACTTTACCCCAGATTGGGGTTTGAGGTTCCGCTTCAGTGAATATCTCAACTCTGCCGTTCCGGGAAACCGCTCCTATGAATCGTTCCTTTACCTGGGCCGTAACCCAGACCCGGTCGAGGTCTGCAATCGTCAGGAGAGCATCGCCGTCAGACTTCACATAAGTGCCGGGAGTAAGGTTGCAGCGGACAACCTCACCGCTGATGGGTGCAACGATCCGCATTCCCTGTCCCGGTTCCATCGCGGCCGGGTCCATTCCGTATGCCTGGAATGCAGCTTCGGATGCAGCTTTTTCCTGGCGCGCATTTTCGACTTCAGTATATGCCTCCTCGAGTTCTCTGACCGAAACGATGCCTGCATCCTGAAGGGCCTTCTTGCGCTCATAAGCCGAAATTGCAGTCTCATATCTTCTGAGATTCTGGAAGTATGCCTTGCTCGCTTCGAAGAAATCCGGTGAAGATACTTCAAACAGCGTCTGCCCGGAGTGCACCCGGCTGCCCAGCATTACTTTTGAACTGCTTATCCTTCCGTCAAACGGCACTCCGACTTCAGCATAACGGCCCATTTCGGCCTGCACTGTTCCGACGGTGCGGAACTCGCTGCTGAACGGTTCTTCCTCAAGTATCTCAACAGATATCTTTGAAAGGATGGGCGAGGACGTATTGACGGTTACGGTATCGCCCTGATAACTTATCTCTTCATTGTTCTTTTCGCTTTCTCCTTTGCACGAGGAAAGGAGAAGGCACGCCATAGCTATGGCATAGTATGTCTTTTTCATTTTGATTTTTCTTTAAGATGGCACAATTGTTCCTGTGTGGTTGCTGTTGAAAGGAATCAGCAGCTGGCAGGGGGCGCCCTTAAAGAAAATGAAGAGACTTCAGGAGAGAAAACAGGACTGGTATAAGGGGAGACAATCTCTCCTCCCAGCAGTACCGGGATGAGTTCCGGGGCGGATATCTCCGCAGATTCCTGATATGTCGCGGAATCAAGTACGTCGATCAGAAGTATCTGGCCCGTTGTATGCGAGTGCCCGGACCCGTTGAAGGGGTGAGAATGGACAATCTTGAAGCCGGACAGTTGATGGGAGTGACAGAACAGGTTTGCGGACGCGAAAAAGAACGCGTACACAACAAGAAGGGCAAGACCGATATGTTTTCTACACTTTGCCATCGGTCTGCAAATATACGGAAATTATTTCATTCTGCTCCTTACATCAGTTCCTGCACCTGTACCCTTGTATTTGCTCTGGGCAGTGTTGAAGTTGTACCTGATGGACAGCTTTATCCTCTGGCGGTCCATACGGTTGGTCTGCCAGATGAGATGGCTTCCGCAGTCGGTCATCACGTTGTACCTGGCAAGGTCGGCGAGGTCGGT
>JAKSKI010000064.1 GCA_024401865.1 Bacteroidales bacterium
TGCAAAGGTAGGCACAATATGTCGGATTTCAAAATTTAATTTCCGGCAAGGAATTCCAAGATGCCGTCAACATTATCTTTGGGGAAGCTCTTCTGCTCGCCGGAAGACAGATTCTTGACCTGAATCAGGCCGGCCGCTTTCTCGTCTCCGCCGCATATGCTCAGGAAAGGAATGGCCTTGCGGTCAGCATAATCGAACTGTTTCTTGAGTTTGCTCGCATCGGGATATACTTCCACGGCAAGACCTCTCTCCCGCAGCGCGGACGCGACAGGCAGCACATATGCCACCTCTTCCGCGCCCATATTTGCAAACAGCAGGGTAGTGGTGCTCCCGAGATCTGAGGGGAACTTGTCAAGTCCCGTCAGTACGTCATAGATGCGGTCGGCACCGAACGAGACTCCCACACCGGACATGTCAGGAAGTCCGAATATTCCGGTAAGATTGTCATAACGGCCACCGCCGCAGATCGAGCCTATCTCCCAGTCAAGGGCCTTGACCTCGAAGATGGCTCCTGTATAATAGTTCAGGCCGCGTGCCAGCGAAAGGTCTATCTCGCAGGGAAGTTTCACCCCGGCTTCCCTTATGAACCCGAAGAGTTCGTCCAGTTCATCAAGTCCTTTGAGCCCGGTATCGGAGCCCGCCATCACCTTGCGCATTACGGCAAGCTTGTCCTCATTGCTTCCGCTGAGCGTGAGCACCGGCTCAAGCACGGCCACGGCTTCGGGGGTAAGCCCCTTCTCCATCATCTCCGCCTTGACGGCGTCCAAGCCTATCTTGTCAAGTTTGTCGATAGCCACGGTGATGTCCACCACCTTGTCGGGGAATCCGCAGATCTCTGCCAGCCCTGTCAGCACCTTGCGGTTGTTGATCTTCATCAGCACCCTTATACCAAGCAGTTCGAAGACTCTTGCCACTATCTGTACAAGCTCGAGTTCGCAGAGCTGGGACTTGGAACCTATGGCATCCACGTCGCACTGATAGAATTCGCGGTAACGGCCTTTCTGAGGTCTGTCCGCGCGCCATACGGGTTGTATCTGGAAGCGTTTGAACGGGAAGGATATCTCGCTCTGATGCTGCACGATGAACCTGGCGAACGGTACGGTGAGGTCATATCTGAGCCCCTTTTCGCACACCTTGAGCGACAGTGCCTTGGAATTGTAGCCTTCCTCCGTGCGGAAGGAATCGTAATCGATACCGGAGAAAGCGTCACCGGAATTCAGAATCCTGAACAGGAGCTTGTCACCTTCGTCACCATATTTGCCGAGCAGGGTGGAGAGGTTCTCCATTGCGGGCGTCTCTATCTGTGCGTAGCCGTAGGTCCTGAAAACCGAGCGAATTGTGTCGAATATGTAGTTCCTGCGGGCCATTTCGGCCTGACCGAAGTCACGTGTCCCCTTTGGGATGGAAGGTTTTTGAGGCATAACATTAAGTTTGGAACTGCGAATATACTGAATTTCTGCGTTTATTTCTAACTTTGCCGCCTATGGTTGCACTGATGGGCATTATCAATCTGACTCCGGATTCTTTCTGGGCATCCAGCCGTGTGGAAGATCCCGCTTCCCTTGATGCCGCAATCGGAGAAATGGTGCGAAGCGGCGCGTCCGTGATAGATCTGGGCGCTGTCTCCACCCGTCCCGGCGCCTCACCGGTGTCGGAGGAAGATGAATGGGAACGCCTGGAGCGGGCCCTGGTTGCAATCCGTTGCAGCGTGCGTCTGTCCATAGACACTACCAGGTCCTCAATAATCCGGCGTGTACACGGACTTCTTGCGCGCAATTGCGGTACGGCATTCGCCTCGACTTTGATAGTCAATGACATATCGGCCGGGGAGGAAGATGACGAGATGCTTGGTACAGTCGCGGAACTCGGACTGACATACATTGCAATGCACAAGAGGGGCACACCTCAGACAATGGATTCCCTGACTTCGTATGAGCCCGACGTGGTTGCCGCAGTAGCGGACTATTTCTGCGAATTCGGGGATAGGGCCGCAAAGGCAGGAGTGAAGGACTGGATACTGGATCCGGGTTTCGGGTTTGCCAAGACCGAGGAGCAGAATCTTATGCTGCTGCACCGTCTGGATGAGTTCGGACGCTTCGGAAGGCCCGTACTTGCCGGTATTTCAAACAAGCGGTTCACCCGGGGAAGCACGGAAGCGCTTCAACTCGAAGCGGCGCGACGTGGAGCCTCGATACTGAGGGTGCACGACGTGGGAGCCTGTGCCGGCACGCTGGCCGGAGCCGGCATCCGGATTTCTAAGTAATGACCAGGCGGCGTGAATCCGCTTTGAGTACGTTGGTCGGAGACTCGAACTTTTTGCCGCCCAGAGTGACTGTCCCCCTTGGTTCGCTGCGGAATTTCTCTAGCAGGGCGCTTAGTTTACCCAGGGTCTCGAAACTGAAATTGTAAGGCTCGAGTATCCTCCAGAGTACATATTTCCAATGTTCCAGAGACAGCAGTCCCGGTACGCTTACCGAAATGCCGGTTGCGGTATCCCTGACAATCTCCGCGGCCGATCTGCTGTAATATTCATCGGCTATATCATCAGTCTGCGAGAGGTGCTCCATATCCCGTCCCAACGTCCGCAGGAATGATGGATTCAGCTTTGCAAACAGGGGGAATATCTCGTTGCGTATGAGATTGCGCTTGTAAGCTGAGTCCCCGTTGCTGCTGTCCTCCCGCCATTGGTGGCAGTTTCTCCGCATCCACGCCTCTATCTCGGCGCGGGTGGTGTCAAGCAGTGGCCGCAAGAGCAACGCCTTGCCGTCGGTTCCGGGAAGAGGGGACTGTGCGGACATACCCTTGAGACCCCGGCTTCCTGTTCCGCGGAGAAGATTGAGTATCAGAGTCTCGGCATTGTCATTGGCATTGTGGGCCACGGCCACGGCTCTGAACCCTTCCTCACGGCACAGCGATGCAAACCAGGCATAGCGCAGTTCGCGGGCTGCCATCTCTATGCTTATGCCCTTGTCCGAAGCGAAGGCTTCCGTATCGAAATGATTGACAAACAACTGTAACCCCATATCTTCGCAGGCTTCCTCCACGAACTTCTGGTCGCCGTCGGATTCGACTCCCCGGAGATGGAAATTGCAGTGGGCCACAGCAAAAGGCTCGCCGGCAAAAATTTCACCGGCGCGCTTCAACATATACATTGAATCGATACCTCCGCTGACGGCGAGAAGCAGCATTACTTCTTCTTGCTTGCGAGAGTGTAAGTGAATGACAATGAGAGGAATTCCTTGAACTGGACCTTGCTCATCACGTCATCGATGACAACGATAGGATCATAAATCAGCCAGGTGCTGAGACCTATCTTGAAGAACTTGGCTGCCTGCCAGGTGATCTTGTTGTCCCAGTTGACACGGATGTATTTGAACGGCTTGTTGAAATAGTCCGTGAATGCCACGACCTGGGTTTCGAAGAAGAACTTGTCGTTGATGGAGAAGTTGGCGTTGGCCTTCAACTGCGCACCGAACTGGAACAGTACGGATTTGTACTGATCTTCGGTGCCGGGGACGAGGGGCATACCGTAATTCGGACGGAGAATGGGGTTCGTCGCAGTCACGACACTTCCGGTGAGGGGAGCGATGTTGATGTTGAACCAGTCGGCCGGTTTCCATTCCATACCTAATGCGAGATTGATGTAAGCGGGGGACATGAATCCTGATTTCAGGGCTCCGTTGCCCCATTTGCCCTCAGCGTCGGCCACATAGTCGTATGTGTCGGTGAACTGTGAGCGGAAATCCAGTGAAGCGGTGTAGTTCCATTTGGAATTGGCTCCAGTCTTGTATGCCACCAGACTCTCGAGGTAGATGCGGTCATTGCTCTTCTGAAGTATGCCTTTCTTGTCTGCAGTATACTGGAAGGCATAGTTCAGCTGAAGCCTGTTGTTCCAACTGAGGAGATTCCTGGCATAATTGGCAGATGCGTCTATGCCTGCCGCCAGAGTGATGGTGTTGAATCCGCCTGCCGCCCAGTTGGTGAGGGAGGTCTGGTTGAATCCCAGGTCGAACGCGGAAGAAAGTGCCCAGTAACGGGGCTTTTCAACGGGTTTTGCGGCTTCTTCAGCCTCAGCAATGGCCTGAGCTGCTGCAGCAGCTGCAGCTTGCGCGTCCTGTGCGAACGTGGCGGCTCCTGTCAGGAAAGCGGCCGCTATGATTGTCAGAAGTCTCTTCATATTCGCTGTTAGTATGAAATTGCAAACACAACCCTTTGCTTCGAAGGCTTGCCGGTATAGATGCACTTGCCTTCCTCTTCGCAGACGCAGGTATCCACGGGAATGCACCTGATGGTCGCCTTGGTCTCGTCCTTGATGGCCTGCTCGGTCTCGGTGGTGCCGTCCCAGTGGCAGAGGAGGAACTTGCCGGTCTTGATCTTCTCCTTGAATTCATCCCAACTGTCGCATTTCTCTATGTTGGAGTCCCGGAATGCGAGAGCCTTGTCGTATATGTTCTGCTGAATGTCTTCAAGCAGGCCGTCGATATATGCTGCAATGCCGTCGAGACTGACTGTCTCTTTGGTGAGGGTGTCACGGCGTGCCACTTCCACAGTGCCTGCCGCCAGATCACGTGCACCCATTGCCAGACGTACGGGAACACCCTTGAGTTCCCATTCCGCGAACTTGAATCCCGGACGCAGGGTGTCGCGCTCGTCGATCTTGACGCTGTGGCCCATAGCCTCCAGCTCCTTCTTGATGTCACGCATCTTGCTCAGAACCCCGTTCATCTCTTCTTCCGTACGGAATATGGGCACCATCACTATCTGTATGGGGGCGAGCTTCGGAGGCAGTACCAGACCGTTGTCATCTCCGTGAGCCATGATGAGTGCTCCCATCAGTCTTGTGGATACACCCCAGGATGTCGCCCACACATACTCCTGCTGACCGTCCTTGTTGGCAAACTGTACGTCGAAGGACTTGGCGAAATTCTGACCGAGGAAATGGGAGGTGCCGGCCTGAAGGGCCTTGCCGTCCTGCATCATAGCTTCGATTGTAAGGGTGTCGATGGCACCTGCGAACCTCTCGTTGGGGCTCTTGTGGCCGACAATCACGGGCAGAGCCATTACCTCGCGGGCGAATCTTGCATATACCTGCACCATTTCCTCGGCCTTGGCCTGAGCTTCCTGCGCTGTCGCGTGGGCTGTGTGCCCTTCCTGCCAGAGGAACTCGGCCGTCCTGAGGAAGAGCCTGGTCCTCATTTCCCATCTGACCACGTTGCACCACTGGTTGCAGAGTATGGGAAGGTCTCTCCATGAGGTAATCCAGTTCTTGTATGTATTCCAGATAATGGTCTCGGAAGTGGGGCGGACGATGAGCTCCTCTTCCAGCTTGGCCTCGGGGTCAACGACAACGCCGCCTCCGTTGGGGTCATTCATCAGACGGTGATGGGTGACTACGGCGCATTCCTTGGCGAATCCTGCGACGTGCTCGGCCTCGCGGCTGAAGAAACTCTTGGGTATGAAAAGAGGGAAGTAGGCGTTCTGTACGCCTGTCTGCTTGAACATTCCGTCCAGGATACCCTGCATCTTCTCCCATATTGCGTACCCGTACGGTTTTATGACCATACATCCGCGAACCGCCGACTGCTCTGCCAGATCCGCCTTGAGGGACAGATCATTGTACCATTGCGAATAATTTTCCGCTCGGGTTGTAACCTCTTTTGCCATAATTGTGATTGAAATTATGCGTTTTTTTACGAAATTTGCGATTATTCAATTGCCAAATCTGCGCAACGGCACAGAAATTGCCGTCACAAAGATATAAAAACTTATTGAATAAGGAGGACCGATTATGAAACGCAGTATCTTATTGCTTATGTCAGCTCTGCTGCTGGCTGCATCCTGCGGAACCATGAGCCAGTACTCTGACGGCTCGCAGTTCCAGGACGGCATATACTACAAGGCTCCGCGTACTCCCGATGTGAAAATCTACACCAAGGAGGAGTTTGCCGAAATGGCCCGTCTCAAAAGTATGCTTCCTCCGGACACTCTTGTCCTGGACAACTCATACAACACCACGACAGCGGCTGTCGACGTCGTCCTTCCTGTTGCCATAAGTTTTGGTATCGGTACGGCGCTATGGCTTGGCGACTGGTATCTCGGATGGCCCTGGGGACGTCCCTGGTATGGCCCCTGGCGTCCCTATGATCCCTGGTACCTGCCCTACGACCCCTGGTATTACCCTTACTACCCCTGGAGACCCTGGTATCCTTACGATCCCTGGTATTATCCTTATGATCCCTGGTACCGTCCCTACCCTTACTATCCCTATCATCCTTATTATCCCGGTCGCGGATATAACGGCGTGTATCTGCCCCGCTCATCGGCAATGGGCGGCGGAAGCCGGGGTGAGGGTAGATACTTCGGCGGCGGAGGCAGTGTCGGCGGACGGGGCTCCGGTACCGTATATGGCGGAGGTGGTTCCGGTTCATCCGGTTACGGCCACTATGGCGGAGGATCATACGGCGGCGGATATTCCGGCTCAAGCGTACGCCCAGGCGGTTCCAACGTTGGCGGCGGATACAATCCCGGTTCCGGCAGTACGAAGTCCGGGCCGACAACGTCCGAATACCGTAAAGGCGGAGTCATCCTGGAGCATAACGGAGGGTCCTATGTGGGCCGTTCGGGAGGTACAGGCTCTTCCGGCTCCGGTTACCGGCCTTCCGGAAGCTCGCAGCGCAACTCGTCCGGCAGTTACAGCGGCTCGGGCAGAAGCGGTGGAA
>JAKSKI010000065.1 GCA_024401865.1 Bacteroidales bacterium
GTAAAATGCTTCCACAAAGTCCGGGTCTGAGTCTGAATTGATTAATCTCATTTTACCCGTCTATCCCCAAAATTAAATGTGGTAAATACCGGGCTGACCCCGAAATATTGACAGGTATGTGGATGTATGAGCTCTAACGGAAGTCATTCCCGCAGTTTTCACAAAGCAGCCGGTACGCGATGCCATACCTGCAATTACGGAAAATTTTAGTATCTTTGTAAATACTCGGATGACGGAAACCAAATTAACACTGATACCAATGAACCTCAAGCTTTTTTTCACCACAGTTGCTCTTGCGGCAGGACTCGCCGCTTCGGCACAGCCTTCAGACTGGAACGTTCAATATGTCAAGCATAGGACATACGGACCTCCCTGCGCATTCAATCCACGCAAGATAGATATTCCCGACATTGACGGCTATATCACACTCAAGGTGGATCTCCATATGCATACGGTCAACAGCGACGGAGATGTGTCCCCCAGGGTGCGTGTCCAGGAAGCTTTTGTGGAAGGACTCGATGCAATAGCCATCACGGATCATCAACCCGCATTCGGTAAGCCTGCAGGATGGGATTATGACCAGTCATATCCTCAGGCTCTCAAAGAAGCCGCGGCTCGTGACATACTTCTTATCAGAGGAATGGAGATTTCGCACAATCAGACAGATATCGGACATCTCAATGTGCTCTTCGTCAAGAATTGCAATGACTATAAGATTCCGATGACTTTCGGGAAGAAGGAGACTCACGATGCTTTGGTGCAGGCACAGCAGGAAGGTGCGTGGGTTACCGGTAATCATCCCGGCTGGCCCGACGAGAACAGCGAACTTGGGCAGTTCTGGATCGATGAGATCGAGGCTGGGCGCATCCAGGGTATGGAAGTGTTCAATTCCTATGAGTTCTATCCTCTGGCTATAGACCATATTCGCAAATACAATCTCGCTTTCATCGGCGCCTCGGATGAGCACCGCCCCATAAGTTATGACTATGACCTTACCAGGGTAATGCGTCCCATGACTCTGGTATTCGCTGAAGAGCGCAGCGTAGAGGCCATCCATGACGCCCTGAAGGCGCGCCGTACCGTGGCCTATGCCAACAATCTCCTTGCAGGTGATGCCAAGTGGCTTCTCAAGCTTTTCAGGGGTTCCCTCAAGATAGAGAAGGTTGAGGACCGTGGCTCGAACGTTCGCGTACGCATCTACAACCAGTCAGATATAGACTATTTCCTCGATTGCGGCATTCCTTCCAAGGAAATCCGCATTCCCGCCCACCGCTATTTCGATGAAGAACGCTCCAAGATTGATCTGAGCCTCCAGTACTCCGTCACCAATATGTACGTAAGCTCCACCGAATGTCTCACCATACCTGCATCGATACTCTTTACAAAGCAAAGCGACATAGACATGCCTATGGCGGATGACAAGAACATCAGCTGTGCGGACGGGAACGTGTATGTGCCCCTCATCTGCGAATCGGGAGAAACCTATTATACCACAGACGGAAGTGAACCCGCCCCGGACAATGGTGCGCTCTATGCCGGCCCCGTTGCCCTGAACCGTTCCTGCACCCTCAAGGCGCGTACCTTCAACGGAAGCAAGAGCAGTTATACCTATGAGTATCCGCTCATTTATCTCAACTCGAGCAAGGTCAAGGCCGGAAAGAACGGACTTAAGTACGATTTCTACTCCGATCCCGCCGAAAGGAGCATCACCAGCGTGGCGGACCTTACTCCCGAGCGCTTCAGGAAGACCGGCACGACCTCCGTACCTTCACTTCAGGATCAGGAAGAGGAAGATTGGTACGGTTATGTCTTCAAGGGATGGCTCAAGGCTCCCGTGTCCGGAGTATACTACTTCAAGCTCGATACTGACGACGGCTCCCAACTGTGGCTGGACGACAATCTGGTCGTGGACAACAACTACAACAGGGGCAATATGATAACCACCGGATATGCATATCTCGAAAAGGGACTGCACTTCCTGAGCATGTCTTACTTCGAGGGCCATTATGACCAAAAAATAGAACTCGGGTGGATTACTCCGGGTTCTATCTCCTGCGTCCCCATACCTGCGGACGCGTTCTATTTGGCGAAATGATGCGCTGAAAGAGGGCTCAGATCTTGTCCATCCCGCTGAAAACGCGGGAGCGGACAACTTCTATGCCTTCGGGACCCTCTCCGCCGTATCCGTCAATCTCGTGATACTTGCCGGCCTTCTTATAATACTCTATAAGGGGCTCGGTCTGGTTGTGGTAGGTCCTGATGCGGTTGTTGATAGTCTCTTCCCTGGCATCATCCGCGCGTCCCTCTATGGCGGCGCGGTGAGCGATTCTCGCCTTGATGACCTCATCGCTTATCATGAGCGAAATGACGGCAGTCACTTCCTCACCCCTTTTGGCCAGCATGGCGTCGAGCGCCTCTGCCTGGGCCAGGGTGCGGGGAAATCCGTCCAGAAGGAATCCTTCTGTATCCCTGACGGTGTCGAATTTGGATTCGATCATGCCTTCGACAACCTCATCGGGTACCAGTGAACCCGCTGAAATGAGGTTCTTGGCCTGAAGGCCGAGTTCGGTGCCGGCTGCAATCTCCGAGCGGAGAAGGTCTCCGGTCGAGATATGCTTTACGTTGTACCTTTCGGAAATGCCTGTGGCCTGGGTGCCCTTGCCTGCTCCCGGAGGGCCGAATAAGATGAAGTATTTCATTGTTCGTCGATTATGTATATGTCCTTGAGATTGCGGCCGAGCTCGTTGTAGTCAAGTCCGTAACCCACTATGAATTCGTTGGATATGTTCATTCCCACATAGTCGATGGGAAAGTCTTTGGCGAAGACGTTGGGCTTGAAGAAAAGGGTGCAGACGCGCACTTCGGCCGCACCGTCCTTCAACAGTTTGGCCCGCAGCGCCTCGATGGTGTTGCCAGTGTCGACGACATCCTCTAAAATGATGACACTGCGTCCCTTGATGTCTCCTGTAAGTCCAACAAGATTGACGGCTCCCGACTTGGTGCCGATATACGAACTGGATTTGATGGATACAAGTTCTGCCGGGAATGACAGTCTCTTCATCATCGCGGCCGTAAACATAATTGCACCGTTCAGGACACAGAGGAACACGGGGACGGTGCCGGAGTTCTCAAAATCGGCCCTGACCTGTTCGGCGGCCCTGTCGATGGCTTTTTCTACTTCCTCATTAGGGATATAGGGTCTGAATGTCTTGTCAAACAGTTTTATCTTATCCATGTTTGTCGGATTGGATTCCAAAGTTAAAAACAATTTTATGTTTTCGGCGCTTTTTTATGTTTTGTTGCCATACTTTTCGGCCCAGTATGGAAACTGTGCTGATAATGCTCTCTTTGCTTGTGCCCGGGGCCGAAAGCATACTTGTGATAACAGGGGCCTCTACAATGGAAGATCTGGATGAGAGCACCGTCGAGAGGTTTGAGACAATGAGGAACCATCCCATAGCCATAAACTGCTGCACAAAGAGCCGCTTGCTGTCCTGCGGACTTTTCTCCAGATATCAGGCGGCCTCGCTGCTCGACTACAGGTCGCGCTGCGGCGATATTCTGTCCGTGACCGAATTGTCCGCCGTCGACGGGTTCGGTCCGGTATATGCCGAGGCCCTGAGCGGATATGTGAGTTTTGAGGGCGGGAACACCGGAACGTCTTCCCGGGTCTTGTCCCAATCGCTTACGGCAAGGTCCTGGGTCCGGACACCCGGGGACGGGACGCAGTTTTGCGCGGGTCTCAAGTACCACGGGGAATATGGAGACCTGTTCGAGTTCAATTGGCAGGACAGGACAACATACGACAATCCCAAGCCGGGATGGGGATGCATGAATGCGGCATATTATGGCAGAACCATAGCACTGGAACTGGTGGCGGGGGATTTCAATGCCCGATTCGGTCAGGGACTCCTGATGTGGAGCGGTACTTCGATGAGCGGGGTGTCTTCTCCCCGCTCGTTGGTGCGCAGCGGTACCGGAATATCGCCTTCCAGGTCCTTCAATGAGGGACTGCACGGGTTTGCGGCGGAATATTCCGTCTCGGGATGGACATTCTCCGCAGCTTGCGACAGGCAGGGGCTGGGCATTGCAGCTGTGAATTATACAGGCAAGACGCTTACGGCGGGTGTCACAGGATATGTGTCAAGGCAAAGGTCGGCCATATCGGCGGACTGGCGCATAGGGTTCCGGAACGGAGCGTTCTATGGAGAGGCGGCGTGGGAAGGGGGACTCCCGGCCTGTGTGGCAGGTGTGCTGATAGTTCCGGCTTATGGAACTGCACTGTCGGCGGCGTTGAGAGCATACCCGACCGGTTATTCGGGGACATACTCCGGAGCTGTCCGTTCGGGCTCCAGTGTTTCGGACGAACTCGGCGCTTCCGCCGCCGCCCAGAACGGCTGGGGTCTGGTGACTATGGATGCGGCCTGGCATCCGTCCAAGCAATCATTCTCTTCGCGAATCATTGCGCAGGCGGAGCGTGGCATACCGGCGGGCCCCTTTGATGTGAAGGCGCAGGTCAGGCTGTCCGAGCGCTGTTCGATATCTCATCCCGGGGATAATCCCGGATGGAAACATGATTTGCGGACACAACTTGAGGTGTCGGCGGGGGAGTGGGGCCTGAATGCCCGGGCGGAGCTTGTCCGCTGTGAGGACTGGGCCTGGCTGTGGTACGGGGAACTTGCGTGGGCCCACCCATATGGAGGCTCCAACTCCGTATCGGCCTGGCTGCGGGTCGAAAATTATTGTATTGACAACTGGTCTGACAGGATATATGTGTATGAGAGAGATGCTCCCGGCAATTACAATGTGCCGGCATATTACGGAAGAGGATGGAATTTCAGCCTGGTGGCATCCTGGAAATCCGGGAGACACGCCCTTTATTTCAGGGCGTCATCGGTCAAGAGGGAAGTGAGACTCCAATATACGGTCAAATTCGCACACAGGCTTCGCAGAAGCGCTTGAATACAATATCCATCGCTTCCTCGGAAGGATGTACCCTGTCTGCGTCGAAATAACTGTAATCCCTGAGTTCGTCGATCACTATTTCGTAGGAGGGAAAATAATCGCACCCTTCAAGCTGAAGGCCCAGGTGGAGAAGAGATTTGGATATGGTGTTGACGTGGGCGCCTTCCCCGAGATGCCTGAAAGGGGAGATGGTAAAGAGAAAATCCTTGCCCGGGACCCGTATTGTGCGTATGCATTCTATGATTTCGTCCAGGGTGAGCATTTCGTGGGTGAATTCGTATCCCGGCCGTTTGAGGCAGTTGGAGACGGTCTTTCCGTCGTGTCTCCAGACCTGTGCCGTGTCAAAATTGATGATGACTTTGTTGCATTCCTTCCATATACGGGAAGCCTCTGCCAGACTGGCGTTGGCATTGGCGAGAAATTCCTCTTCGGTGGGTCTGGCAAAGGAGGTGTGGTGCCAGAATGAGCAGATTTTGCCTGCCCCGGCTCCCATGGGGACGCAATCCCTGGAGGTGAACGGCTCCGACGTCACCAGCCTGGATACGGAATTGGCTATGCTCCGGGGATTGAATATGGTGCCGAACGGGTTGATGCATACATCGAACCCGGCATTTCTCAGCCTGAGCCCGATGCCTGTCTCGAAGCAACTGCCCAGAATGATTATCCTGTCATCTCTCCCGATTGTCATAGGGCTGCACTTCGCGCGGGGACTAATGTCTGAGGCCCTTGAGCCTTGCTGCGAGGGAACCGTCCATTGCCATCTTCATCATTTTTCTCGAACTCTCGAACTGCTTGAGAAGCTTGTTGACGTCAGCCACGGATGTGCCGGATCCTTTCGCTATCCTCTGTCTGCGACTGCCGTTGATGGCTTCGGGATGTTCCTTCTCGTAGGGAGTCATGGACAGGATGATGGCCTCCGTGGACTTGAAGGCACTGTCGTTGTCGATATCCACATCCTTCATCGCCTTGTCCATTCCGGGTATCATACCTGCAAGGTCCTTGATGTCTCCCATTTTGCGGACTTGCTGTATCTGATTGTAGAAATCGTCCAGGGTGAACTGATTGCGTGCGAGTTTTTTCTTGAGCTCGCGAGCTTCCTTCTCGTCGTAGGCTTCCTGAGCCTTCTCAACGAGGGAGACGACGTCGCCCATTCCGAGTATCCTGTCGGCCACGCGGGTCGGATGGAATATGTCTATGGCTTCCATCTTCTCGCCGGTGCCGACGAATTTGATGGGCTTGCCGGTCACCGCCTTTATCGAAAGCGCCGCACCACCTCTTGTGTCACCGTCCATTTTGGTGAGCACGACACCGTCATAGTCAATAGCCTCGTTGAACGCCCTGGCGGATTCGACGGCGTCCTGTCCCGTCATCGCGTCCACGACAAACAGGGTTTCGG
>JAKSKI010000066.1 GCA_024401865.1 Bacteroidales bacterium
GTGGTCTGTCACACCGCAAACGGAATACTGATATGAAATGTCTGATACTTGCGGCCGGATACGCTACCCGGCTGTATCCCCTTACCGAGAATTTCCCCAAACCCCTGCTCAAGGTGGGTGACAGGACCATATTGGACTGGCTCGTCGACGATATCTCACAAAGCGCTCTCGTAGACGGCTTCGTCATCATTTCCAACCATAAGTTCGCGTCCCATTTCCGTACCTGGGCTTCATCCAGGGCAGGCGAGGGGATCAGAGTGGATGTGGTCGATGACGGTACGTCCACCAACGAGACGAGGCTGGGTGCCGTCAAGGACATAAAGTTCGCCATCGACAGTCTCGGCATAGACGATGACCTGCTTGTGATTGCAGGGGACAATGTGCTGGATTTCAGCCTCGTGAGATTTGTAGAATATGCGTCCTCCAAGGGCGGTTCCTGCATAATGAGATATTACGAGCCCGATGAAGCCAGGCTGCGCAAATGCGGCGTTGTAAAGGTCGATGCGGATGACCGTATCCTCGGAATGGTGGAGAAGCCCTCACAGCCCGAAAGCCACTGGTGCTGTCCCCCGTTTTACTTCTATTCGAAGGAGGACGCCCGCAGAGTCTGTGAAGGAATCGATGCCGGATGTGGCACTGATGCTCCGGGCTCGTTCATAGCCTGGCTGTCGACGGTGTCCCCCGTATATGCGATGGAAATGCCGGGCAAACGCTTCGATATCGGCAATCTTGAGAGTTACTCTAAAGTTTGTGCCGAATATAAAGGAATTTTGAGATAATTTAGTATATTTGTACGAATAGCAGGATTGTGTCCGATTTACTATGTTGGAAGGACTCAGACAGAATGTGACAGGGCTTCTGGCTCTCTACGAGGGAGAGAGACAGAGGGCTGACAGTTTGGCTGCAACGCTTTCGCAGACAGAAAAGGAACTCGAGTCCTGCCGTAAGCAGATAACTGACTTGAACCGTAAGATAGACAATATCAAGCTCACAGGGGCGTTCGTGCCCGAAACGGGTAATCCCGTTGCAAAGGAGCGTATCGAGAAGCTTATCCGGGAAATAGACAAATGCATCAGATTGCTGGAGAGATAATGTCCAGAAGCATAAATATCAGGATAGCCGGCAAGGAGTACCCCATAGCGGTTTCCGGGCCTGAAAACGAGCGCCTTATGCGTCTCGCGGCTGAAGACCTGAATGCCAGGCTTTCCAGATATGAGAGCAAGTTCCCCGGCATATCCATGCTTGACAAGCTCGCCTTTGTGGCATTGAACGAGGCTGCAGGCAAGCAGGCAGTGCAGGATGAACTGAACTCGCTCAACGCCGGACTGTCCTCCCTGGAGAAGGAGATAGGGTCATATCTTGACGGCATAGAGAATAACCGTTAGTTTCCTCGCTGAAACTATAAGTTCCCAGGAACCGGGTAATCTCGCACCGGGGAAGGCAGGCCCGAGACATTCGGGAAGCCCGATACGGATCGGAGCCCAAATCGTACAGAATTCATTTCTGACGAGAGAACTAACGGGATTTACAGTATCTGTACACGTGTGCGGATACTTTTTTTTGACATCAAATTTAATATATATATAATTATGAATTACTTGTACATTTTATCAGCAGTGCTTGGCGCGGCAATAGCGCTGGCGGCATATATACTGGTCTCCCGTCGCGCACGGAAGGGCAAGGCCGACGAGATACTGGAGAAGGCCCGGCTCGAGGCCAACAGCATCAAGCAGCAGAAGTCCCTCGAGGCCAAGGAGCATTTTCTCCAGTTAAAGTCTGAATATGACCAGAAAGTCAACCAGAAGAACAACGAACTCCGAGACAGGGAGAACAACATCCGCAATAAGGAGACACAGCTTAACCAGCAGGCCAGCGAACTCGGACGCAAGCAGCACGACCTTGATTCCGCAAAGGGTCAGGTAAATGCCCAGAAGGTCCAGTTGGAGCAGAAGAAGGCACAATACGAATCCCTGCTCGAACAGGTCAACAAGGAACTTGAGACAGTTGCGGGAATGAGCGCTGAAGATGCCAAGAACACCCTTGTCGAGAATATGAAGGCCAAGGCCCGCAGTGAGGCTCAGGCATATATCAACGAAGCGATGGATGAGGCCAGGCTGAATGCGGCAAGAGAAGCCAAGCGCATAGTCATCAATACGATTCAGCGTACTGCCACTGAGACTGCCATCGAGAATGCCGTCACCAGTTTCCCTATCGATAACGATGAGGTCAAGGGACGCATCATCGGGCGTGAAGGACGCAATATCAGGGCGCTCGAAGCTGCCACAGGTGTTGAAATAGTGGTTGACGATACCCCTGACGCCATCCTGCTCTCCGCATTCGACCCTGTCCGCAGGGAAATTGCACGTCTCTCCCTGCACCAGCTGGTCATAGACGGCCGCATACATCCCGCACGTATCGAGGAGGTTGTGGCAAAGGTCAGCAAGCAGCTTGAGGACGAAATCCTCGAGACCGGCAAGCGCACCTGCATCGACCTGGGTATACACGGTCTCAACATAGAGCTCGTCAAACTTGTCGGCCGTATGAAATATCGCTCATCATATGGACAGAACCTGCTTCAGCACTCACGTGAAGTTGCCAATATCTGCTCGGTGATGGCTTCCGAGCTGGGACTCAATCCCAAGATTGCCAAGAGGGCGGGTCTTCTCCACGATATAGGCAAGGTCAGCCAGGATGACTCTGAACTGCCTCATGCTCTGCTGGGAGCCAAACTTGCCGAGCAGTACAAGGAGCAGCCCGATATCTGCAATGCAGTCGGAGCCCACCACGAGGAGATGGAGATGACATCCATCTACTCACCGCTCGTTCTTGTGGGAGACGCCATATCCGGTGCACGTCCCGGTGCACGACGGGAAGTTATCGAGAGCTATATCAAGAGGCTCAAGGGAATGGAAGACCTGGCTGCTTCTTATCCGGGAGTCACCAAGTCCTACGCCATTCAGGCGGGACGTGAACTGCGCGTCATCGTGGGCGCAGAGGAAGTTTCCGATGAGCAGGCCTCCAGGCTCAGCATCGATATCGCCCAGAAGATTCAGGATGAGATGACTTATCCCGGACAGGTCAAGATTACGGTTATCCGCGAGACCCGTTCTGTGGCAATCGCGAAATAATATTCTGGAAAAGTCCGGACAGTGTGGCGGCGGCTTTGTCGGCTTTCTTGACGACATCGTCGCCGTCATTGAATTCGGAGCTCCCCGAATCAAAGTTGCATTCGTTGGTGATTACAGAGACACCGAACACCTTCATACCGCAATGACGGGCCACGATAACTTCGGGGACGGTGGACATTCCAAGGGCATCAGCTCCGATAAGTCTGTAGAATCTGACCTCAGACGGTGTCTCGTAAGTGGGCCCGGTACCTGCCAGATATACACCCTCGCGCAGGGTTAGTCCCATATCGGATGCACAGTCGAATGCCAGTTGACGCATATCGGCATCGTATGCGCAGGTCATGTCCAGGAATCTGGGCCCGAAATCGTTGAAATTGGGGCCGATGAGCGGGTTGTTCATCATATTGATGTGATCCCTGATGACCATCAGGTCGCCGGTATGGAAATCGGGATTGCAGGTACCTGCTGCATTGGATACGAACAGATACTCCGCCCCAAGACATTTCATTGTCCTGACGGCAATGGTGACCTTGTCCATAGGGTAGCCTTCGTAGAAATGGAACCTCCCCTGCATCGCAATCACCGTGTGACCGCTGATTGTCCCTATGATGAAATTGCCCTTGTGCCCTATGGCAGTCGACACGGGGAAATCGGGAATGTCCCTGTATGGTATCACTGTAGGATTCTCAATGCTGTCTCCGAGTTTGCCCAAACCGCTGCCCAGGATTATACCGACCTCAGGCGTCCTGTCTCCAATGATGCTTCTGATGTAGTCAGCAGCCTTTCTTATGTGAAGTGTCCTCTCGTCCATAATAAAAAATTACAGCAGTCCGGTCCTAAAGAGCCGAACTGCCTTGATCGGTATCATCTGTCTGAATTCAGAAGTTGTTGTCGTCTTCCGGGGAAACCGAGACTTCAGTCTCGGGCCTCTGGGGGATTTCACCGTTGAAACAGTGATCCCTGATGTACTCAATGGCCTCTTCAAGTCCGCCCTGGAATTTCTCGAAGTCTTCTTTGTAGAGAAAAATCTTGTGCTTGTCGAAAGTGAAACTGCCGTCAGGGTTGTTGCGGCGTTTGCTCTCGGTAATCGTGAGGTAGAAGTCGTTCTGCCCCTTGGTGGATTTGACATCGAAGAAATAGGTACGCTTACCAGCCCTTACCGGCTTGGAGTAAACGTCCTCTGCATCGCGGCCCTGGAATTGGCCCTGATCGTAATCATCTCTGTACATGATAGAAATGTTTTATTTGTGCAAAAATATAATTTTTTGGGGATTAGATGTTATATTTGTACAAATTTTTTTGAAAAGATGCTAAACCGTAGAATTCTCCGTATCAAAGCTTTCAAGGCTCTGTACAGTTATACGGAAAATCGCTCGTTGTCTTTGAAAGAGCTTGAGGCCCAGCTGGACCGTTCGTGTGAGTCTACAAGAGACCTTTATCTCTTCCTTCTGTCGGTCATAGGCCCTCTTACCGAAGAGGCCCGAAGCCGCATCGAGGCATCCAGGTCCAAATTCAATCCTACCGAAGAGGAACTCCACCCCAATCTCAAGTTTGTGGAGAATGCCATTGCTCCACTGCTTTCGCAAGATCCGGATTTCAGCAGGATCATCTCAAGGAAGAAATTGGCCTGGGATCAGTATGACGTGCTTCTGAGGCATCTGTATGACAGCATAAGAGGAAGCGGATACTTCGCCCGCTACATGCAGAAAGAGGAGCGAAGCCTCAAGGACGATGCCGCACTGTGGGCTGACATATTCGCCAATGAGTTCGAGGACAACGCCGAGCTCTGCGACATACTCGAAGACCTCTCGATATGGTGGAATGATGATCTCTCCTATGCTCTCAACTGGTGCTGCCGCACGATGGACGCCCTCGGCAAGGGAGAGAGATGGCATCTTCCCCCTCTTTATATGAGCGAGATACAGCACTCGGCGGAGAGTGACCAGGCCTTCCTGGTCGGCACGGTGAGGAAGGGATACAACAGTTATGACAGATATGAGAAGGACATAGTCTCCCTCACCCCCAACTGGGACAAGGACCGGATATGTTCCACCGACCTGGCGCTGATAGTGGCCGGACTTGCCGAGAATGAGGCGTGCCCCGGAATCCCGTCCAAGGTCACAATCAACGAATATGTGGAGATATCCAAATTCTACAGTACGCCCGAAAGCCGTGCGTTCGTAAACGGCCTGCTGGACAAATTAATCAACAAACGATAGAATATGAAACTTCTGACATTACTTGACGCAGCCGCTCCCGCACAGCAGGGAGGTGGCGCTTCGATGTGGATTATGCTCATCCTCATCTTCGTTATCATGTGGCTTTTTATGATTCGCCCCCAGCGTAAGCAGCAGAAGGAACTCGAGAAATTCCGCAGCGAGCTCAAAAAAGGCGACAAGGTGATCACTGCCGGCGGAATCTACGGAACCGTTGCCGAGATTCAGGATACCAATATCCTCATGAAGATTGACGGGGATGTCAAGATCCGCGTTGACAAGTCTTCCATAATGAGGGACACTACTGATGTCCAGAACAACCAGAGCGCCAATCAGTAACAGCCCGTGAAAAGCTGGTATGCATTCTTTGCCTGCCTGCTGCTCTCGTTCAGCATATGGCTGGTGATGATTCTCTCCCGCAACTCTTCAGCGCTGGAGAGTGTCACCATTCAGGCCTGTTCCAACATAGAGGGAAGGTCCTCCGTGGCGCAGGAGACCGTGGTGGTCACCGCCCGTTGCCGGACTTCAGGATTTAAACTGATAGCCCTGTCCGCATCCGATGACGTGGTCAGGGTGTTTTTTGACTCATCGGACCTTGTGCCTTCGGGAGACGGTGTCTACAGTATCAGCGCCTCCAGATTGAGCCGTTATGCATCAGACATATTCGGCTCCGGTGTCGAGGCCGAATCCTTCATCGTGAGCGAACTCGAATTCACCTTTGCTCCCGAGGAATTCCGCAAGGTCAGGATTGTACCTGTAACCTACATAACCTACAAGCCTCAGTATATGGCCCTCAAGGAGATGACCCTGTCCGTGGACTCTGTTCTCGTATACGGGGAGCCTGACCGGCTCAAGCAGATTGACGCCGTTCACACTGAGGCCATAACTCTCCGGGATGTAAGAAGGGACG
>JAKSKI010000067.1 GCA_024401865.1 Bacteroidales bacterium
CGCCCAGATCGGCAAGGCTTTCCGCAACGAAATCGTCGCCCGTCAGTTCATCTTCAGAATGAGGGAGTTCGAGCAGATGGAGATGCAGTTCTTCATCAAACCCGGTACCGAGCTCGACTGGTTCAGGAAGTGGAAGGAACAGCGTATGAAATGGCACGTCAATCTTGGAATGGGCGCCGAGAACTATCGCTTCCATGACCACGAGAAACTTGCTCATTACGCCAACGCCGCCACGGACATAGAGTTCCAGTTCCCCTTCGGTTTCAAGGAACTTGAAGGCGTTCACAGCCGTACGGACTTCGACCTGGGCAATCATCAGAAGTTCTCCGGCAAGAAAATCGAGTATTTCGACCCCGAGGAGAACAGAGCCTATACTCCTTATGTGGTCGAGACTTCGATCGGAGTCGACCGTATGTTCCTGGCTGTCCTGAGCAACTCTTACCACGAGGAACAGCTGGAAGGTGGCGAGACCCGTGTCGTGCTCAGCATTCCCGCTCCCCTTGCTCCCGTCAAGGCCGCAGTTCTCCCTCTTGTAAAGAAGGACGGCCTGCCTGAGCTTGCACAGAAGATTATGGATGACCTCAAGTTCGATTTCAACTGTCAGTACGAGGAGAAGGATTCAATCGGCAAACGCTACCGCCGTCAGGATGCCATCGGCACACCTTTCTGTATCACCGTCGACCACGACAGCCTCGTGGACAACTGCGTGACTGTGCGTGACAGAGACACTATGCAGCAGGAGAGAGTCCCCATCACCGAACTGCGGGCAATGATAGACAAGAAGGTCAACCTCAACAATCTTCTCCGCAATCTCTGATGGCCGGGTTTGCTGAACTTGGTCGGGTGGAGGCCATAAGACAACTCTTCGAAGGTACCGGATATACTGCCTTCGGAGAGCCTCTTTTCTATGAAGCCGCGGCGGGGGATGCCGTGACTACAGCCACGGTCACTCTGCTGGAAGGAGTGGATTTCGACCTGGTGTATTTCCCTCTCAAACATCTGGGATACAAGTCGGTCATAGCCGCCACAGGCGAACTTTATGCCGTTATGGCCCATCCCGAGACGCTTTCAGTCCGTTTCGGAGTGTCAGCCAAACTGGACTTCGAACAGATAAAGGAACTGTGGAGCGGAGTTGTGGCGGCTGCAAGGGAACACGGATACAAGAGCCTGAGCCTGAATCTTCAGCCTTCCCGCAACGGGCTGTGCATAAGTGCAGCCGCAACGGGCAGTTGCAGCAAACTCTCCTGCGTCAGAAGGCCCAAGGCCCGGAGCAAGGATCTGGTGTGCGTGTCCGGAAGCCTGGGAGCGGCATATCTCGGTCAGTCCGTGCTTGAAAGGGAGAGGGCAAAGTTTGACAAAGGGGCCGTACCCGGGGATAATCTGGAGAAGTACAAAATGCTCGTCGGGGCATATCTCAAACCGGAATTGAGCCCCAATACGGTGCGTCAGCTCGAAGATGCGCAGATAGTGCCTTCAATGGGATATTTCGTTACAGGAGGCCTTGCCGACGTTCTGTTGAGATTGAACCGTGACAGCGGTCTCGGAGTCAAGGTATATGCAGACAAAATACCGTTCGAGGGCGGCAGTTTCGACCTTGGAAGGGAACTTGACATTGATCCCGTCTCGGCGGCAATGAACGGAGGCGATGACTTCCGCCTGCTTTATACCGTTCCCATCCTTCAGTTGGAGAAGTTCCGCAAGGATTTCCAGACCTTCGATATAATAGGCCATCTGGCAATGCCCGAAGCCGGTACCGTACTGGTATCCCCTGACGGATTCGAACATCCAGTCACATCTCCCGGGTGGAAACAGTGACAGCCCGGGGACATCAGTTCTTCCTGATGATCGAATAGCTCAATCCCATATGGTCGAGGCTGTTGACGAACTCGTCGCAGACCGAGACAGGGAATTTCTTGGATACAAGCTCGATCTTATAATTCTTGGCCTTGTCGGTAAGAAGGATCTCCAGCGTACTCGCTCCCTTGAATTCCTTCAGCACTTTGACGAGCTCCTTGCGGAAAGAGGGGGACAGACGCTCGGAAGGGACAGTGAGCACAAATGATTTGATATGGTCCTCGCCCACGTTGCCGAGCAGTGATATCTTTTTGATTCTGAACACGTAAGGAACTTCCTTGCCCTTGTCCCTCTCCTCGGGTTTCAGGCGGTATCTCTCCTCTATTACCCCTTCAATGAAGATTTGGGAGTGGAGTTGCATATACACCATGAAGGATTCGTATTCCTTGCTGAACAGGGCAAACTCGTAATTGCCGCTGAAATCCTCAAGAAGGATCTTGGCTCCCGGAGCCCCATTCTTGGTGGTGATGTTCTTGACGTCAGTGACGATGCCGGCGACCGAGACTTTTGCCCCGGTCTTCTTCCTCTCGCATTCGTCGACCATTTCGTTGAGCTGGCTGAGCTTGCAATCCGTGAAATGCTCGATCTCGAAGGAGTATCTGTCCAGAGGATGGGCACTCAGATACATTCCTACGTATTCTTTTTCTTTCTGAAGGATGGCCAGGGCGTCTTCCTCTCCGACTGCCTGTGGCATTTCGGGCCTCACGGGCTTCATCTCCTCCACTTCGCCAAACAGAGACGCAGCGCTGTCGAACTTGTCATTGCGGAACAATTCGGCATAGTGAACAAGTTCGTCCATGAACGGATCCCCGCTTTTGCCCGGCGTTACGAATTGCGAACGTTTGTAACCGAAAGAGTCGAAAGCGCCGGCAAACACCAGGGTTTCAAGGGATTTGCGGTTGACAGCGCCTGACATCCTCTCCATAAAATCCCACACATCGGAGAATGGGCCGTTGCCGAGCCTCTCTTCGATTATGGCTTTGACGACATTGTCTCCGAAGCCTTTGAGTCCTCCCAGACCGAAACGTATGTCTCCGTTCCCGTTGACGGAGAAGTCGGACAGGGATTCGTTGACATCGGGGCTGAGCACTTTGATTCCGCCCTTCTTGCAGTCCGCCATAATCTCCTTCATCTCATCCATGTTGGATGTATTCTGGGTCAGGTTGGAAGCCTGGAATTCCGCAGGATAGTGAGCCTTGAGCCAGGCGGTCTGATAACTTACCCAGGCATAGCAGGTGGCGTGGGACTTGTTGAATGCATATTTGGCGAAGGCTTCCCAATCCTTCCAGATTTTCTCAAGTACCTCCTGCGGATGTCCGTTCTTCAGCGCACCCTCCATAAATGACTGCTTGAGGGAGTCCAGAACGTCCTTCTTCTTCTTGCCCATAGCCTTACGGAGCTTGTCAGCCTTGCCTTTGGAGAATCCGGCAAGCTTCTGGCTGAGCCTCATGACCTGCTCCTGATAGACTGTGACACCATAGGTTTCCTTGAGGTAAGCCTCCATATCAGGAAGGTCGTAGGTGATGGTTGAAGGGTCCACCTTTCCGGCAACGAACTTGGGAATGTAGTCCATAGGGCCGGGACGGTACAGGGCGTTCATTGCTATCAGGTCCTCGAACCTCTCGGGATGAAGCTTGACAAGCCATTCCTTCATCCCTCCGGACTCGAACTGGAATATGCTCTTGGTGTCACCGCGGCTGTACAGGTCGAATACGGCGGGGTCATCGATGGGAATCTTCTCGATATCGAAGTCGGGATTGCCGTCCACGCTGCCGAAGCGCTGCTTGATCAAGGCCAGAGCCCTGTCGATAATTGAAAGGGTCTTAAGGCCGAGGAAGTCCATCTTCAACATTCCCACGTCTTCGATCTTGGTGCCTTCATATTGGCTTACCCAGACCTGCTGGCCGGTGGCCTTGTCTTCGCCCATAGTTATGGGGATGAAGTCGGTAAGGTCTCCGCGGCCGATGATCATGGCGCAGGCGTGAATGCCTGTCTGCCGAATGCAACCCTCGAGTTGAAGCGCGTAGTTGAGGACTTCTTTCACGAGAGGGTCACCGTTTTCGAATTCGTTCTTCAGCTCCTTTATGTACTTGACGCTGTTGGCAAGAGTAGGCTTGTATTCCTTCTCCTCTCCGTTCTCCTTGACTACGAAGGATCTGTCGGGAATCATCTTGGTGAGTCTGTTGGACTCCGGAATGCTCAGATTGGAGATGCGGGCGACGTCCTTCACGGCCAGTTTGGCTGCCATCGTACCGAAAGTTATGACGTGCGACACGTGGTCCAGGCCGTAATGTTCCTGCACATACTGGATAACCCTGTATCTGCCGTCATCATCGAAGTCCACGTCGATATCGGGCATCGAGATACGCTCGGGGTTGAGGAAGCGCTCGAACAGCAGGTCATACCTGATAGGGTCAAGATTGGTGATGCCCAGGCAGTAGGCGACCATCGAGCCGGCGGCCGAGCCTCGTCCGGGGCCTATGGACACTCCGTTGCGGCGTCCCCAGTTGATGAAATCCTGGACTATGAGGAAATAGTCGGGGAATCCCATATAACTGATGGTCATCAACTCGAAATGCAGCCTCTCGGACTGATCCTTGTCCAATACCTCACCATACCTCTTGCGGGCGCCCTCGTAGGCCAGATGGCACAGGAATGCCACGGACTTGCAGAACTCCTCTCCCCTGTCCTTCCTGTCCACCTCCTTGCCGTCGTGATCCCTGGTTATTTCCCACCGGCCGTTGTCGATGATATCCCTGTATCTCTCAAGATAGGTATCTATGTCGGCAAGGAAGTTCTCGTCAATCTGGAATTTGGGCAGTACGTGACCGCGGTCGATATCGTAGCGCTCCACCTTGCCGAGCACCTCCTGAGTATTGCTCAGGGCTTCGGGATGGTCCGGGAACAGGGCTGCCATCTCCTCCTCGCTCTTGAGGTATTCCTGCTGTGTGTATCGGAGCCTCTTAGGGTCGTCGACCATGGAATTGGTGGTCAGGCAGATAAGCCTGTCGTGGGCCGGGCCGTCCTCCTTGCGGACAAAGTGGACATCGTTGGTGGCGACCACCTTCACCCCCTTGGCTGAGGCAATTTCGAATATGGCGTCGGTATATTTCTTCTGCTGCAGGTACAGGTCCTGGCTCAGTCCTGGAATCTCCGTGCGGTGAAGCATCACCTCCAGATAATAATCGTCGCCGAAGACCCTCTTGTGCCATTCCACAGCCTTGTCGAGAGCCTCGCTGTCTCCGGCCAGAATGTCCCTTGCGATTTCACCGGCCATACAGGCGGAGCAGCATATCAGGTCCTCGTGGTATTTCTCGATGATTTCGTGGCTGACGCGGGGTTTGTAGTACATACCGTTGATATGCCCCTCGGACACGATTTTCATCAGGTTTTTGTAGCCGTTGTAATTCTTGGCAAGGAGTATGAGATGGTAGTACTTCTTGTGGTCGTTGTCCTTAAGCCTGTGGTCGTAATGGCAGGTGACGTAGACCTCGCATCCGATTACAGGCTTGATGTCAGGGTACTTCTTTGCGACGTCGCAGAAATCCTTCACGCCGTACATATTGCCGTGGTCAGTTATGGCGATGCCGTTCATGCCGAGCTCCCTGGCTCTTTCGAACAGTTTGCCGATGTCTGACATTCCATCCAGGATGGAATATTGCGTATGAACGTGAAGATGGGAGAATGACATATTGCAAATATAACAAAAAAACGCCCGACCTGAAAGGGCCGGGCGTTCTGGAATCAAGATTATTTATTTCTTTTTGTCAGCCTTCTTCATAGCCTTCATTGTGGAGTCGTACATAACGGGTGTACCTATCATGATGGAAGCGTAAGTACCGATGATGATACCCAGAATGAGGGCGACTGCAAGACCTCTGATGGACTCACCGCCCCAGATTGCGATGGCAATCATAGGAAGGAGGGTGGATACGGAGGTGTTGACCGTACGGGTGAGAGTCTGGTTGAGCGAGGTGTTGACGTTCTCCTTGAAGTCTCCGTTGGGATGGAGACCGAGATTCTCACGGATACGGTCGAAGATGACCACATTATCGTTGATGGCGTATCCGATGATGGTCAGGATAGCCGCGATGAAAGTCTGGTCAACGTCGAGGTTGAAGG
>JAKSKI010000068.1 GCA_024401865.1 Bacteroidales bacterium
GTCTTAATATTCCGGTATTCGCAATGGTTGATACTTGTTGCGATCCTACCCCTATCGATTATGTGATTCCGGCAAATGACGATGCAACGAAGTCAATCGAGTGTATTCTCAACGTCCTCTGCACAGCTATTCAGGAAGGTCTCGAAGAGCGCAAGCTCGAGAAGGACAAGGAGGCTGCAGTGGAAGAGACGGCAGAGGTGAAGGCTCCCGCCAGGAACCTCCGTCCCCGCAAGAACGCCAAACCCGTTGAGGCATAATCCTTTTGTTCAATTATTAACAAGATAAAGCTATGGCAATTACCGCAGCAGACGTAATGAAATTGCGCAAGATGACTTCCGCAGGTATGATGGATTGCAAGAAGGCTCTCGACGAAGCTCAGGGAGACTTCGAGAAGGCTATCAACATCATCCGCGAGAAGGGCAAGCTTGTCGCAGCCAAGAGGGCTGACCGCGAGACTTCCGAGGGTGCCGTCAAGGCACGCGTGGAGGGTGGAAAGGGCATCATCGTGTGCCTTGGATGCGAAACCGATTTCGTGTCCCGCAACTCCGATTTCCAGGATCTCGCCAACGCTATCGCTGACGTGGCCATCGCCAACTGTCCCGCTGACATAGAAGGTCTCAAGGCCTGCAAGATGTCCGACGGCTATACAGTTGAAGAGGCTATCGAGGCCCAGACCGGCAAGACAGGAGAGAAGCACGTCCTCGCATACTACGCAAAGGTCGAGGCTCCTTTCGTACAGGCATACATCCACACACTCAACGGCAAGCTCGGCGCTCTCGTGGGATTCAACCAGCAGATTGCTGAGGATCTCGCAAAGGGCATCGTGATGCAGGTCGCTTCAATGAACCCCGTAGCCATTGCAGCTGAGGACTGTCCCAAGGAGGTGCTCGACACAGAGTACAACGTGGCTGTCCAGAAGACCAAGGAAGAGCAGGTTCAGAAAGCTGTCGAGGCAGCTCTCAAGAAGGCCGGCATCAATCCCGCTCACGTTGACTCCGAAGACCATATCGAGTCCAACACCGCAAAGGGATGGATTACCGCCGAGATCGCTGACAAGGCTCGCGAAATCATCAGGACCGTCGGTGCCGAGAAGGCAGCCAACCTCAATCCCGGCATGATCGAGAACATCGCCAAGGGCCGTCTCCAGAAATTCCTCAAGGAGAACACCCTCGTCGAGCAGGAGTATCAGATGTCCGATGACAAGAAGACCGTCAAGGAAGTTCTCGCCTCAGCAGGCAAGGACATCAAGGTCACTGTGATGAAGAGATTCTCTCTTACAGACTAATCTCCCGTCATGATACAATGAGGGACTGGCCGCAAGGTCAGTCCCTTTTGTTATGATCCGAAGCAGAAGCCGAATCCTATGTTGATGGTGTTCTGATTGACCTTTGCAATCCATCCGCCCTGCCCGACATCTCCATATTTGACATAGGAATATCCGAAGGCTCCGATGTGGGCCATCAGGAAGGTGTTCCCTGTTATCCTGACAGATACTCCGGGCCGCAGGAAGGCCCCGTAGGACTGGTAGTTGCCCGAAAAGTTCAACGGCGCCTGGGCTGTCAGGAAGATGCGTACGACATCCGCAATATTGAACAGATAGCCTCTGACATATGGTGAAATACCGAAAGAATTAGAAAGGCTCCTGTATGACACCGTGCCTCCGACCGACAGATAAGGGTTGAAGTGATAACCGAATTCCGGGGCAATGATTATTCCTACGCGGTCATCTCCCGATGAGGTCGAAAGGCCGAGGTTTCCTCCCAGATAGAATTGTGCCTGCGCGCTGACGGCAAGGCAAAGGGTCAATGCCAGTATGGTGATTTTTCTTAACATAGGGCAAATGTAGCATTAAAATTTTATAAATTTGCACCCATATATCCCTTGTGTGATGAATCTGAAATCTCTGGCTAAGGATACTGCCATATACGGGCTCAGCAGCATAGTAGGCAAGTTCCTGAACTATCTGTTGAGCATACTGTATCTCCAGATTATTCCCGCCGAAAGCGGCGGATACGGCATTGTCACCAATCTTTATGCCTGGACCGCTCTGCTTCTGGCATTCCTTACATTCGGGATGGAGACCACTTTCTTCCGATTCTCAGGCAAGGAGGGTGAGAATCCCGAGAACGTGTTCTCGACTTCCCTCAAGATGGTGGGGGCTGTGGCTCTGGTTTTCCTTGCCGCCGTTTTCTGCTTCCTTAAGCCGATATCCGCGGCCATGGGATACGCCCTGCATCCCGAATATATCGGCTGCTTTGCCATAATCACTGCGTTTGATGCCTTCCAGGCGGTAATGTTCGCCCGTCTCCGCCAACAGAAGCGGGCCGTCAAGTTTGTGACACTCAAACTGTCCTTCATCGTCGCCAGCATTCTGCTGAATCTCTTTGTCTTCCTGGTTCTGCCCGGGATGTTCGACAAGTTCCCGGTACTCGGCAGGGAATTTGTCAGATGTGATTACGGAGTCGGCTTCATCTTCTTCATCAACCTTATATGCACGGTCTGCGTGACCTTCGGTTTCATACCCGAATTGAAGAGCCTCGAGTTCAGGTTCGACAGGGCCCTTTGTCGCAGGATGCTCAAATATACCTGGCCGATACTGCTGCTCAGCGTCGTCGGCATCCTCAATCAGGTTGCGGACAAGATTCTCCTGCCCAAGCTTATGCCGGGGCAGGAGGGGATGGTCCAGCTGGGCATCTATGGAGGATGCGTCAAGGTGGCGATGATAATGTCGATGCTGGTGCAGGCATTCAGATATGCTTACGAGCCAATCGTGTTCGGAGAAGCAGGCAAACGGGACAACGACAGGACGCTGGCCGAAGGGATGAAGTGGTTTGTGATATTCTCACTGCTTGCTTTCCTTGCCGTGATGTTCTATCTCCCGATACTGAAGCATCTGATCGGCAGGGGATATTGGTCGGGACTCGGAGTGGTGCCCGTCGTGATGATGGCCGAACTCTTTATGGGCATATATTTCAATCTTTCGTTCTGGTACAAGCTTACGGACCAGACCTGGTGGGGTGCCATAATCAACGCGATAGCGGTCACCGTGATGATAGGCATCAATGTCCTGTTCGTCCCGAAGTACGGTTACTGGGCCTGCGCCTGGGGAGGATTTGCCGGATATGGCCTGGCTATGCTGATAAGCTATTTCATAGGGCAGAGGAAATACCCCATCAGGTATGACCTTCGTACCATCTTCACCTTCGCCGTGATAGCGGCAGCATACTGGTTCATCTACAATGAGGCCGGACGCTTGATCAGGTCGGAGTGGCTGCTGATGGGATTCGGCACGTTGCTGCTGCTCAGTTACGGGTATCTGGTCCTGAGGATGATCAAACACAAACTATAATACAATATGAAACAAACAATCAATTGCATCATCTGCTGTGCCGCAGTCGCAGTGCTGGCAGGGTGCGGGAACAATGCCGCGAAGAAGGCCGAGGCTGAAGCCGCCCAGGCTGCGGCCGATTCCGTCAATGCGGTTCAAAAAGAACAAATGCTTATGGACAAAATCGCTCAGTTGCCGGAGGAACCGGTATTCGACATCGTCACCAATCTCGGTACAATCAAGGTCAAACTCTACAAGGACACTCCCGAACATCGCGCCAACTTTGCCAAACTCGCTCTCGGGGGATATTATGACAAGGTCCTTTTCCACAGAGTCATCAACGGTTTCATGATCCAGACCGGAGACCCGCTTTCGAAGGATCCGGCCAACAAGCCCAGATTCGGTACCGGCGGCCCCGATTACACTATCCCTGCAGAAATAGTTCCCGAGCACAATCACAAGAAGGGCGCATTGGCTGCCGCCCGCCGCGGTGATGCCGTCAATCCCTTCAGGGAGTCCAGCGGTTCGCAGTTCTATATTGTCCAGGATGAGGGCACCTGCGCCCAGCTGGATGGTGCCTATTCCGTGTTCGGCGAGACCCTCAGCGGCTTCGACATCATCGACAAGATAGCCTCAGTCGAGACTGATGGAAGGGACTGCCCCATAGAGGATGTCAAAATTATCAAGATAACATTAGACCAATCCTTATAGTTTGGCACGCCTATTGCAAAAGACTAAGACGAATAGTTTTTTCATAGGTTAATTTAGGTTAGAATACAGGGCGTCCGGTTTCCGGGCGCCTTTATTCGTCCCCCGGGTCAGAATATCAGGATTCCGATGACACCAGATATGAGTATCACCCATATGGGGCTGATTCTGGTCCACATTGTGGCGGCGAAGGCGGCGCCGAAAAGAGCCCAGCTGCGCCAGTCCGCAAAATTGCTGCGGACAAGCTCCATTCTGGGGATGAAATCCTCGATGCTGATGTGGAAGGTCAGGATAAGGGCGGCGGCTCCTATCATTCCTGCCACTGCAGGGGTCAGCGCATCCATCACTCCCCTGAAGACAGGGCTTGTATGGAATTTCGAGTAGAATTTAATCAGGGCGAAGAATATGAGGAACGAAGGCAGCACTATGGCTGTCGTGCTCGCCACAGAGCCCGATATGGCCGCAATGTCGCTGAAACCTCGGTCGGACATCACCTGATATCCGACATAAGTGGCGCAGTTGATACCGATAGGGCCGGGAGTTGTCTGGGATACGGCTATTATGTTGGCAAACACTTCCTCGCTTATCCATCCCTTTGCCGTCACCACCTGACTCTGGATGAGCGAAATCATCGCCCCTCCGCCTCCGAAATTGAAGATTCCGATAATCAGGAAGGTCCAGAACAGGTCCAGCAGCAGAGAAATCATTTGTCGCGTCCCTCCGCAGACGTCAGTACCAGAACGGCCGTTATGATGATGGCAAGCAGAATGAATATGGGAGAGATGCCGAAGAAGCAGATGCCGACAATCGTAGCCAGCATAAGGGCCCAATGCCACCAGACCCTGCATCCCTTGCGGGCCATTCTGACCATGGGCACGAGGATGAGCGCTATGGCTACGGGCCGGAGTCCGGCGAAGAACCGGGTTACGATTGCATTCTCCTTGAATGCGTTGTACGTCATCGCTATGACGAGAATGGCGATGAATGAGGGGAGAACGGCTCCTACTGTGGCTGCAATGCTGCCTTTGATGCCGCGTATCCTGTATCCGGCGAAGATGGCCATATTGACGGCAAGAAGTCCCGGCGCGCTCTGGGCCAGGACGACGATATCGGGTATTTCCTCCCTGTCTATCCAGTCTCTTCTCCTCATCTCATCTTCTATGACGGGAATCATAGCGTAGCCGCCGCCTATGGTGAAGGCTCCGATTTTGGAGAATACCAGGAAGATTTGCCAGAGAGAGATATCGTTCTTCATAAAAACAACACAAAAATATGAAAAAAAGTGCTAAAAAGTTTGGAGGGAAAGAAAAAGTCGCTATCTTTGCAGTCCTTTTCGCGGTAAGCGGAACAGTTCATTGAAAAGATTGAAAGGAAAGTACAAGCAAGTACCGAGAAATTTAATAA
>JAKSKI010000069.1 GCA_024401865.1 Bacteroidales bacterium
TGAACACTTTCGGAAGAATATTCAGAGTCTCCATTTTCGGAGAATCCCACGGCCCGCAGATCGGCGTCACTTTGGACGGAGTCCCCGAAGGGCTGGAGCTTTCACCCTCGGATTTCGCGGCCGACATAGAACGCAGGTCGCCCGGAGCGAAGGGTACAACGGCCCGCAGGGAGCAGGACGAACCTGAGATAATCAGCGGCCTGTATGACGGCCACACCACGGGAGCGCCTCTGACGGTCGTGTTCAGAAACACCGCGCAGCAGTCCTCCGATTATGATGACTTTGACAAAATGCCTCGTCCCGGTCACGCGGACTACGTGGCTTCTGTCAAATGGGATTGGGCCAACGACCCTCGCGGAGGCGGTCATTTTTCAGGCAGGCTCACTCTCCCCGTAGTGGCGGCGGGAGTTGTCGCCAAGAGAGTCCTCGACGGTATGGAAGTGAAGGCCGACCTTGTCGAGATGGGCGGCTGCGCCGACAAGTCGAAGTGGGACGGAATGCTGTCGGCTGCGGCTCAGGAGGGAGATTCTCTGGGTGGAATAATAGAATGTACGGTCAGCGGCGTGCCCATTGGGTTGGGAGAGCCCTTCTGGGACAGTGTTGAGTCGATGATATCCCACGCCGTATTTTCCATTCCGGGCATACGGGGTATCGAATTCGGCGACGGGTTCAGGGCGGCTGCGATGAAGGGTTCCGAGCACAATGACCCCTTCGGACCGGACGGACCCGTGAAGAACGGAGCCGGCGGCATCAACGGCGGCATCACCAACGGAGCCGATATCCGTTTCAGGGTGGCAGTCAAGCCCGCTTCCAGCATTTCGAAGCCTCAGAAGACCTGGGATTTCGAGAAGGAGGCGCCGGGGACCCTGCGCATCAAGGGACGTCACGACGTATGCTTCGCCCTGCGCACTCCCGTGATTGTCGAGGCGATGACAGCCATTGTCCTGGCTGACCTGATTTAGAGTGGAATTTTGTATATTTGCACTCCCGTAGCCGGCACTTTAATATGAATCAGGAACTCAAAGACATAACGGGACAGGAGTACAAGGAAGGCTTCGTGACTGAAGTCGAGCAGGAGTATGTGCCCAAGGGTCTCAATGAGGATATCATCAGAATGATTTCCGCAAGGAAGGACGAGCCTCAGTGGTTGCTGGACTTCAGGCTGGACGCATTCCGCAAATGGCAGAAGATGAAAGCTCCCACCTGGGGCCACCTTGACCTGCCTCCGATCGATTTTCAGGATATCATATACTGGGCGGCTCCCAAGAGGGATGCGGACCGGCCCAAGGAGATAGATCCCGCGCTGATGGAGACTTTCGACAAACTGGGTATCCCCCTGCACGAAAGGGAAGTCCTTGCCGGAGTCAAGCCGAAGGAGTCACAGGTTGCCGTCGATGCAGTGTTTGACTCGGTCAGCGTTACGACCACATTCCGCAAATCCCTGTCAGAGAAGGGAATCATATTCTGCTCTTTCTCCGAGGCGGTCAGGGAGCATCCCGAGCTGGTGAGGAAATATCTTGCAAGTGTCGTTCCCGTCACGGACAATTTCTACGCCGCACTCAATTCGGCGGTATTCTCCGACGGATCGTTCTGCTACATACCCAAGGGAGTGGTCTGCCCGATGGAATTGTCCTCATATTTCCGCATCAATGCCAGTGGTACCGGCCAGTTCGAGAGGACTCTCATCATTGCCGATGAAGGGTCCAGACTCTCGTATATGGAGGGATGTACCGCTCCGATGAGAGATGAGAACCAGTTGCATGCGGCGGTGGTCGAGATCATCGTGGAGAAAGACGCCGACGTCAAGTACTCGACCGTGCAGAACTGGTATCCCGGAGACGCTCAGGGGCGCGGAGGCATACTCAATCTGGTCACAAAGCGCGGCATCTGCAAGGGCAGCGGCTCGCACTTGAGCTGGACACAGGTGGAGACGGGCTCCGCCGTTACCTGGAAATACCCTTCCACAATCCTTAAGGGGGACAATTCGTCATCGGAGTTCTACAGCGTCGCTCTCACCAACAACCGTCAGCAGGCTGATACGGGTACCAAGATGATACACATAGGCCGCGGAACCCGCAGCCGCATCATATCAAAGGGAATTTCCGCCGGGCACAGCCAGAACAGTTATCGTGGACTTGTGCGGGTCAATCCAGGTGCAGAAGGGGCCAGGAACTACTCTCAGTGCGATTCGCTGCTCATAGGTTCCAAGTGCGGGGCACATACCTTCCCGGTAATAATGAACAGCTGTCCTTCGGCTACGGTCGAGCACGAGGCCACCACTTCCAAGATCAGTGAAGACCAGATGTTCTACTGCGCCCAGAGGGGCATCGCTCCGGAGGAGGCCGTCAGCCTCATAGTCAACGGCTATGCGCGGGACGTGCTCCAGAGACTCCCTATGGAATTTGCCGTCGAGGCTCAGAAACTCATTTCAGTGTCCCTCGAAGGGGCAATAGGTTAAGACAGATGGAAAACGATATATTGCTTCAGATCAAAGACCTTCACGCAGGTATCGAAGGCAAGGAAATCCTCAAGGGCGTGAATCTTACAATACGCCGCGGTGAGATACACGCAGTGATGGGCCCCAACGGAGCCGGCAAGAGCACCCTCAGTGCCGTACTGGCGGGCAAACCCGAATATACAGTCACGTCCGGCAGCATAGAGTTCGCCGGCCGCGACCTGCTTACTATGACGCCTGAAGAGCGCTCCTGGGCGGGTATCTTCCTGAGTTTCCAGTATCCGGTGGAGATTCCTGGCGTCACTATCACCAACTTTATGAAGACGGCAGTCAATGCACGCCGCAAGGCCGCCGGACAGGAAGAGCTCTCGGCCGGGGACTTTCTCAAGCTTATGAAGGAGAAGATGGCCTTCGTGCAGATGAAGAGCGAATTCTCCAAGCGTGAGGTCAACGTGGGATTCTCCGGAGGGGAGAAGAAGCGCAACGAGATATTCCAGATGGCTATGATAGACCCTCTGTTCGGAATACTCGACGAGACGGACTCCGGGCTTGACGTGGATGCGCTCAAGATTGTCGCCGGGGGAGTGAACTCTCTCAAGGGACCTCGGAAGTCATTTATGATAATCACCCACTACCAGAAACTCCTCGAGTACATTGTCCCCGATGTGGTGCACGTGCTCAAGGACGGAAGGATAGTGACGACGGGCGGGCGGGAACTCGCCGACCGTATATGGCAACAGGGATTCGAAGGCATAGATGAGTAAGGTCTACAATCTTGAGGCAGGGGAGAAGCTTACCCTGACATTGCTTTACGTCCCGGGCAGACCCTGGGACGAGAGAGACATCGAGGTCAATCTCAACGGCCCCGGAGCCGAACTGGACCTTGCCGGACTGTACCTTTGCCCGGACGGGGAATCGCTGGACATCAGGGTTGTGGTAAGGCACAATTCCGGAGCCTGCCTGTCGAGACAGATGTTCAAGGGCATAGTGGGAGGCAAGTCACGGGCTTCATTCGACGGACTTATCTATGTGGCGCAGGACTCACAGAAGACCAAGGCATATCAGGAGAGCCATTCCATACTTCTGTCATCCGAAGCCAGGGCGGAGTCAAGGCCCCAGCTTGAGATCTATGCCGATGACGTGGAATGCTCTCACGGTGCCACGACGGGATATCTCAATCCCGACGAGCAGTTCTATATGCGCTCCCGCGGCATTCCCGAGCAGGAAGCCAAACGTCTGCAGATGATATCTTTCCTTGCGCCCGTCACGGACCGTCTTGACGGGAGTACCCGCGCTGAAGTGCTGGATATCCTATCGAGAATGTGATGAAAAGCTTTCCCAATCCCAAAATCAATCTGGGACTCAATGTCCTGCGCAGGCGGCCTGACGGCTTCCACGACCTGGAGACGCTGTTCGTGCCCTATTTCGGGATGAGGGATGAATTGGAGATCGAAGCGCTTCCCAATGCCGGCAGCGGCTCCAAAGTGGATATCCAGATCTCGGGGCCCAAGGTTGACTGGAATCCCCAAAAGGATTTGACGGTCAGAGCATATGAATTGCTCGATGCCGATTTCGGACTGCCTCCGGTACGGATGAGGCTGGTCAAGAACATACCTGTGGGTGCCGGATTGGGCGGAGGCTCTTCCGACTGCGCCTTTGCCCTCAGGATGCTGAACGAAATATTCTCCCTGGGCCTGACTGATGACGCTCTTGCGGGATATGCCTCTCGCCTGGGCTCGGACTGTGCGTTCTTTGTCTACAACAATCCGATGCTCGGTACCGGTCGCGGAGAGGTGCTGGAGCCGTTCGGAATAGACCTCAGCGCCTGGCGGCTGAAGGTGGAAGTGCCTTCGGGAGTGGCTGTGAGTACGGCTGAGGCTTACAGGGGGGTGTTGGATGTCAAGACGGGAGATACTGTCCGCATGCCGTTGCGTGAGGCTCTTGCCCGGCCCGTAGAGCAGTGGCGCGACTGCCTTGTCAATGACTTCGAAGCAACGGTATTCCCCCTGCATCCCGAGATTCCCGCTCTCAAGCAGCGCCTTTATGACGAGGGCGCCGTATATGCGGCAATGTCCGGCTCGGGCTCGGCAGTGTTCGGGCTGTTCAGAATCTGATGGAAGACAGGAAACCATACGCGCTGTATGTGCATGGACTGGGTTCAGGGGCCGGTTCCGGCACCAGGACGGCCTTCCGCAGGTATTTCCCCGAATACGAATGGATTACTCCCGAGATGAACGAAAATCCTGAGGAGAGCATATCCAGACTCGAGGAGTACATCTCCGTATTCGAGCCTGCCATCATAGCCGGCACCAGTCTGGGCGGCTTGTATGTAGCTTATGCCAAGGCTCCGGATGCTATTAAGATAGTCTGCAACGCATCCGTCGGGATAGAGAGGGTGCTCAGGAAATTCGGATACGGGAGCCATCCCTTCCAGTGCGAACGCGAGGACGGCAGGACCGAGTTCGTGATAGATGAAGCCATGGTACGCTCATTTACCGACTACAAGAAGACTCACGCCATATCTCTCGGAAGAATCAATCTGGGGGTGTATTCCAAGGAAGATGAGGTGGTAGGTCCTGTGGAGTCGCGCAAGAATGCCAAAATCCTCGAAGAGGCGGGATTCAGCATCTTCTGGTCCGACAAGTTCGGACACCGCCTCAACGAGAATGTCGCAAAGAA
>JAKSKI010000007.1 GCA_024401865.1 Bacteroidales bacterium
AATAAAAATCCCCGCCACCTGCCTTACAGAGGCCTGTGGAGGGGGTGGATTACGCGTTTCGTCAGAAACGGCCTAAAAACGGCCCGAATTGGCACGTTTTAGTGAGCTGCAGATGTCCGATGTCTTTCCGCCCCCATCGCATCATTGGCAGCAATTCGTTGTCACAAATCGAAGACCATACAAGCCCTTCTGTGGGGGAGGCCCTGTGACGGTGTGGCATAATTGGCTGGACTGTTACAGACATCCGTCCACAGAACGCACCCCAAGCCATATCTGCTGTGACAACGAATTGCGGGATAAAGATATGGGCAGGCTCTGCATCTAGGCAGCCTCACATCAGTTTGGCGGGAATGCGATATATGCTAAAAAATATTATCTTTGTAAGAATAATACTAAGCAGCATATGACAGGAAAAGAAAGGCTCCAAGCCGTACTGAATCACAGGAACGCGGACAAGATTGCCCTGGATTTCGGATCCACCAACGTTACCGGCATGCACTGCCGCGTGATGGAGGCCCTCAGAAAACATTATGGTCTTGACGACCATCCCGTATATGTCTACGAACCGGGACAGATGCTGGGTCTTATGGAAGATGACCTGGCCCAGGCCCTCGGCATCGACACCAAGGGATGCTTCTCACGCGAGAACAACTTCGGCATCGCCAATGAGGACTGGAAGCCCTTCAAGATGCCCTGGGGACAGACCATTATGTTCCCGGCCAGACTTGCCGACACCATCTCGGAGAAGGACGGAGCCCTCTACGGCTATCCTCAGGGAGACAACAGCCTCCCCCCTTCGGCCAAGATGCCTCAGACCTGCTATTTCTTCGACTGTATCGAGCGCCAGCAGGGCGAAATCGACGATGAGAAGCTCAACGTCGAGGACAATCTCGAAGAATACGGCGAAATAAGCGACGCAGGAGTAGAATACTGGAAGAAGACCGTCGATGCGGCATCCAGGAGCGGGAGAGCCGTCGTGGCAAGCTTCGGAGGAATGGCCCTCGGAGACGTAGCCCGTATCATCACCCCGGCCCTCAAGCATCCCAAAGGCATACGCAGCGTGGCCGAATGGTATATGTCCACAGTCATCAGACAGGACTACATACACGAGATGTTCGACCGTCAGTCAGAACTCGCCGTCAGGAATCTGGAGAAGATATACGCAGCTGTCGGCGACCAGGTGGACGTCGTATATGTATGCGGTACCGATTTCGGCACACAGATAAGCCAGTTCTGCTCTGTCGACACGTACCGCGAACTCTATATGCCGTACTACAGGCGTATGAATGACTGGATTCACGAGCACACCTCCTGGAAGACGTTCAAGCACTCCTGCGGAGCCGTCTATCCTCTGATGGAGAGTTTCATCGATTCCGGATTCGACATCATCAATCCTGTCCAGATTGCCGCTGCCGAGATGGATCCGCGCCGGCTCAAGGAGCAGTTCGGCGACAGGGTCACGTTCTGGGGCGGCGGTGTAAACACCCAGACCACACTCCCGTTCGGCACCCCCGAAGACGTGCACAGGGAAGTCAGCGAACTCTGCGAAATATTCGGCAGGGACGGAGGATTCGTGTTCAACACCATCCACAACATACAGGCCAACGTCCCCATCGACAATGTGGTGGCTATGGTCGAAACATTAAAGCAAATCAGAGCATAACGATATGTCAGCACTTTTTGACGCAATTTTCAAAGGCCTTCTGCCGGCAGCAAAGACCGCTGTCCAGGAAGCGCTGGATGCAGGCCAGAGCCCCCAGGAGATCATCAACGACAATATGGTTCCCGCTATGGAAGCCATCGGCAAGGAATTCGCCGAAGGCCGTGTATTCGTGCCCAACCTTCTTCTCAGCGCCCGTGCAATGAAGGGTGCCCTTGAGATTCTCAAGCCCCTTATGCAGGCGGAGAACACCACCACCGCAGGCACAGTAGTCATAGGCACCGTCAAGGGTGACCTTCACGACATAGGCAAGAACCTGGTGGCATCAATGCTCGAAGGACGGGGATTCAAGGTCATCAACCTCGGAGCCGACGTGTCCAAGGAACGGTTTATCGAAGCGGCCAGGGACAACGACGCAGACATCATCTGCCTGTCCGCCCTTCTCACCACCACAATGGGATATATGAAGGAAATCGTCGATGCGGTCAGGGAGTCCGGCATCAAAGTCAGGATTATGGTCGGCGGCGCCCCTCTCAATGCCGAATTCGCCAGGAGCATAGGCGCCGACGGTTACAGTTCGAATGCCAATGATGCCGTAGACCTGGCCAAGAGTCTGGTCGCCTGACAACACATCCGAATCCGGCCGTATGAAAGAAGTCGAATTCACCATTGCTCCGGAAGAGCTTTCGAGGCAGAGCGTCTGGTTCGCCATGGGCTACAGGGGCTCGACCCCCGAGCAGCGCATCTGCGATATGGCGGAGGAAGTCATCGACGCCCTCCTGCCTGCAGCAGTGGTGAAATATATGTACCGACTGGTGCCCGCATCCAAGATCTCCCCCACCGCCATCACTCTTGGCGGCACGGTGTTCAATCCCGGGGGCATCATAGGCTCGTATCTCGACGGAATGACGGATGCCTGCATATTCATCGGGACGGCAGGCCGCGAATTCGATGCCAAGCTCAAGGAAATCAATTCCGAAGGCGACATCGTGACCGACTTCATCGCCGATTCGATAGGCACGGTCCTGGCCGAACTTGCCGTAGACAGGCTGGAGCGGGACCTCCGCCCGGGCCTCAACCTCTCTATGCCCTACAGCCCCGGCTACTGCGGCTGGGACATCAGGGAGCAGCAGTCTTTCTTCCCCCTCTTCCCTCCCGAACCCTGCGGCGTCACCCTTACCGCGTCGTCGCTGATGCAGCCCGAGAAATCCGTCAGCGGATTCTTCGCAATGGGAGAGAAACTCATCAGACAGCCCTATCATTGTGAAATATGCAAGAACAGCAAATGCTACAAAAGACGAAAAGGATAGCCATCCCGATAATGACCCACCCCGGCATTGAACTTGTCGGATGCACGGTAAGGCAGGCCGTCACAGACGGCAAGACCCACGCGGATGCCATCTGCGCGCTCAACGGGCGCTTCCCGGCCGCCGCAGTCACCGCCATTATGGACCTCACCGTGGAAGCCGAAGCATTCGGGGCGGAAGTAGTGTTCACCGAAGACGAAATCCCCAACGTCGTGGGGCGTCTGGTATCCGACTACGATTCCGTTGCCTCGCTTGAGGTCCCCGGCCTGGACAAGGGCAGGGTGCAGCAGTTCCTTCTTGCCAACAGACTTACCGCCGAGCGCATCAAGGACAAGCCCATCTACGGAGGATGCATAGGCCCCTTCTCCCTTGCGGGCAGGCTCTTTGACCTGTCCGAACTTATGATGGCCATCTATATCGAGCCTCAGACCGTATCCCTTCTTCTGGACAAATGCACCGAGTTCATCATATCCTACCTCAAGGCGATGAAGGGAACGGGCATAAACGGCGTGGTGCTCGCCGAACCTGCCGCCGGACTGATTTCCAACGATGACTGCAACGCCTACTCCACGGCCTACGTCCGTAAAATCGTGGAAGCCGTCCAGGATGACAATTTCATCATAATACTCCACAACTGCGGCAACACCGGCCACTGCACCGACGCAATGGTCAGGAGCGGGGCTGCAGCTCTCCATTTCGGCAACCGCGCCGATATGGTGCAGGCCCTGAAGGACTGTCCCGCGGACATTCCCGTGATGGGCAACATAGACCCGGTCGGGGTACTCGGACAAGGCACACCCGAATCTGTCAGGGAAGCCACCACGGCGCTGCTCGAAGCCACGGCGGGCTGGGACAATTTCGTGCTCTCCACGGGCTGCGACGTGCCGCCTCACATCCCGTTAGACAACATTGCGGCATTCTATGAAGCATTGGACAACTTTAACAACAGATAATTATGGAACCTACACTCATTGACATCAATGACTGGAAAATGACCGGAGGAGGAGCGCAGGGAGACAGTTACATCGACAAAGCCACCGGCAACTACCTTCTCAAAATGTTTCACGCCAATCAGGCGAGATATTCCATCGAGGACGAAGTGACAAGGTCACTCAATGTATATGAGGCCGGCATCCCTTCACCGGAGCCCGGACGGTTCGTGACTGACGGAGAGCACTTCGGAGCCATATTCAAACTCATCAAGAACAAGAATTCCTTCTGCACTGCCATCAGCAAGAATCCCGACTGTCTGGAAGATATCGCCACACGATTCGCCAAAATGACCAGGGACCTCCACTCGGCCAAGGTCAACAGGGACAAATTCGAACCCGCCACCGTAATGTACCGCAATCTGCTCAATTCCAACACCACTATGGATGCCGATATGAAGGCGGTCTGCGACAGGATATTGACCGGGATGGAAGGCAGCAAGGCGGAACCCAGCTATGTCCACGGCGACCTCCATTTCGGCAACGTGATAACCGACGGAGTCAAGGACTATTTCATCGACCTGGGACAATTCTCATACGGAGACCCCCTCATCGACGACTCGATGAACTATTTTACCTGCAAGCTCACCCAGGAGCATATGATACAATACCTGTATCACGTGGATTGCGCCACGGGACATAAGTTCTGGGATGTGTTTGAGAAGAGCTACTTCGACAAGCCCCTCGCAAACGACGACGCCTATATGGATCTGTACGCACCCTATCTGCTGCTCAGGACACTCTTCTTCGAGCACGTGGTGGGCAACGACGAGTACAACAAGGCCTACAGGAAGATGTTCATGGACAGGATTGCCAAGTAAGTTCAAGCGATGAAGACCAGGACAGACAATATTATGACCAACTGGCGGTGGTGGATTTGTTCGCTGCTGTTCTTTGCGACAACCATCAACTATATGGACCGTCAGGTGCTCTCCCTCACCTATGAGGAATTCATCAAGCCCGAGTTTCACTGGACCGATGCCGAATACGGTACGGTGACCAGTTTCTTCTCCATCTTCTACGCGATTGCCTGCCTCTTCGCCGGCAAGTTCATAGACTGGATGGGCACCAAGAAGGGCTACATCATTTCGATATGCGTGTGGTCGCTGGGTGCCGTGATGCACGCGTTCTGCGGACAGGCCACGAGCCTCATAACGGCTTCCAACGTCGCACTTGCAGTATCGACGACGTCGGTCTACCTCTTCCTTGTCTGCCGGGGCGTGCTCGCTCTCGGAGAATCGGGCAACTTCCCCGCCGCCATCAAGGTGACGGCCGAGTATTTCCCCAAGAAGGACCGGGCGTTCTCCACCTCCATATTCAATGCCGGGGCATCGGTGGGAGCCCTTGTGGCACCGCTGTGCATACCGCCCCTTGCCAAGCATCTCGGATGGGAGATGGCCTTCATCATCATCGGCGGTCTCGGATTCATCTGGGTGTTCTTCTGGGCCTTCATGTATGACAAGCCGGAGAAGAGCAGCAGGGTCAATCCTGCGGAACTGGCATACATACACACGGATGATGCCGAAGAGGCCGCGCAGAAGAGCGCGCTCGCCGAGGAGAAGAGCATTCCCATTCTCAAATGTTTCAAATACAGGCAGGCCTGGGCCGTAATCCTCGCCAAAGTCATAACCGACGGCGTATGGTGGTTCTTCCTGTTCTGGGCCCCTTCATATTTCGACAACCAGTTCGGAGCCAAGGCAACAACGACCCTAGGGCAGTTGTTGCTGATAGTGCTGTACACCATAAGTTCGGTGCTATCCATATTCGGCGGATACCTCCCCAAATTCTATGTGGAGAAGAAGGGTATGCATCCCTTCGACGCGCGCATACGCTCAATGCTCATTTTTGCATTCTTCCCCCTGTGCGCACTGCTTGCCCAACCTATGGGAATGCACTTCGACAGTCCCTGGTGGCCGGCCATAATGATAGGCCTCGCCTGCGCGGGACACCAGGCCTGGAGCGCCAACGAATACAGCCTGGTGAGCGATATGTTCCCCAAGGGATCCATTGCAACTCTCACAGGACTGTGCTCCCTGCTTGGAGGCATAGGTACGATGGCTGTCCAGAAGATTGCGGGCAACCTGTTCGCCTTTGCCGAGAAGGCCGGAAGCGGATTCACCTTCCTCGGCTTCGAGGGCAAGCCTGCGGGGTATTTCATCATCTTCTGCTACTGCGGCCTGGCATATGTGGTGGCCTGGGTTGTAATGAGGATATGCATACCCAGATATATGCCTGTCAAATCAGAATAACACCAATACTATGAAACCGATACACCTCCTTACTCTCGCCGTTCTCCTTGCAGCAACGGCCTGCGGCAATGCCGACATCACTGCCGGCAAGCGCACCGAAGCCCTCGACTCTTCACTTTGGGACCAGTCGTCCTGGATTTCGGCCAGGGACGCCGAAGTCGTGACCGGCCCCGTCAAGAATGATGAGAACCACCTTGCCGCAGATGGAGCGAGCTGGTTCCTGTCAACCGTTGCCAACGACAGCAAAGTCGTCTCCGCAAAATGGATGACGGCCGGTCTCGGCATATATGACATCTACGTCAACGGGAAGCTCATAGGAAACGAGATTCTCAAGCCCGGATTCACACACCCGTTCAAAACCAAACTCTCATTCACCTATGACATCACCGATGCTGTCCGCACCGGCAAGGGAGAGGAGAACGTGTTTGCCGCACAGGTTACACCCGGATGGTGGGCTGACAAGATAGTGACGCCCGGAGATACCGAGGGAATGAGAGGTCACAAGTGTGCCTTCCGCTCGGTGCTCGAGTTCGAATATGCTGACGGCTCCGTCAGGACTTTCGGCACCGACACCCTCAACTGGAAGGCCGGAACAGCCGGTCCCGTCAAGCACGCCGGAATTTTTGACGGAGAGCGTTATGACGCCCGCGAGACTATGGGATTCGACTGTCCGGATGCCCTCGGGACTCCTGAGATCAACGACGAGTTCCAGGGAGAGATATTGCCTTCCAAGGGTGCAGAAGTGTATTATCGTGAAGACCTGGCCCTCAATCCGGTCAAGGCTTATATATGGAACGGCATAGAAGGAGAGGGTGAAGAGGAATACGGCAAAGTGACAATCAAATGCGAGTTCGCCGAAGGAGAGACCATTACTCTCAACGAAGGAGAGACTCTGGTCGTAGACTTCGGACAGAACTGCGCCGGAGTGCCGGAATTCACGTTCGAAGCCGCCGGAGGCACTGTCCTGACCTGTCTCCCCGCAGAGATGCTCAATGACGGCAACGGAGCGCACATACGCGGAATGGACGGCCCTGAAGGCAGCGTCTACCGCAAGAATCTCCGCTTCGCTGACGGCATATCGCTGACTTACACCTTCGCAGGCAAAGGCAGGAAGGAGCATTTCCGCCCGCGTTGCACCTTCTTCGGTTACAGATACATCTCCGTTACCGCCACTGACAAGGTGGTCATCAGATCCGTCAGATCCATACCTGTCACGTCCATAGCACAAAGTCTTGAGACAGGAGTGCTCACTACCGGTGACAAAGATATCAACAGGCTGATTTCGAACTCAGTATGGGGCCAGAGGTCCAACTATCTCTCCGTGCCTACCGACTGTCCCCAGCGCAACGAGCGTCTGGGATGGACAGCGGATACCCAGGTGTTCGCCGAGACAGGCACCTTCTTCGCCAACACTGACAGGTTCTTCCACAAATGGATGAGGGATATGAGGGACAGCCGCAACGAAGCCGGCAGCTTCCCCGGCGTGGCCCCCACAGCACAGTACGGCAGGGAAATGTCCCGTCTCGGATGGGCGGATGCGGGTATCATTGTCCCCTGGACCATCTGGAAGCAGTTCGGAGACAGGGAGATTGTAGATGAGAACTGGGAAGCTATGGACAAGTTTCTGGGCTATCTCACCGCCAACAAATATGACCACAACGCACTCATAGCGGACAACGGCAACTACCAGTGGGCCGACTGGCTGAGCTACGAGCCTCTCGAAGCGCAGACCGGAAGGGCATTCTACAGACTTCCCAACGGCAAGAGGGCGCCTCTGCCCGAGGCAGTCGAGTACTGGAATTTCCTGAGCGCCTCCTATTGGGCATCGGATGCGACAATGATGGCTCAAATGGCTGCCTCCACAGGTCGTGATGCAGCACGCTATGAAGCCATAGCCGGGCAGGCGAAGGATTACATCAGGGAGACCTTCTTCAATTCCGACGGCTCATTCAAGGTCGACATTCTCAATACGATGCAGACTCCGGCCCTGTTCACTCTGAGCAACGGCATCTTCGAAGGAGAGGCCAGAGAGGCTGTCATAGCCAGGCTGAAGGACAACTTCGCCGCCCACAACGGCCTGCTCCAGACAGGATTCCTCGGCACTTCGATAATTATGAAGACCCTGACGGACAACGGAATGGTCGACATTGCGTACGACCTCCTGTTCCAACACGGCAATCCAAGCTGGCTCTACTCCGTGGACAACGGAGCCACCACAATGTGGGAGAGATGGAACAGTTACACCCGCGAGGAGGGAATGGGTCCCAAGGGTATGAACAGCTTCAACCACTATGCCTACGGTTGCGTATGCGCCTGGCTGTGGGAGACCGCTGCCGGCATCAACGCCGACGTGAAAGCACCCGGATTCAGCCACATCATACTGAAGCCCGTACCAGATCGCAGACTCGGCTGGCTCAAGTCGGAGTTCAAGTCGGCGTCGGGACTTATCCGCAGCGAATGGAAATATGAGGGCGACAGCTGGACCTGGGAATTCAGCATACCTGAAGGAACTATAGCCAACGTTATCCTTCCCGACGGTTCAGCCCCTGCCGAATATGAGGCCGGAGACTACAAGCTCACTCTCGACAACGTAAGATAGTCTTCAGACGGAACTGCCTTTGCGGAAGAGTATTACCATCAACGGCAGCGCTATGATGCTCATCGTGGCGCTGACCGGCAGGTATATGCCGAAATTACAGTAACTTACTATCACATAAGTGAGCAGCAGCAGAGCCACGCTCATTGCCGAACTCAGTGCATACTGTACACGTATATCCCCCGGCCTGACTATCACGCGGGCAAGATTGGGGATGGCCAGGCTCACAAACCCTATAGTCCCGCAGATGCTCACCACGCTTGTCACAAGCATACTTACCATAAAGAGTATCAGTGCTTTGCGCCAGTTAGGAAGCTCTATTTCGCCTTTATAATGCCGAGTCAGCGGACGGGCGGAAATAAGGGCCGAAGCGATGCCTGCCGCAAATAGAACCGCGCTCAACGCCACATCGGCACCGCTCACGCCTTCCATCCTGAAATTGGCAGCTCCCCACAGATAATACTGCTTGAGCAGATCTCCCGTCGGGGCATTGGTCACCACTATGGTCCCGAGGGAACCGACGAATGTCCCGAAGAGGATGCCGAAGGTTATGAGACGGCTGGTGCTGATGCAGAGGGCCACGAGGCTGACTATCACAGCGCAGGCTATCTGGCATACAAAAGCTCCCGAGGTCAGTGAGCACCACCCCGTCATAGTAGCCACAGCGGCGCCCAGACAGGCGGCGGAGCCGAGACCCAGCGAATAGATATCCCCCAGTTGATTACGCCACAGGTACTGCATCTGCACTCCTCCCACCGGGAGTGCGATGCCACATAGTATTACATAAAGAATATTCAGCATAGTATCAGAATTTCAGTCCAAGTTCGCCGCAGAACGACCTTCCGGGCATAGGGAATCCGGATGAGAGTTCATAACGGCAGTCCGTCAGGTTGCGGGCGGTGATGCCGGCAGTTACAATCAGTCTGCCGGGCAGTTTGAAGTCTTTGTCAAGTATGATGTCCAGAGTGTTCCAGGATGGCATTGCGCCCGTCCCGTCATATCTGCCGTCCCTGAGGTTCCATACCGCCGAAGCCTTCCACCCGCGGAAGGAACCGTCAGCGGACAAGGTCAGGGAGTGTCTGGCTATGAACGGAATCTGACTGCCGTACGTCGCGCTGTCAGGAGTCTTGTCCAAGGCATCCTGCAGAGAATACGCCGCCATTATCCCGGCTGTCCATTCCCTGCCGCTGAATTCCATTCCCGACCTGACATCGAGCCCGCTTATCCGCACGACTCCTATATTGTATGGCAGCCAGATGCCGGGATCATAAGGAGTCGGAGAGGATATTATCTTATTGTTCAAATAGTTGTAGAACCCGTCCAGCTTGACGTTGAAGCGCCACCCGGGCCGGAAGGAGCAATGGTATTCCACTCCGGCATCAGTAAGCCAGGCATCCTCCGGCTTCAGCTCGGGATTACCGAAACCCGGATAATAGAGTTCATTGAACTGAGGTGTCCTGTATGCCCTGCGCCCGAATGCCACTATGTCGAGGCCCTCCGTCAGCATCCATCGCAAATCCACAGACGGGGAGAGTGTATTGTGACATTTTGTCCTGTCGAACACTCCGTCATACATCAGCGCTACGTCCGCCTTGAAACGGCTGAACCGCAGCGTTGCCGACATCGCGGCCGCAGTCGAGAATCTGGATGCTTCGAACAGATTGGAGCGGAGATTGTCCCAAACCACATTCGCAGTCACGGAAGCGTTCAGCCATTCATTCAGCCGGAAGCGGTGGGATGAATTGAGCTGGAATTCCGACTGCCCATAATCGTCATTGCCCCATTCGCTCAGATAGGCCATCTTGTCATAGGAGGCCTTGGCGCTCATATCCAGGGTGTAAAGTCCGGAGAATCTGTTGTTCAGCACTCCCTGGACCAGGGCGTTCCGGTCCTTCTGCCTGTCGGTCGAAGGCCAGTCCGTAGATCCGGGCACTCCCCTGTCGGAGTCGTTGTAATATGCCTTGACGTGCCATCGGCCGGCATTGAGACGGCCCCAGACATCTACTCCGCCGCGTAAATGTCTTATGTCATTGTTGGCACGCCGGAGATTGTCTGCATAAGGGAAATCGCCCCTGCTGATAACGCCTGAGCCGGATGCCGTGAGGCTCACCTTGTCAGAAAGCCGGAAGTCCATACGGGCTGAAGGTTCCCAGGTGGAGAAAGATCCGGCCCTGAACTTGAATTTGCCGACCACAGGCCCGCCGTCAAACACGGGGCGTGCCGACGTGAACGACAGACTGTTCTGGGCATAGTCCACGACAACCGTCTCAAGATTGCCGATATCCAGCATTCCCAGGTCATTCTGTCCGGTCTGCACATTGCCCACCCTGACACCATCCAGATAAATAGCAGTATGACTGCTCCCGAATCCGCGAAGGCTCACGGACTTGAGCCCGGCGGACGCACCGCAGTCATTCACAAATAGACCGGGCAGTTTCTGCAGCGCATCGGTGATTTCGATGGTTCCCGCAAGGTTAACCGTATCGGTCTTGGACACAACAACACCCCTGTCGGCCACGACAGTAACCGCCTGTAAGGTGTCAAAATCGGATTTGTAATCCGGGGTGACTTCCGCGATGGCGCAGAAGGCCACGAGTAATGAAGAAAACATTTTTTGCCGTATTAACAGAGACTTGTCCCCGAGTCCTGGATGTTAAACTTGAATACGGCAGGTCTTCGGACTCGTCCGTGTCGTGAGCCTTCCCATCCCTCACAGGGACAGTGGCGCAGAAATCACGACAGCACTGATGGATTCACCGCTGCGGGCACAGTTCAGGATTCAAACCTGATTCCCTTTGCACCTTATTCCGATGCAAAGATAGCAATTCCGCGTTAACTTTCTTAACAATTCAGCAAAAAGAATCTGTCAACCGGTTATGGGGCAGCCCGGAGGACACTCCAGCCGAAGGTTCCCGGACTCGCGCAGCGTAGATGCCGTCACGCAACGGCGTATGTCGACGACCGTTACGCGCACAGCGTAAAAGGGAGGAGTCAGCCGTCGAGGCATCGCAGCAAGCAGGTCCCTTCGGCGCAGTCGTGCCCTCCGGACAGCCATACAACCGGGAGGTCGGAGCATATTGTGATGGCCTGCCCGGCTCAAATGCAGAGTTTGCCTGATGCCGGGAGGTACGAACGGCACTTTTTGGCGTGTTGTGAGGACCTGCCCGGCATCAGGCAAATAATACTACAGCGGCTTCTTGAAAGAGAGCTTCAGCACATAATCGGGGCTGTCAGCAGCAACAGAAGGGACCTCGACCTCGATACCGCTCTTCTTGCTCTGCTTGAACTTGACAGGAGTCCCGTCAGAGAGTGACACAACGCTCACAAGCTTGTTGTCCACATAGGGAATCACAACCTTGGACACAGGTTTGAGGATATGCAGGTACAGATTGTTGCCGTTCTGCGTACTTACACCCCATTCGGACTCGGGCACGCAGCCTGCGACCGTACCATAGATGGATTCTCCGTTGACCTTGAGCCAGGCACCCATCTGACGGAGGAGAGCGGCGCTCTGGTCGGGAATGCTTCCGTCGGGACGGGGACCCACGTTGAGGAGCAGATTGGCTCCCTTGCTGGCCGTGCGGGCGAGAAGGGTGATGAGTTCCTTGATAGTCTTGTAGGGAGAGCCCACAATCTTGTAACCCCAATCCTTATTGATGGTCTGGCAGGTCTCGAGAGGCAGCGAAGACACCTTGGTTCCTGTCAGGTAGCCACTTGTGTTCTCACCGGGCACATCCCTCTCAAAAGGCTGGATATCCTCTCCCGGATAAGGTGCGACGTGGTGATTGTTGGCTACGAGGCAGGAAGGCTGAAGCCTGTGGATGAGCTCATATTCCTCCTTCATATCCCAGACCTTGTAAAGCTCCGCATACGAGTAATCATTCTTCTTGTCCCAGTATCCGTCAAACCATATGGCACCGATGGGGCCGTAATTGGTAAGCAGCTCCGTCAACTGGGTACGCATAAACGCAAGATAGTCCTTCCAGTCATCGGGTTTGCCCTCCGGGCGTCCTACTCCGTGTCCTTCGCGTCCGAGAGGCCAGTAGTCGAGTCTGTGCCAGTCCAGATGCGAATAGTAGAAGTGGAGCTTGATGTTCTGCTTGCCGAGGGCATCGGCGAGTTCCTTGACGACATCCCTGCCGTAAGGAGTTCCGTCGACGATATTGAAGTCACTCGTCGCTGTCTTGAACATTGAGAATCCGTCGTGATGGCGGCTGGTGAATGTCACATATTTGGCGCCGGCTTCCTTGAAGAGAGCGGCCCACTCCTCGGCATTGAACCTGGAGGGGTAGAATCCGTTGGCGAGCAGGGCATACTCTTCATAATTGATGTTCTTGCGGTTCTGGATCCATTCTCCGTCGGCCAGCATCGAATAGATGCCCCAATGGATGAATATGCCGAAACGCTCCTGATTGAATTCGCGACGGGCCTGCATACAGGCCTCTGTAGGCACATACGACTGCGCCGAAACGTTTGACGCAAGTACCAGGGTTGCAAGGATGAAAAGAATCTTCTTCATATCGGTTAAAAGTTTGATGTCATACAAACAGCATTGCCGCAAAACCCACGACGAGCGCGGCGGCACAATTGATGAGTTTGGCCTTGAGGAAACTCCGCTTGCTCTCGGCTATCAGAGGAAGCGAAGCGTGTCCGTCCTGGCTGATGCAACTGGCCAGAAGCACGGGCAGAGGCACGATACCGGAAGCATACAGCGTCACGAACACAAGGTGGGGTCCGGACTCGGGGATAATACCTATCACAGTAGCCAGCAATATCATAAGCACCGTATTGCCGCTTATCCAGGACTGAATGTCGAAATACTGCATCAGAAGCCCCAGTACGGCCAGCACGCCGAAAGTCCAGCAGAATATGCCGGGAAGGTGCTTGACTATGACGTGATGCCACAGATGCTCTTCAATAAAATGGTTGGAGCCAAACAGAATCACGCCCAGCACCACAGTGCAGAGCACGGCAAACGCGATATGCATCCACCTCTCGTCTGGCTCGTCATTATCCAGGACCAACAGGGCTATGAACCCAACCGTGGCTGCGGCGAGCACGGCCCTCTTCCAGCTCAGGCGCCATTTGTCGCGGTGAATCTCGACCCTGTCCTCTTCGTGCACCTCATAATTCTCGGTGCAGTGCATCTTCTCATCCTTCTTCACAAAGACATCGGTCAGCAGGCCCGTCACCACGGCTATGCCGAACAGCAGGCAGAATATCCAAAGAGCGTCCCCGGGTATCATAGCCATCATCACGAAGGCCTCATCTCCGCAGGAAGCTATCATCATAGCCACAAGAGCGCCGAAAGACAGCATCCTGTGGGTGTACAGGGACACTGTGGCAAAACCGCCCATACAACCGGGAATCACGCCCAGAGCGGCGCCGACTATCACTCCACCCACACGGCCCTTGCCCAGATTGGAGAAGAACCATCCCTTCGACTCGATGTTAAGCGACTCAATCATCATCATCATCATCACCACAAGTCCGGTGATGAAGATGCTCTGATGCAACGCTTCGCTCAAAAATTCCATACTTTCACAAAAATAACCATTTCCCGATGCAACATTAAGGTCAGTAGCTGCATCTTCTCACAAAACCTATCGAAATGAGTGCCATCAAACTATTCTTCCGCAGCCTCTCCTTCAGGAGCAGGAAATCCGTTCACGGCATGAACGGCATGTTCCATTAGAGCACTCGCTTCATTCCTCTGACTATCCTGTCCAGACCCTGTTCCAGCACGGAACGGGGGCACGCGATGTTGATCCGGACAAACCTGTCGTCTCCGTACATTCCTCCCGCATTCACCCAAACCTTCTCATCGCGGATAAGTGACTGCTCCAGGTCCTTCGTGGATACGGACAGGGCACTGCAGTCCACCCACACCAGATAGGTCGCCTCCAGGTCCGATACAGGGCACTGGGGGACTTCCCTCTCAAGACGCTCGCGCAGATAAAGGAAATTGTCGTGGATATAGGCATTCAGCCCGTCCAGCCAGGCCTCTCCTTCTGCGGAGAATGCTGCGGGAAGTGCCGCAACCCCGAACTGGTTGAGCCCTCCGTGTTCCCAACGGCTCACAACGCCGTCAATGGCTTCAAGGAATGAAGGGTTGGATGACACCATATTGGATACCAGCAGGCCTGCTATGTTGAAACACTTGGTGGGCGAATTGAAACTCACGCAATTGGCGGAGAACTCCTGGCTGATGGACGCAAACGGCACATAGCTGCTGCCCGGAGGCACGATATCGCAGTGAATCTCATCGCTGATGACCTTCACGCCATACTTCAGGCAGATGTCTCCGAGACGGACGAGTTCTTCCCTGGTCCATAGTCTTCCGGTGGGATTGTGAGGATTGCACAGCAAAAAGGCCTTGGCTGTCGCGCACCTTCTCTCGAAGTCCTCGAAATCGATTACATAATGCCCATCCTTATAAATAAGGGCATTCCCGCTGATACGGCGTCCTGTATTCAACACATTGTTGAAGAAGCAGTTATATGCCGGGGTCTGGATAATGACCTCATCCCCCGGTTCGGTCAGGGCAGCTATCGCCACTGATGCAGCAGGCACAAGGCCGCCGATAGGCCTTATCCACTGACGCTCTATCTTCCATCCGTGCCGTCTGGCGAACCAGTCGATTTCGGCCCGGAAATACTCCTGAGGCACTTCAGTGTATCCGAACACACTCTGTGCAAGTTTGTCGCCGAGAGCCTCCAGGATGCACGGTGCAGCCTTGAAATCCATATCCGCCACCCACATCGGGATGACATCCTTCATATCTTCGGGAGTGAATCCCTGAGGTATTCTGTCCCACTTGACGGAGCCCGTGCCCCTTCTGGGCACAATCTCATCAAAAATACAAGCTTCAGACATCAGTCAGCGCAAAAAGATTCGATTGTGATATCCCAATTCTCCTGACGGATAGGGAAAATGTACTTGTCCAGGGGCTTGGGTCCGCAAGACCTGCCTCCGATACCCAGTTGACGGATGTCCAGATTGAGACAGACTTCACTGCGGGGTGACGGGATATTGACTATCCTCTTCTGCCCGTTGCGGTGTCTGGCGAACTCCAGATCCTCCCAGTCGTAATGCAGGGCCTGTACATACAGAGGCTGCGAAGCGGAGAAGCGGACACCCCTGCCTTCGGCATCATAGAGGGCGAACCAGCGCACATCGGACTTGTATCCGTTGAACTGAGGCCTCACATACTCTTCATACTGCTCCGTGACCGTGGAAGCATAGCGTCCCACAAAACTGCCCGTCTTACGGTCCACGTAATTCTCCCAGGGGCCGCGTCCGTACCATTCGACCTTCTCGAAATCGCTTCCCAGCACCATCGAAAGACCCAGCCTGGGCAGAGCCTCGGGCATATGTCCGTATGGCGTCACACTGTTGTGGAGGACAATCCTTCCGTCAGTGGTGAATTCCCACACGGCGGAATGCTCGAATCCGGCCGACTTGGCACCCGTGACATCAGTTGTCACGCGCACCTCCACCGAGCCGTCCTCCTTCTCCTGAAGTTCAGGACGGCCTGAATGATACCTCAACTGGGTAAGACCATAATCGTAAATGTTGCCTATCCAGTTGTCATTGTCGCCCAGAGCCCTCATACAACTCAGACGAGGTCCGGCCGAAGCATCGGAACGGATATCAAGCAACTCCTTCCCTCCCGATTTGAGAGATACCAGAGCGCCCGTCCTGTTGCAGAACACGGCCTCCAGGGATCCGGCAGACACGGTTAGAGTCTTCTCACCCCTGACCGCCACCGGCTTCACCACTGCGGAAGCGGCGGGAACAGCTTCGGTGTCATTGTTCCACACGAGCTGCTCGGAAGATACCGTATGACCTTTGTCCGCCCATAGAGCCGGCTTCCTGAGCTTGAAATATACATTGAGGAAATACTCCCTGCCGGGCTTGACCGCATAAGAAGGACGGGGCAGCGTCACCTCGACCTTGGCAAGAGGTGCCACGGAAGGCACTTTCCAGTCACCGCTTTCAACAACCCTGCCGTCCTCGAGAAGAGTCCAGCAGGCATCGAATTCGGATGCGTCGGTAAAGGAGAACCTGTTCCACAGTTCGCCCCTGCCGGTAGAAGCGTCCTCGGATGTAAGGACCAGCTGGCGATACACGTGAGCCACCTCGACGAGTTTGGCAGTCACCTTGCGGTCAGGGCGTACAAGACCGTTGCAGCAGAACGGGCCGTCATTGGGCACCTCGTCATAATCTCCGCCGTATGCCAGTACCGTAATGGGGTTGCCGGACTTGTCATAGCGTCCGGTCTCCTTCACCAGAGCCTGGTCAACCCAGTCCCAGATGCATCCTCCTGACAGGACGTCGCTCGAATAGAACACATCCCAATATTCCTGAAGGTTGCCCACGGCATTACCCATCGCGTGGGCGTATTCGCACACGAAGAACGGCTTGTCGCCGTCCGCTTTAGAGGCCAGATTCTCAAGGGTCGGATACATATTGGAAGCCACGTCGGCGATTTCGTTGCCGCGCTCCCAATGCACGGGACGCGTGGGGTCCAGCTCCTTGACCGCATCGCGGGCCTGCTCGAAGCAGACACCGGTGCCGGTCTCGTTGCCCAGAGACCATATTGTGACGCAGGGATGGTTTCGGTAATTCCCGACGTGGTTGGCATTTCTCTCCACTATGCTCTTCGCCCATCTGGGGTCACGACCGAGGCCTTCCTCCTTGTAACCCATTCCGTGGCCTTCCACATTGGCTTCGGCCACCACATAAAGACCATACTTGTCGCAGAGGTCATACCAGCTGTGATGATCGGGATAGTGGCAGGTGCGCACGGTATTGATATTGTGGCGCTTCATCAGCAGAATGTCCTGTTCCATCTCCTCAAGACTCACGGTACGGCCGTTGACCGCCGAGTGCTCGTGACGGTTGACGCCCTTGAACTTGACCTTCCTGCCGTTGACCAGCAGCACATTTCCCTTTATCTCCACTTGCTTGAGGCCCACTTTGACCGAACGGATGTCTTCGCCGGAACGTATCACCAATGTATACAGATAGGGATCCTCGGCACTCCACAGATGCGCATTCCTGACCGTCAGACTGCTCTCGGGGCCCTTGAACGTACCCACTTTCCTGAATTGGGCGTCATACAGCTCGGCCCTGACCGAAGGAGCGGTGCTCCTGACAGTCAGTGACACTCTTGCATCCCTGTACGAATTGGTCAGCACGGTCCTCACAAAGAAATCCTCTATGCGCTCGCGGGGCATTGCCACCAGAGTCACGTCACGGAATATACCGGAGAATCTGAACATATCCTGATCCTCCAGATAAGAGCCGTCACACCAACGGTACACCTCCACTTCAAGGAGATTGGTACCCGGTTTGAGATATTTGGTGACGTTGAATTCGGACGGGAGTTTCGAATCCTCCGCATAACCGGCCTGACAGCCGTTGACCTTCACGAAATATGCAGAATATACACCGTCGAAACGGAGAATCACATCCCTCCCGGCCCAGGTCTCGGGCACGGTGAACTCTGTCCTGTAAGAAGACACGGGATTGTAATCCTCAGTCCCCAGCACATAGTCCCTGATGAAGGGAGGCTCGTGCTTGTAGGGATACCTGACATTGGTGTAGCCCGGCACTCCGAAGCCCCTGGTCTCCACGCAGGAGGGCACGTCGATGGTCTGCCACACATCCGACCTCCTCGAGGGGTCTCCGCTCCAGGAGATTTCCCACACACCGTTGAGAGACTTGACCCAGGGTGTCACGGGCTCGAGTTCATCATTGAGTGCAGCGGCAACGCCTGCAAGAGGCATTGAATATGCGCGTGCACTCTCACGGTCAATGCTGTTGACCTGGGGGTCGGTAATCTCGCTAGGCAGATTGACCGAGATGGCAAGAAGGGCCAGTAGCAGAATCTTCATTGTGTTATTTGCTTATTGTGGTTTCCAGTCTGATATCCGATGATGAGGCTCCGACACGGATAATATATGCTCCGCTGTCGGACTTCCAGCTGTGGGAGGCCGTGTCATAATGCTCGAATGCATCCTTCCCGAGGTGCAGGGTGACACTGCCCGACTTGCCCGGAGCCAGCTCGATCTTGTCGAAGCCCTTGAGTTCACGCTCCGGCCTGGGGAGTGACGGTGACACGGGAGAGACATACAGTTGCGCCGTCTCCTGTGCCGTGCAGGAGCCCGTGTTGGTGATACGGAAACTTACGTCGAGTCCGTCAGGAACTGCGCTGACACTCAAGTCTGAATATTCGAATTGCGCGTACGAAAGGCCGTATCCGAAGGGGTATTCCGGCTCGACGCCGAATTCCCTTACGCCGCGATATCCCACAAAAACGCCCTCCTGATATGCCGTGTAGCGGAAATCCCTCCATCTCTTGGGGCTGTCATAGGGCTGGCAGGGATAATAGAATGCGCTGGAGGGGTTCTTGTCCAGAGCGCCCCACCAGGTAAAAGGCAGTTTGCCTGAAGGAGACACCTGACCCGATATTATGGATGCAAGAGCCCTTCCCGTCTCCTGCCCGCCGTACCACGCCAGCAGAATGGCGCGTACGCTGTCCTTCCAGGGACAGATATCGAACTCGCCTCCGGAATTGGCCACCACTATCACGTTGGGATTGACGGCGGCGATCTTCGCAATAGCCTCGTTCTGCCCCTCAGGAAGGTCATATGTCCGGTCCGAACCCTCCCTCTCGCAGTCGTGGTTGAAGCCTGCGGCGAATATTATAGCGCTGGCCCGGGCGAGGGCATCGAAATCGGGATTCTTCCAATCGGTCAGGCTGACCTGGTAGCCCCTGCCCAGCCGCTGGAGCCCTCCATAGAGGGTCGTAACCCTTTCGGGGAACGGGAACATCTCTCCGCTGCCGCCGCCGAAGGGAATCAGGTCGGCATTGGGTCCGAGGACAACAATATCGTTGCGTCGTGAAGCCCTTATGGGCAGAATGCCGTCATTCTTGAGAAGCACGGGACCCTCCAGAGCAGCCTCGTATGCGTAACGGCGGGAGAGGTCGCAGTCCTCCGGAATGCTCTCATCCTTGACAGGGTAGTCCAGGAAGCCGAAATGAATGAATGTCGCAAGGATGTTGCGGCACTTCTCGTCCAGAAGGGACTCCGACACCACACCCCTGTCGATTAGAGGCTTGATGTAGCCGTAATTGAGCACTACACCCTCCGGCATTTCCAGGTCCAGACCGCCCTCCATACAACCCAGGGTCGTGTAGGTGGAGGACCAGTCCGACATCACTATGCCTTCGTGACCCCACGCGCGCAGATTGTCCCTGATGAGCCAGGGATTCTCGGCAGCGTGAACGTGGTTGACGGGATTGTAGCTTGTCATCACCGCACCGACGTGAGCCACTTCGACCGCCTTCCTGAACGCCGGGAAATATATCTCGTTGATGGTGCGCTCGTCGGCGTCGGAACTCACTTCGTAGCGGTGATACTCCTGATTGTTGAGCGCGAAATGCTTGATGGTGGAGATGACTCCCCTGCTCTGTATGCCTTCGATATAGGAGACGGCAATCTCAGAAGCCAGATACGGATCCTCGCCGTAATATTCGAAATTGCGTCCGCACAGGGCCGAGCGGTATATGTTCACACCCGGACAGAGCATCACCCCGACTCCCCTCGCACGGGCGTCGGTGCCTATCCCGACACCCACATTGGCCGCGACTTCCCTGTTCCACGAAGATGCTATTGACATCCCGCAGGGATAATACGTGCTCCGGGTGTCATTGCGCACCCCCTGGGGGCCGTCGGCCATCCTTACGGAAGGCACTCCCAGCCTGGCGATTGCCTGTGTATGGAAACCGTCCTCGTGACCGGCCACCAGAAGGCACTTCTCCTCGAGTGTCATTGCGGCCACAATGTCCGCCGCCCTGTCCTTGTCGGCACGGGCGACAGCAGCCCCCGCGGCGGACGGCGCCGGGGTGACGGCGAGCGCGACTGCTGCTGCAAGTGTGGTTAATATCATTGCTAAAGCTTCCTAAGGTAATCCTCGAGATAATCCACAACTGCATCGGAGAACACGCCCGAGGCAGTATAGATGGCACGGTCCTTCTCCAGTTCGTCAGCCGCTTCGGAGCAGTTGGCGGGAAGTTGCTCGAGCCTGTCGAGAACTGCCTTGTTGGCAGCATCGTGAATGTTGACTCCAAGTCCGACATAGGTCTTCTCGGCCACTGCGAGGGCGTCAGGCATATTGATGCCGTAACGGGCCGCGGAGCAGAGAGCAGCCATCAGCATATAGATATCGGCGGTGGCATCGGATGCGCGCCACTCGAAGGTCTGCTTGTCGGAGAAATCCTTGTTGGAAGGTTTCTCTCCGGGATTGCACTTGGCTGCCATATCCACTGTGGACGTCCATCCGAGAGGCACTCTCACGAGCGCGCTTCTGTTGGAATATGACCAGCACAGGGAAGTGGGAGCTTCCTGATGGGGCACGAGCCTCTTGAAAGACACCTTGCTGGGATTGCCGAATGCAGGCAGCGACGTACCCGCCTCCATAAATCCGGCTATGGCCTTCTTGCAGATGTCGGTCACCTCACCGTTCCTGACCATCACGCTCTTACCGTCCCTGGTGAACTTGCAGTGCACGTGAAGTCCCGATCCGGCCTTGCCTTCGGTAATCTTGGGAGCGAAAGTGAGTTCCACGCCGTATTCGTATGCCAGCTGATACATAATCCACTTGGCGATGACGAGCTCGTCGGCGGCCTGCTCGATGTCCACGGGGGTGAATTCTATCTCGTTCTGCTCATAGTTCCTGCCGTTCTCGGTGAAGTTGCCCACCTCGGAATGGCCGTACTTGATATGTCCGCCGGCAGCGGTGATGAGGCGCATCGCCTCGACGCGGTAGTCGGTGAACTTGTTGAAGGGAGCGCTCTCGTGGTAGCCCTTCTGGTCGGGCACCTGATAGAGGTCCTCGGCGTCAGACACTATATAATACTCAAGCTCGCCCATTGTCTGCATCTCGAGACCAGTCTCCTTCTTGAGGGCCTCGTGAGCCTTGTGGAGAATGTACTGGGGAGAACTCTCGAATGGCTCGCCGTCCCTGTTGAAGAACGCGCACAGCACATCCACGGTGGGCACCTCCTCGAAGGGATTGCGGAACGCGGTCCTGTACCGGGGAATCACGTAAAGGTCGGACTTGCCCGCTTCGATGAAGGGGAAGAGGCTGGATCCGTCCACCCGCTCCCCCGCCTCGAGCACATTCTCGAGATGGGCCTTGTCCCGGATTACGAAATTGAGGGTCTTGAACTTGCCGTCCCAACCGCAATAATGGAAATTTATCACCTCGACGTTATTGGCCAGGCAATAATCGATGAGTTCTGCTTTGTTGTTAGCTATCATAAGTCTGAAAATATTGATTTTCAAATTTACTCCATTTTTCGAAACATTCAAAGAGGCCGGGTCAGATATTGAGCAATTATGATTATATTTGCGAGAATGGAAGCGAATGCGCCCGCGAGGCCCCCGATTTACCTGTACACTGACGGCGCCGCCAGCGGCAACCCCGGCCCGGGCGGCTACGGGGTGGTGCTCGAGTGCGGCAGCGCCCGCAAGGAGATGTCGGGGGGATTCGCCCTCACAACCAACAACAGGATGGAGCTGATGGCCGTAATCAAGGGGCTGGAGGCCATAAGATGGGAGAATGCCGTGGTAGAGGTGTGGTCGGACAGCCAGTATGTGGTCAAGGCCATTACCGAGGGCTGGCTGGAGGGATGGATACTCAGGGACTGGAAGAAGGTCAGGAATCCGGACCTCTGGCAACGTTTCGTGCCTCTGTACCGGGCCCACAGGGTGACTTTCCACTGGCTCAAGGGGCACGCGGGACATCCCGAGAACGAACGTTGCGACTCCCTCGCCGTAGCCGCATACTCGCAGCCGGACCTTCCTCAGGACACAGGATACACAACACAGTAACAGATATATGCAAAACAGGAAACTCATAGTAGGCATAACCCAGGGAGACTCCAACGGCATCGGCTACGAAGTCATCATCAAGGCGCTCTCCGACACAAGGATACTCGACCAGTTCACCCCTGTGGTGTACGGCTCGTCCAAGATATTCAGTTTCTACCGCAAGACCATTCCCGAAATCGAAGACATCCCCACCAATGCGGTGAACAAGGCTTCGGACGCTCACGAGAAGAGGGTCAACATAGTCAACTGTCTGCCCGAGAGCAGTTACGCCGAGCCCGGACACGCCACGGCAGACTCCTCCAAGGCCGCCATAGCCTGCCTTGAAGCGGCCGTCCGCGACCTCAAGGCCGGAGACATCGACGTCCTGGTCACCGGACCTATCAACAAGAAGGCCATGTCGGGTCAGGGATTCGGTTTCCCGGGACACACCGAGTACATCCAGAACGAATTCGGAGTTGGGGATGTACTTATGTTCATGGTCAGCAGCAGTCTGAGAATAGGCGTCGTGACAGGCCACATTCCCCTGAAAGAAGTGCCGTCCCACATCACTGAAGACGCCATTCTCGGCAAATTGAGGCTTATGCACAAGTCCCTCAGGGAGGACTTCTGCATCGACCAGCCCCGCATAGGTGTCCTGAGCCTCAACCCCCACAGCGGGGACGGAGGACTTCTCGGCACAGAAGAGCAGGACATCATCATTCCCGCCATCAGAAAGGCTACCGAAGAGGGCATACTCGCTTTCGGCCCCTTCTCTCCGGACGGATTCTTCGGACTCGGTCATTATGACCAGTTCGACGCCACTCTGGCGATGTACCACGACCAGGGGCTTGCCCCCTTCAAGGCCATTTCCTTCGAGGACGGGGTCAACTTCACGGCGGGACTGCCCGTAGTCAGGACCTCTCCCGACCACGGCACCGCCTTCGAGATGGCGGGTCGCGATGAAGCGGACCCCCTTTCGATGAGAGCCGCCATATTCGCCGCCATCGACATCTACCGCAACCGCAGGAGGTGGAAGGGGCTCCAGGAAGGTAGAATCTCCGACGACCTTCTCGGCAGTCAGGACCGCAGGGAGAGGAACGGCAAGCCCCAGATAGCGTAGATTCCTGATGGACAGACTGAAAGCCGCACTGCTTCTGATTGCGTTGTGTCTGGCCTCTCCCCGGGCCGGAGCGCAGCGCATCGAAGCTTCCGACAGCCTTCAGGCTTTTGATCCGGCCCAGCTTATTGCCCCCTGCCTCCTCATAGGTACGGGCACTGCCATCCATTATATGGCACACAACACTTTAGACGTCGCAGTGCAGCGTCAGATGCAGGAATGGCACGCCGGCAAGCCCGACGTCCCGTTCGACGACTACATCCAGTACGCTCCACTGATAATGGACCTGGGACTCGGTTTCACCGGGGTCAAGGCCCGCAACTGCTTCATCGACCGCACCATCGAGGCGGCCATCGCCTATGCTTCCGCAGGCATACTGGGAGCATCCACCAAGCAGATTTTCCACACACTGAGGCCCAACGAGACCAACTACCTGTCCTTCCCTTCCGGCCATACGATATTCGCTTTTACGGGAGCGGAACTTGTCCGCAGGGAATTCGGATGGGGATGGGGCGCGGGCGCCTATGGCATAGCCACCACGGTAGCCGTAATGCGGGTGTACCGCAACTGGCACTGGGTCAGCGACGTGCTGGCCGGAGCGGGCATAGGGATACTTTGCGCCAACATAGGATGCTGGCTCCTTGAGCCCACCAAATCCCTTTTCGGCATCGAATTGCCGGACAGTATGACATTTGCCGTTGTCCCGGGAGTGGATCCCGTCAGCGGGACGGTGTGCGCTTCACTTGCTATGAGATTCTGACAGATGGATAGAATATTCACCATAGCCGGGCCTTGCAGCGCCGAATCCGAATCCCAATTGCTTCGGACTGCCGAGGCGTTGAGGGACAGCCGCCCGGATTATTTCCGTGCGGGTCTCTGGAAACCGCGCACCAAACCCGGATGTTTCGAGGGAATGGGAGAGAAGGCCATTCCCTGGATGCAGAGAGTCCGGGAGGTCACCGGACTGCGCATCTGCACTGAAGTGGCGTGCCGCGAGCACGTCGAAGCCTGTCTGAATGCCGGGTTCGACCTGCTGTGGATCGGCGCACGCACCACAACCAACCCCTTCCTTGTCGAAGAGATTGCGACGGCCCTGGAAGGCAGTTCCATACCTGTTTTCGTCAAGAACCCCGCCAGCCGCGACATTGTGCTCTGGGAGGGCGCCGTCGAGAGACTGATGGCCCACGGCATCAAGGATATCGGCTTGGTTCACAGAGGTTTCCCTTCTTTCGGGGAGACACTCTACCGCAATGCTCCCGAGTGGCAGGCCGCTGCAAGGATGCGGAGCGCATTCCCCGGACTGCGTATGATATGCGACCCGAGCCACATCGCCGGCGACAGCAGGATCGTGCCCGAAATAGCGCAGCAATCCCTTGACCTTGGTCTGGACGGCCTTATGGTTGAATGTCACGTCAATCCCGGTGAGGCGCTCAGCGACACCGCCCAGCAACTCACCCCCGAGGCATACAAGGCTATGCTGGCCGGTCTCAATGTCCGTCGCAGCGATGCCGACGAAGACGACTACCGCAACCGCCTGTCAGAACTCCGCTCGCGCATAGACGTATATGACGACGCCATCCTGGATGCCCTTGCCCGGAGAATGGAAATCAGCCGGGAGATAGGACGCATCAAGAAGGAGCACAACGTCTCCATACTCCAGCTCTCCAGGTGGGACGAGATTATGGAGAGAGCTCTGCGTGCAGGACGGACCAAGGGTCTGAGCGAGGAGTTCGTAAGGTCACTGTTCGAAGAGATACACAAGGCCTCGGCAGCATCACAGAAATAACAACCACATCAATATGCAAGACCTCAAAACCATCGCCGGACAGTTTGCGCTCAAAGGAGCGGCCGGCACCATCAAGCCTCTCGGAGAAGGCTTCATCAATGACACTTATCTCATCTGTCTCGAGGGCGAATCGGAGCCTTCCTACATCCTTCAGCGCAAGAACCACATAGTCTTCCCCGATGTCCCCTCGATGATGGACAACATCAAGAGGGTCACCGAGCACATCAAGACCAAGGTGTCGGATCCCCTCAGGGGCACCCTGACAGTGATTCCCGCCAGGGACGGCAAGCTGTACTACAAGGACGGGGACGGCAATTATTGGGCCGTGTGCCTTTTCATCAAAGGTTCCAGGAGTTATGACAGGGCTGACACGCCGGAGCTCGCCTATCAGGGAGGACTGGGCCTGGGATGCTTCCACAAGCAGGTCAGCGACTTCAAGGAGCCCCTGTCGGAGACCATCAAGGGCTTCCACAACATCAGATGGCGCTTCCAGCAGTGGGACGAAGCCATCGAGCGTGATGCTGCAGGACGGGTGGCCGGTCTGAGCGAGGAGATAGGGTGGATAGAGAGCCGCAGGAGCAATATGATGGCTTTCTGGGAGAAATTCGAGAACGGAATCATCCCCACGCGCGTTACCCACAACGATACCAAGATCAGCAATTTCCTCTTCGATGCCGCGGACGGCAGCCTGCTCTGTGCCATCGACCTCGATACGATGATGTCTTCGACTATGCTCAATGACACCGGTGACGCACTGCGTTCATATACCAACACGGGAGCCGAGGATGACAAGGACCTCGACAAGGTCGGGATGAGTATGGATATGTTCAAGGCATATATGAAGGGTTACCTGTCCGTGATGAAGGACGAGCTCTCCCCCGTGGAGATGGAGTATCTGGCGTTCAGCGGCCTGTACATCACATATGAGCAGGTACTGAGGTTCCTGATGGACTACATAGACGGAGATACCTACTACAAGACAAAGTATCCCGAGCACAATCTGGTCCGCACTCACGCCCAGTATAAGCTTCTCACCAGTATGGAAGCCCGGCTGGACGAGATGAACGCATTCATCAAGTCCCTGTAAAGACCTTAATGGAACGGTATCCTGAAATCCCGCAACAAAATACATTCTGTATTCCAACAGACGGCTGTTAACAACTCCACATTTGTTATTTTTGCTGATAACGACACATTTCATATGAAGCATTTCTCACTACCCAAAGACGGAGGCATCCGTATCAGCGATGTACCGACAGATATACTCCACGCGTGCGACAAAATGTACACAAAGGTATATACTACCCCTGAGGAAGCGTCCGCCAGAATCGTTGACAAGATAGTCAAGAGCATAAACGAGTTCAGAAGCACCAATCCCGGAAGGCATTTCAAGTTGGGATTCTCCACGGGTTCAAGCCCTATCCCGCTGTTTGACCGTCTTGCTGAGGCCTGCAATTCGGGCCGTCTGTCTATGGACGCCGTGGATGTATACTCGACGGATGAGTTCTACCAGAAAGGGCTCAAACCTCATCAGAAGAGGACTTTTGCCCTGTGCGAACATTTCCTGTACAGGATTGACATCCCGGAGAGCAACATACATCTGCTCGATGGAGAGAGGCCATACGACACTATGTCGGATTATTGTGCTGAATTCGATGAGGCAGCAAGAGATCTGGACCTGCTCGTGATGGGCTTCGGGGAGAATGGCCAGGTGGGATTCAACGAAGTGGGTGCGGAGAAGTATTCACGCACTCGCTGCGTGATGTTGTCCTACAATTCGCGCAAGCGCCAGGCCAGGAATTTCGGCCGTGAAGTCAAGGACACTCCCAAGATGGCCCTTACTATGGGCCTGAGCACTATGCTGTCAGCCAAGAAAATATATCTGATGGCCTGGGGCGAAGGCAAGGCCGGGCTTGTACGCAAAGTGGTGGAGGAGCCCTGGGATACTGACTGCCCCATTTCGCTGTTCCAAACCCACGACAATGTGAGAATGTATGTTGACGAGACGGCGGGTAGCCTGCTCACAAGAGAAGTTGCACCGTGGACGCTCGGCCCTTGCGAATGGACACGCAAGTTCCGCCGCAAGGCCGTTATCTGGCTGAGCCAGAAGGTGGGCAAACCTGTCCTTATGCTTACCCAGGAGGACTATCTCAAGAACAACCTGGACGAACTGCTGGAAAAGCACGGCCCTTATGATAAGCTCAACGTCGAGATATTCAACGATCTGCAGCATACCATCACAGGATGGCCGGGCGGGAAGCCCAATGCGGATGACAGCACGCGCCCGGTCCCTTCAGCACCGTTCCCCAAGACCGTTCTGATATTCTCCCCTCACCCTGATGACGATGTCATCTCGATGGGAGGCACCTTTATCCGCCTGGTCCATCAGGGACATAATGTTCACGTCGCCTATGAGACCTCAGGCAATGTCGCCGTCCACGATGACGTGGTCCTCCAGCATATGGATGCCGCATCCCAGTTGGGATTCGGGGACAGGTTCGACGAGGTCAAGGCTCTTATCGACTCCAAGCGCCCCGGTCAGCCCGAACCCCGCGCCCTGCTTGACATCAAGGCAGCCATCCGCCGTTCGGAAGCAAGGGGAGCAGACCGCTCATTCGGCCTGGACAGCTCTCACGTGCACTTCCTCAACCTTCCGTTCTACGAGTCGGGCGGCATTGAGAAACTTCCCCGTTCCCAGACTGACGTGGATATCATCAAGAAGATAATGTCCGATCTCAAACCGGACCAGATATATATGGCGGGCGACCTCGCCGATCCTCACGGCACCCACCGCGTATGTACCGAATGCGCTATGGAAGCTCTAAGTCAGCTCAAGGAAGAGGGTGCGGAATGGACCCGCAACTGCGTGGTATGGCTGTACCGAGGCGCGTGGATGGAATGGGATCTCGGCAGCGTGGATATGGCAGTGCCCATCAGCCCCGCCGACGTGATTGAGAAACGCCACGCCATCTATCATCACCTGTCCCAGAAGGATATAGTTCCGTTCCCCGGAGAAGATCCGAGAGAATTCTGGCAGAGGGCCGAGGACCGCACGCAGAACACTGCACGACTATATTCCGAACTTGGGATGGCACAGTATTCCGCAATCGAAGTATTTGTCAAATGCGGATCCATATAAATATTCCGTATCAGTTTACAAAAAAGGCCTTCCGATTGAGTCAGGAGGCCTTTTTATATAGATAAACGTTTATTTTGCCCGCAAACGGAAAGCATCTTCATAAATTTGCACAAGTCAAAAGTCGAGTTTATGAGGAAACTGTTGAGTTTGTTGTTGGCACCGGCCCTGGTCCTGTCCTGCGAGAGTCTGGACCCCGGGGTGAGGGATGAAGTGTTTTACGATGTGGAAGGGACCGAGGTCGGTCACGAAATGATTGTGCTGGGGGACAAGCTCGAAGACCCGTATACGGTGGAGAATATGACCAGGGCACTGGCCTCGGTCTATCCCACCAAAGCGGGGGACATCATCCTCTCCCCTACTGACATATATGTCCGGTTCCTTCCCCGCAACCAGGATGAATACGAGTTGCTTGCCACTTTATGCCCCGACCTGCTGGACCACCCGGTGGATTATGCAATCCGACGCGACGGAGACTATTATCAGGACCCCGATATTCCGGAAGATGAAATCACCTGGCAGTATGCCGTGGTTGATAAGAATTTTGTGTTCCCTGACGGGATCCTATATGAGATATTGGACCATTGTTTCATTGCCGACCACGATATAATCACGAGGGCGGGAGGCACGGAGATAAATTGGGAGGAAGTGGAGAGAGAGTCCTTCCGCCTGACCGGCAATGAATCTTATCTGGCCCCCAAGACCAGATCATCCATCCACCCCAGCGGACGCATCACCATTGTAGACGACCTCTATGACCCTGAGCCGATAGGGGTCAAAGGGGTCACTGTGTCCTGCAACATCTTCGTCAAATTCGCCCACGCCTTCACCGATGATGAAGGATACTACGAGATGTCCAAGACCTTCACGGGCAATCCGCGTTACCGGCTGCTCTACAAGAACGTGAAGGGGTTCGGAATCGGCCTCAACCTCATACTTGTGCCTGCCTCTTTCTCCACTCTGGGCAAGAATTCCCCGGAAGGTGTGGACTGCTGCATCGACAAGCATTCCAACAGGTCGCTGTTCTGCCGGTCAGTAGTCAACAACGCCGCATATGACTACTTCGAGAGCTGCAAGGATGACAAAGCGCAGATGAAGGCGCCGCCGTCCAACCTGAGGCTCTGGCTGTTCCAGCTGACGGACAAGAGCAGCTCCGTAATGCTCCAACAGGGTGCAGTTGTGGACGGAAGTATTCTCGAGAGCTTTCTAGGGGAATATATGATATTGCTCAAGATGTTCCTGCCTGACATTACTCTGGGGCTCAAAGGCGCTGACAACTATGCCGAGATCTACGGACGTGCAATCCACGAACTCGCCCACGCAAGCCACTATATGGCGGTCGGAAACCCATACTGGAACCGTCTCATCAAATACGTGCTGGTGTCGTTCGTAACCTCCGGTTGGGTTGTCTACGGAGTTGGCACGGAGGAAGACCACGGCTATTGTGAGGTCGCCGAGACCTGGGCCTACTATATGCAGACGAAGGTTTACCGGGACCGGTACCCCGAGCAGGCCAGGTCCTTCGGCACCAACTACTGGTTCAGCCCACAGATCTTCACCTACCTGGACGAAAGGGGCATCAACAAGTACAAGTTGTTCGCCTCCCTCTCCCCCGATGTCACGGATAGAGACATACTTCAGGCCCGGCTGCTTAGCCTTTATCCCGAGTGCAAGACCATAATCAACCAGGCTTTTGACAGATATTGATCAAGTTGACGTAAATTTTCTTTCGCTTGCTTATCTCTTCCCCGCAATTCTAATGCGGGACTCAAATCGTCAACTGTCAGTCCGGAATCCCTTGTGCGGTATGCTCGTTCTGGAGAAAGAGGGGTTCCGGACATTTTTATTATTTACAATTTTTGTATATATTTGCATTCCAATTCTGCGCGGGTGGCGAAATGGTAGACGCGCTAGTTTCAGGAGCTAGTGGGGTAAAACCTGTGTGAGTTCGAGTCTCATCTCGCGCACGAAACAAAATCCCAAATGTTTGAAAATCAAGCATTTGGGATTTTCAGATTGCATAATCAAGTCTCGTCACTCTTACCGGCTTGTCACCACCGATTTCCAGACCGGGGCAGAGCGTTTCCTTGCCTGTATCGACGAACCCGCATTTCTCCATCACGCGGCCGGAAGCGGGATTATCAGGGAAATAATCACTCCAGAGAACGGAGAAACCCTTTACGTTGAAGCAATAGTCGATGACAGCCTCAAGCGCTTCGGTACAAAGGCCTTGATTCCAATACGGCTTGGCAATCCAGTAGCCGATCTCGCACTGGTCGTCTTCTATATCAAGGTTTGACGCTGATGCCGGCAGATACCCGATGCTGCCAATCACCTCCGAAGTCTCCTTTAGCACGACAGCCCACATACCTTCGCCGCTGAAGACGGTCCGTATGATTTCAAGGCTTTCCTCCACCGATTTATGCGGAGGCCATCCTGCGCGCGGCCCCACATCGGGGTCGGACGCATATTTGAACAGGACTTCTGCATCTGATTCACGCCAGGGCCTGAGATTCAGTCTTTTTGTATCCAATATCTGCATACTCATTTCGTTGAATTTTATAGCTGTTGTGACAGATGCTTCCCGCCAGTCCTTCATCGCTTGGAAACAGCGGCAAGAGAATCCCTAGAAATATGTCACCGTCTTTTGCTCGATGGTGCTCATAAGGCTGTTGCCGAGGCGGCTGACGCCGAAACGGAAGAGATCCTTGCACATCCACTCCTGACCCAGTACGGACAATCCTATCAGATAATATGACAGGGCATCTTCGGCGTTGGAGATTCCGCCTGCCGCCTTGAAGCCCACGCGGCGTCCGGTCTGAGTGTGATACTTGCGGATGCACTCGCACATAACGTATGCCGCTACTGGCGTGGCATTCACATCCACCTTGCCTGTGGATGTCTTGATGAAATCCGCGCCGGACTCCATTGCCAGAAACGAAGCAGCGGCAATATTCTCTACTGTGCCAAGGACGCCCGTCTCGAGTATCACCTTGAGGGTGATTTTGCGCCCAAGGGAAGCGCCGACCCTGTCTACAGCCTCGCGTATGGCTATTATTTCCCTGGAGGCCGCATCATAATCCCCCGCCAGGAATGCGTTGAGCGCAAGTACGATATCAATCTCGTCAGCACCTGCCTCAACCGCCATTTCGCTCTCCTTCACCTTGACCTCCACAAAACTCTGGGATGCCGGGAAACATCCTGACACAGCTGTGACGTGAACGTCCGGATCCATACGCTGTCCGCATACCGCAGAGGCGAAATTAGGGAAAACGCATATTGAAGCCGGATTGGGATAGTCGGGAAATTCATTGCGGAGAGAATTGACCTTCCCCACAAGTTTTGATACCGACTCCGCAGTATCGGAAGACTTCAACGTTGTAAGATCCATCATAGAGAAGCATTTCTTGAGCACCACCGGGGTCCTGTTGGTGTCGATGCTTCCCACAATTGTCTGCAGATTGGAATTGATTGCTCCCATTTCAGGAGAATAACCGTATTTTGACAGATAGTCCATCATCCTTTGATTTGTATTTTGAAACCTTCATCCAGGAGAGGTTTGACCAGATCCCGCATTTCCACTTCGCTCAATTTCTCAAGTCCCTGCATAGGAGTGGGTCTGTCCAGAGTATAGACCATCACCTCACGTGGCCTTAGCCTGCGTACGATGTCAATCCAGGGACCAATAACCTCGGGCGCGGCGCTGTCGAAACCTCCTCCTCTCAGGAACATGGTCTGCAGTATGAAATCTCCCTCAAAAGCCTCCAGATTTGTGACAACCTCCTGCACATCGTACTTACCGCAAGGCCTGTTGACCAGAGCCGCAAGCTCATTGGAAGGCGCATCTATCTTCATTATCGGGTTGTCGACCTTGCGCAACGCTTCGAACACTTCCCTGCGGCCCGCCGTGGTGGCGTTGGACAGCACGGTCACCCCGGCATCGGGATAGTATGCGTCACGCAGTCTGAGGGTATCGTCCACTATGGCGGCGAATTCGGGATTAAGCGTAGGTTCTCCGTCACCGGCAAAGGTTATCGAATCAATGGGAACGCCCTCCAGCATACAAGACGAGAGTTTGTCCTCCAAGGCCGAGCGAACCATCTCCGCGGTGGGGAGTGTCCTGTCGTCCCTGCCGTCCGCATTCCATCCGCATTCACAATAGATGCAGTCGAAATTGCAGAGCTTGCCTCTACTCGGCAACAGATTCAGCCCCAGCGAATTGCCCAATCTTCTTGAGCGAATCGGCCCGAACACGGTTTCTTCTCTTAACATTTTGATTTTGTGACTTTATCGCTGCGGAATCAGCCTTTTCCTTCTCAAGCCGCTTCTGCTCGCGCTCCAGAGACTTGCGCGCGTCGATGATCAGAGTCGCAAACTTGTCCGGATTCTTGAGATAATGGTTCAAGCTGGCATCATAATCTCTTGAGGAATATCCGTATTTCTCGAAAATCGGTTCGTAGAAGAAGGTCGTGTCTGCCGTCTTGCGTGCCTCGGGATGGTCGACGAGCCATTGGTCCGCCAACAGCATATCGGCATAGATGTCAGCCATCTTCTCCCTGGGAATGATTCTGCCGCGCCTGTTGCAGGACACCAGTGAGAGCGTCAGCAACAAAGCGGCCAGCATATATGACAGGCACCTTCGCATCTTACCTGAGTATGGCTCCGAACTGATTCTTGAAGGTCTCCAGGATTTTGTCCATCGTACGCTCCACATCCTGGTCGGTGAGGGTCTTCTCGAGATCCTGGAGGGTGAAGCTGAGGGCATACTGTTTCTTGCCTTCGGGAATCTTGTCTCCTCTGTACACATCGAACAGGCTGACGTTCTTGAGGAGCTTGCGGGTCTGCTTGATGGCAGCCACACGGAGATCCGCATAGCTGACATTCTCCTCAAGCAGCAGAGCGAGGTCGCGGCGCACTTCCGGGAATTTGGGCAATTCCCTGAATGTCACCTTGTCACGCTTGACGAGTTCGAACAGGACCTGCCAGTTGATTTCGGCCGCAACGACCTGCTGCTTGACGCCGAAACGCTTGGCGAATGCAGGATTGATCACACCGACGGTGGCAACGACCTTGCCCTGACCGGGCAGTTTGTAGGTTACGCCTTCGGAATATATATCGGAAGGAGCGGCGTCAGTCCACATCTGGTAAATATCGGTGCCGTAACGTTTGAACAGGAGTTCCACATAGCCCTTGAGCTGGAAATAGTCGCTCTTGCGGGAGGGTGTCTTCCAGGACTTCTCCGAGCTTCCGGACAGGAAGAGCGCGAAGCATTGGTGCTCCTCGTACCCCTCGAGTGTCTCAGGACCCTTCTCGGGGATTCTTCTGTATACTGAGCCGTACTCGAACATCTTCAGGGATGACACCTGACGGTTGGTATTGTATGCGACCACCTCCAAACCACCGGGAATGAGGGATTGCCTCATCACATTGAGGTCCTGACTGAGGGGGTTGACAATCCTTACGCAACATTGGGCAGGGAAGGAGACAAGTTTGTCATAATACTCCCCCTTGGTGAGGGAATTGTTCATTATCTCAGCGAACCCGTTGGCTGCCAGGAAGTTGGAAATATGGTTCCGTATAGCTTCAGGCTCGGGAGAAGGAGTCGCGTTGACGCTCATCTTCATATGTTTGGGCAGAGCGATGTTGTCATATCCGTAGATGCGGAGTATCTCCTCGACCACATCACACTCGCGATAGACATCCACCATATAGGTCGGAACGGCGACCTTCGCACCGCTGACGGTCTTCTCCAGGAATTCGTATTTCAACGCAGTCAATATCTTCTCTATTGTCCGGGCTCCGATTTTCTGACCGACAAACTGCTCGATGCGGTCGTAATCGAGGTCAATGACCTTGGGTTCTATCTTTTCGGGATAAATCTCGACAACCGGACCCGCTACCTTGCCTCCCGCACATTCGAGAATCAGATTGATGGCACGGCGCAGGGCATACGGCAGGATATCTGGGTCGCAACCGCGCTCATAACGGAAGGAGGCATCGGTCTGAAGGCCCTGGCTCTTGGAAGTCTTACGAATGAATGCAGGGTCGAAATAGGCACACTCGACGAACACATCCACGGTGGAATCTGTCACGCCCGACTCTTCCCCGCCGAACACACCGGCAATGCACATCGGCCCTTCGGCATCGGCAATCACCATATCGGAGGCTGCAAGCTTGCGGTCGACTCCGTCAAGAGTGCGGATGGCTTCACCTTCTGCCGCGCGTCTCACGATGACCTTCCCTCCCCTGACTTTGGCTGCATCGAAAGTATGCAGCGGCTGGCCAAGCTCGAAAAGCACGAAATTGGAGATATCCACTATATTGTTGATAGGCTTCAAGCCTATGCTCATAAGCTTCTTCTGGAGCCATTCAGGGCTGGGTGCAGTCCTGACGCCCCTTATTGTAACTCCGCTGTAACGGGGCGCTCCCTTACTGTCGAGCACCTCAACTCCCAATCCGTTGTCACCCTTTGCCCCGCAGGTCAAGGACGACAATTCGTCAGATGCCCAGGGTTCGACCAGAGAACAGGGTATGTCGTTAAGCACCAGATAAGCGTACAGGTCCCTGGCCACGCCCCAAACGGATGCGGCGTCAACACGGTTGGCGGTAATCTCGTACTCTATGACGGCCGAGGTCTCAAGTTTGAGATATTCCTTGGCCGGAGTACCGACAACAGCATCGGACGGGAGCACCATAATGCCCTCGTGGCTGGCGCCTATGCCAAGTTCATCCTCAGCGCATATCATTCCGAAACTCTCCACGCCGCGGATCTTGGACTTTTTGATCTTGAAGTCTCCCAGCAGCACTGCTCCTAGCTGGGCGAACAGGACCTTCTGCCCGGCAGCCACGTTGGGAGCTCCGCAGACGACCTGCACGGGTTCCGCACCGCCGTCATTGACTGTAGTCACGTGGAGATGGTCCGAATCGGGATGAGGCCCGCAGGTAAGGACTTCCGCCACCACCACGTTGGCAAGACCGCCTTCCACGGCTTCCTGCTCCTCCACTCCGTCCACCTCGATGCCTATGGATGTCATCGCCTCGGCAATCTGCTGAGGGTTGAGATCGCACTTCAAATAGTCTTTTAGCCAGTTGTAACTGATTTTCATAGTATGTATTATTTTATATTATCAGGTGAGAACAGCGATTCGACAAAACCCGCCTTGTCGAACGGCTTGATGTCATCCATCCCTTCGCCGGTACCAATGAACCGGACCGGAATGCCATACTGGTCGCTTACGCCGACCACGACGCCACCCTTGGCCGTGCCGTCCAGTTTGGTGACCACAAGTGAACTGATGTCGGTGGCACGGGAGAACTCCCGGGCCTGGGAGAAGGCATTCTGCCCGGTACTGCCGTCAAGCACGAGCATCACTTCATCGGGTGCATCAGGAACGACCTTGCGCACAGAGTTGCGGATCTTCGTGAGTTCGTTCATCAGGTCCACTCTGTTGTGGAGACGGCCCGCCGTATCGATGAGCACCACGTCAGCGCCCTTGGCAACCGCGGATTTGACCGTATCATAGGCCACTGCCGCAGGGTCGGAACCCATATTCTGCTTGACGATATCTACCCCTGCGCGCTCCGACCAGATGACTATCTGGTCCACGGCGGCGGCTCTGAACGTGTCAGCGGCACCGAGAACCACCTTTTTGCCCTGCTTCCTGTACCAGTTGGCCAGTTTGCCTATGGTGGTGGTCTTACCCACCCCGTTCACGCCTACGACAAGGATGATGTAGGGCTTGCGGCCTTTGTCTTCGATGGATGATACGGTATCAGGAATCAGGCCGGCTATCTCCTCCCTGAGGATGTCCAGCAATTCGTCCCGGGACATATATTTGTCCCTTTCGACACGTTCCTCAAGGGCGTCAATCACCTTGAGCGTGGTATCGACTCCCATATCACTCTCCACGAGGGCATCCTCGATGGCGTCCAGAGTGTCGTCATCCACCCTGCTTCTGCCTACGACGGCCCTTGAAATCTTCTGGAAGAAACTGATTGCCATATCCTGCAAATATACAAAAAAGGCCGCGATTTTCGCGGCCTTTAATATCATTTTTAGCTGGGAACTACTTCTTGTTGAAGAAATCCTTTGCCTTCTCGCTCTCCACAAGCTGCTCTGTGAAAACATAAGCGCCTGTCTTGGGAGACTTCTCCATACGGATGCACTTGACCATGCTCTTAGCACCGGCCTTGGCTGCGAATGTTGCGACGGCTTTCTTTGCCATATCTCAATCTCCTATAAATTATTTGATTTCACGATGAACGGTGACTTTCTTGAGGAAAGGATTATACTTCCTTCTCTCGAGACGGTCGGGAGTGTTCTTCTTGTTCTTGGTGGTAATGTAACGAGACATTCCGGGTACACCGCTCTCTTTCTGCTCAGTGCACTCAAGGATGACCTGCACCCTGTTTCCTTTTGCTTTCTTTGCCATAATGTTAAAATTTAAACAAGGTTAACCAATCCTTTCTTCTGGGCATCGCGAAGAGTGGCGGCAAGGCCGTTCTTCTCAATGATTCTCATACCCTTGCAAGAGACCTTGAGGGTGATGTATCTCTGCTCTTCCTCACTCCAGAAACGCTTGTTCTTGAGGTTGAGAGAGAAGTCGCGCTTTGTGCGCAGTTTGGAATGGGCAACATTGTTGCCTTTCATTCTCTTTCTTCCGGTTACTTGACAAACCTTTGCCATAATATTGTTCTTTTATTTGTTAAAATTCATTTTGAGGAATCTGTTCCACCTGATATTGGAGGGGAAAGATTTCTCCCTGTCGGTTGAGAGCCAGACAACGACCGGACGGCCCACGATGTGGTCTTCGGGAACGAAGCCCCAGTATCTGGAATCGAGCGAATTGTGCCTGTTGTCTCCCATCATGAAGTAGTAGTCCTGTTTGAATGTGTAGCATCCGTTCTTGAGTGCCTCCTGAACGCTGCCACCCTCATAGTCACGTATTATGCGCTCGTACAGGGGAAGGCTGGCGCTGTCTATCGCCACGGTCGCGCCCTTCTCGGGTATCCAGAGCGGTCCGAAGAAATCCCTGGTCCAACCGGAATTTTCGGTGAACGGGAAGATCTCGAAACTGACCGCCGACGGAATGGTGTCCAGCAGAGGCTTGACATCCACGACATTGGATGAATTCCTGACCTTGGAGAGTTTGTCCGCCGTAAGCAGGTCGACATAGGTGCGGGCCTTGGTAGTGATGAGGTATGAGAGCTGGACTCCGGGGTATACTTCCTGTTTCTGTCCGTTAACCCACACATAACCGTCCTTCACTTCCAGAGTGTCGCCGTGAACTGCCACGCATCTCTTGACATAATGGTCCTTCTTGTCCATCGGGCGCACCTTGACGGGACCGAAGGACTTGACGCCTTCTTCTCCGAACATGCGCAACTGGGCGTGATAGTCGGCCATAGGATTGTTCACGAACACGGTGTCTCCATTGGGGAAGTTGAACACGACAACGTCGCCCTTGCGGACTGAGCGGAATCCGGGAAGTCTCCTGTATTGCCACTGCACCGAAGTCGAATACGACTCCTTTCCGAAGATGGTGTTGTGTGTGAACGGTATTGTCAGAGGTGTCTGGGGCATCCTCGCGCCATAGGTGAGTTTGCTCACGAAGAGATGGTCTCCCGTATAGAGGGAGTTCTCCATTGAGGATGAAGGTATCTTGAACGCCTGGAACCAGAAGATATTGATAAGAGTAACCACCACAACCGCGAACAGGATGGCGTCGAGCCAGTCCAGTACCCAGTTGAGGAATTTACTCTTGGTGCGTATCTTCCTGCGTCCCATCAGAGTGCTACTTTACAGACTTGATTATTGCTTCAAATGCCTTGGGGTTGTTCATTGCGAGGTCGGCGAGGACCTTGCGGTTGAGCCCTATGTTCTTGGCGTTGAGTTTGCCCATGAACTGAGAGTAGGACATTCCATACTGACGTGCAGCGGCGTTGATACGCTGGATCCAGAGGGCGCGGAAGTTGCGCTTCTTGTTTCTGCGGTCACGATAAGCGTAGGTAAGACCCTTCTCATAGGTGTTTTTGGCTACGGTCCAGACATTCTTTCTGGAGAGGAAGTTACCGCGGGTTCTCTTGAGAATCTTCTTGCGGCGAGCCCTTGAGGCTACAGAGTTTACTGATCTAGGCATAATTTTGAACTTTTAGAGAACCAACATTTCTTTTACTCTTGCCACGTCGACCTTCTCCACGAGAGCGAAGTGATCGAGGTTGCGTTTCTGTTTTTTGGTCTTCTTGGTGAGGATGTGGCTGTGGTAAGCGTGTTTCCTCTTGATTTTACCGGATCCGGTAAGCGCGAAACGCTTTTTGGCACCGGAATTCGTCTTAAGCTTTGCCATTGTTTTGTTAGTTATGTTAATTATTTGTATAACCGTATCCCTACGGCTATTTTTTCTTGTTTGGCGCTATGATGATGGACATTCTCTTGCCCTCCAGCGTGGGCAGGTTCTCGGCGCGTCCGAACTCCTCGAGCTCCACAGCAAAGCGGAGCAGCTGTTTCTCTCCCTGATCCTTGAACATGATCGAACGTCCGCGGAAGAAGATGGTGGCCTTTACCTTGCTGCCCTCCTGAAGGAACTCCTCAGCGTGCTTCTTCTTGAACTGGAAGTCGTGCTCGTCGGTATTGGGGCCGAAACGGATTTCCTTGATGACAACTTTGGCGGCATTGGACTTCATCTCCTTTGCCTTCTTGCGCTGCTGGTAGAGATACTTCTGATAATCCAGTATCTTGCAGACGGGGGGATCGGCCTTGGCGCTGATTTCGACAAGGTCAAGCTCCAACTCATCGGCAAGAGCCAGAGCCTTTGCAAGGGGATATACTCCCTGCTCGGGGATGTTATCTCCTACAAGACGAACCTGGGGAGCGGTAATCTCCTCATTGATATTGAGTTCGTTCTCGTCTTTCTTGAGCTGACGCGGGTCGGGTCTGCGACCTCCCTTCTTAATCGTCGGCTTCGGTCTGTAAGGTCCTGCCATCAAGCCAATTCTTCAGCAACCGCTGAGTTAATGTATTCAACAAATTTATCTATTGTCATGGATCCCTGGTCGACGCCTTCCCTGCGAACGGAGACAGTGCCGTCAGCGACCTCTTTCTCACCGACTATCACAAGTACGGGGACACGGAGAGCGGCGACGTCGCGGATTCTCTTGCCCAGCGTTTCATTGCGGGAGTCGATAGAAGCGCGAATTTCGGAATTTTTCAGCAATCCGCAAACTTTTTCGGCATAATCTGCATATTTCTCGCTGACTGGCAGTATTTTAACCTGATCAGGAGAGAGCCACAGAGGCAGATGACCGGCGGTGTGCTCGAGCACGACTGCGGTAAATCTCTCGATTGAACCGAAGGGAGCGCGGTGTATCATTACGGGGCGCTGCTTGCTGCCGTCGACATCGGTGAATTCGAGCTGGAACCTCTCGGGGAGGTTGTAATCCACCTGGATTGTACCGAGCTGCCACTGACGGCCGAGCGCATCCTTTACCATAAAGTCAAGTTTGGGTCCATAGAAAGCGGCCTCTCCGGTCTCCACCACAGTCTTGAGGCCCTTGTTGCGGGCGGCTACTATGATGGCGTTCTCTGCCTTGGCCCAGTTCTCGTCGGAACCGATGTATTTGGTCTTGTTCTCAGGGTCGCGAAGAGATACCTGAGCCATATATTCGGTCATCTTCAGAGTCTTGAACACATAGAGGATGAGGTCGATGACCTTCTCGAATTCTTCCTGAAGCTGGTCGGGACGGCAGAACAGGTGTGCGTCATCCTGGGTGAAGCCACGCACTCGGGTGAGTCCGTGAAGCTCACCGCTCTGTTCGTAACGGTATACGGTACCGAACTCGGCATAACGGAGGGGAAGATCGCGGTAAGACCTGGGAGCGCTGCGGAATATCTCGCAGTGGTGAGGGCAGTTCATTGGTTTGAGCATATATTCCTCACCTTCCTGAGGTGTATGTATGGGCTGGAACGAATCCTTGCCGTACTTGGCATAATGTCCCGAGGTTACATAGAGGTCCTTGGCTCCGATGTGTGGAGTGACGACCTGGAGGTAACCGAGCTCCTGCTGCTTCTTGCGGAGGAACTGTTCGAGGGTGTAACGCATCTGAGCGCCACGGGGCAGCCACAGAGGCAGTCCGAGACCGACTCTGGACGAGAAAGTGAAGAGTTCCATCTCCTTGCCCAGCTTGCGGTGGTCGCGCTTCTTGGCCTCTTCGAGTACCTGTAGATACTCGTCAAGCATAGACTTCTTGGGGAAGGTTATGCCGTAGATACGGGTGAGCTGCTTTAGATTCTGGTCGCCCTTCCAGTATGCACCGGCTATCGAGAGCAGCTTGATGGCCTTGATGTCATCGGCGTGCTTCACGTGAGGACCCCGGCACAGGTCAGTGAAATTACCGTTCTGATAGAACGATATGGTACCGTCATCGAGCCTGCTTATGAGGTCGCACTTGTATTCGTCGCCCTTGTCCGTAAAGTACTTGAGGGCATCCTGCTTGGACACTTCCTTGCGCTCGAACGTCTCCTTGGAGCGTGCGAGCTCTGTCATCTTATCCTCTATCTTCTTGAAATCGTCCTCCGAAATCTGCTGGTCTCCGAGGTCGACATCATAGTAGAATCCGTTATCGAGAGCCGGTCCGACCCAGAATTTGACGCCGGGATACAACGCCTCGAGCGCCTCTGCCATAAGGTGGGCCGAGGAATGCCAGAAAATCTTTTTCGCCTCTGCATCTTCCCAATCGAGGATGCGTCCGTCGGTAAATGCTATCGTCATATTGTCAAAAATGTTATTAGCCCGCAAATATAACAAATTCCGTTGATATCTCCAATCAGAATTCTTCCCTCACATTGTAGTCATTGCGCTGGCTGCTGCTGCGGGATATCATCTCGCAGATAAAACCCGCAAGGAACAGCATCACGCCCAGGATTACGGCCAGAAGCGCGAGATAGAAGAGCGGCTGATCCGTCACAGCCCTGTAGTGTATGCCCTGTGACTGGTGAATGAGTTTGGCTGCGATTATCCACACCGTCATCACGAAGCCCACGAGGAACATCAGCAGTCCGGTGTAACCGAAGAAATGCATCGGTTTCTTGCCGAAAGTGCTGAGGAACCACAGGGACTGGAGGTCCAGGAATCCGTTGATGAAGCGCTCCATTCCGAATTTGCTCTTGCCGTACTTGCGTTTCTCGTGATGGACAGGCTTCTCGGTGATTTTGGTGTAACCGGCATTCTTGGCGAGATAGGGTATGTATCTGTGCATCTCTCCGTACACTTCGATATCCTTCACCACGTCTGACCTGTATGCCTTGAGACCGCAGTTCATATCGTGCAGCTTGATGCCGGTAATCATCCTAGCCGTTGCATTGTAGAGCTTGCTGGGAAGATTCTTGGTAATGGCGTTGTCCTTGCGATGCTGCTTCCAGCCGCTCACTACGTCATAACCGTCCTTTGCCACCATATCGTAGAGTTCGGGGATTTCCTCCGGAGAATCCTGCAAGTCCGCATCCATTGTAATCACGACGTCTCCGGCAGCTTTGTCGAAACCGCAGTAGAGCGCGGCGGACTTGCCGTAATTGCGCCTGAAACGTATGCCGTGAACGGAGGTGTTGGAGGATGCGAGTTGCTTCACCACGTCCCAGGAGCCATCAGTACTGCCGTCATCCACGATAATTAGCTCGTACGAAAATCCGTGGTCGTGCATAACCTTGTCCACACGGGAGCAAAGTTCGGGAATTGACTCTCTCTCATTGAATGAGGGTACAATTACGCTGATATCGAGTGTGGATTTCATTTGCTGTCTTCTTTAAAGGGGTTTTCGGAAGGAACTGATCTGGAAATTACCGCCGACACGACGGCTCCATAAAAGGCGCACCACAGGAAATTGGTGAAAAACCCGATGGTGGGCAGCTTGGGCATCATATTCTCAATCATTTCAGTCGAATTGGAATCGAGCATAGAGCCATAGGCCTGCATTGCTGAATTCATTGCATCGCTCAGGAAGTCAGGGCAGATATATTGCAGGAATATGAAATATCCGGCCGAGTATATGAATGCTGAGAGTACCGATACCGCAACGCCGAAACGGAAACTGTCGGAATTGCTTGCTTCTTGAGGATGGATCGACACAAACTTCCTGATGAACAGATACATTATGAAGATGCATCCGAACAGTTTGGCAACCCAGAGAATGGCAGTGAGCAAGGGAAGTTGAAGCAGGGAAGTGACTGCGAAATATGCAATGCAGAGAATACCGAGCACCAACCCGGGGAGACCTGCTTCCGACCAGATAATTTTACGTTCAATCATAATTTTCAAAGTTATGAATAATTTCGCTAATATCCGCAGAATGTATGTACCCGATTTGGAGACAAACCTATTTGTTGTGCCTTGAATGACAGAAGACCCTCAGAGCACGACTGCGCCGAAGGGACTTGCTTGCTCTGTGTCCTCGACG
>JAKSKI010000070.1 GCA_024401865.1 Bacteroidales bacterium
CTCGGCATATTCATCCACTGGGGCATCTACTCCCGCGGAGACTGGGGGGAAAGCTGGCCCGTCTACAACAAGAGGGTGAGTATAGAGGACTACATGGCCCAGAAAGCCGACTTTACTGCCGCGAAATACAATCCTGAGGAATGGGTTTCGCTGATAAGGGAAAGCGGCGCGAAATATACCGTAATCACAAGCAAGCACCATGACGGAGTGGCGCTCTGGGACACTCAGGCCGGAGATGTCAGCACGGTGAAGAGCTGTGCGGCGGGACGCGACGTGCTTACTCCCTTTGTGGATGAAGTCCGCCGGCAGGGAGGTCTGAAGCTCGGCCTGTATTATTCGTTGATTGACTGGCCCCGCGAGGATTACCCCAACATATACCGCGAAGGCCCGCAGAAATACGATATCAAGGATGATCCCGGGAAATGGCAGCATTTCTGCGATTTCAATTTCGCTCAGATGAAGGAGCTCAACGATACCTTTCATCCGGACCTTTACTGGTTTGACGGTGACTGGGAATTCTCGTCGGAGGAATGGCGCGCTCCCGAGCTCGTGGCAATGCTGCGGAAGACCAATCCGGACGTGATACTCAATTCACGCATTCAGGGCAACGGGGACTATGCCACGCCGGAACTCGGTGTGCCGGTGGTGAAACCGCAGGACCGGTGGTGGGAGACCTGTATGACCATCAACGACTCCTGGGGATACCAGAGGAAGGATAAGGATTTCAAATCGAACATCACTCTCCTGCGAATGCTGGTGAACTGTATGTCTCTCGGTGGCAACCTGCTGCTTGACATAGGCCCCCGCGCCGACGGTACCATTCCCGAAGAGGAAGTCAACGCCCTGAAATACATTGGGAGATGGGTGAACAAGCACTCGGAGGCGGTCTATCCCACACGCGCAGGAATTCCTGACGGCCACGTGCAGGGCTACACCACCCTCAATCAGGCCGGGGACGTGCTGTATGTCTATCTTCCCTACACACCCAACGAGTCTGTGGAAGTGAAGGGGCTTAGGACCCGCGTGAAGAATGTCCGTGTCGTGGGCACTGACAGAACCCTCAGCTGGAAGCTGTATAATGACATAAGCTGGAGCGAAGTCCCTGGCGTATATTATATCGATGTGCCTGAAGATGTTGTCGATGAGGCGATTACGGTGCTGGCACTTGAACTGGAGGGACCTCTGGAACTGTACCGCGGTTCCGGTCAGGTAATGAGTTTCAACAATTATTAAGAGTGTTGATGAAGAGACTTTTGTTTGTATTGTCGCTGGCGTTGCCGCTGATTGCGAATGCGCAGAGTCCAGTGCGCGTGTACGATGCCTGGCGCACGGCCGACAGGATAAAGATTGACGGAAAGCTGACGGAGTCAGCCTGGAATAAGGCCTCATTCAGCTCGGAGTTCGTTGACATACGCGGAGAGGAATTCCCGTCCCCGACCAAGTCCACCACCGTCAGAATGGTATGGGATGATGATTTTCTCTATGTGGGGGCGACGCTTGTCGAAGACAATATTATTGGGTCGCTCACAGCCCACGATGACATCATTTACCACGACAATGACTTCGAGGTTTTTCTGGACCCGTACGGGGACGGCAAACTTTATTATGAGATAGAGAACAACGCGCTCGGCACTGTGATGGACCTTATGATGGAGAAGCCATACAGCGCTGACGGGCAGTTCATCATGAACTGGGATTGCAAGGGCCTGAAGCTGGCGGTGTCGAAGGACGGTACTCTGAACAATTCCAAGGACACAGACCGGGCCTGGTACGTCGAGATGGCAATACCCTTCGATGCCCTGGAGCGCGGATTCATGGATCCCAGACTGCACAAAGTCTGGAGGATGAACTTCTCACGCGTGGAGTGGCTCGGGAAGGACGGTCCCGAGGAGAACTGGGTGTGGGCTCCCACCGGCAAGGTGGATATACATGTGCCGGAGAAATGGGGTTACGTGAGGTTCTGCGATGGAGAATACGTACCGCCGATGCCACCTGCCAGGGTGGTCAAGAACTGGATATGGGAACGCCTGAAACCTGAATGGACGGATGAACAGTATGCGACACATTTCAGGAAGGCTTATGACTGCGGCTTCAGCGCAATCTTTTTCGAGGGCTATGACGAGCGTATCTACCGTCTCTGCAAGGAATCAGGCCTCGAGGCCCATTACTGGCTCTGGACCATGAACAGGGCCGATCTCCTCCAGAAGCATCCCGAATGGGGAGCAGTGAACCGCAAGGGAGAATCGAGCTACGACAAGCCGGCCTACGTAGACTACTACCGTTTCCTGTGCCCGTCGCGTCCCGAAGTGGCCGATGCAATTGCGGAGGATTACCTCAGATGCGCCAATCTCAAGTACGTGGACGGAATGATGCTCGATTATGTCCGCTATCCGGATGTGGTTCTTCCCGTGTCGCTATGGGGCAATTACGGCATCGACCAGAGCAGGGAACTGCCGGAATACGATTATTGTTACTGCGATATCTGCCGTGCGAAGTTCAAGGAGCAGACCGGTCGCGATCCTCTGGATGACCAATATCCCAACGAGGACCAGTCCTGGCTCAATTTCAGATATGACGCCATCACTGCTGTGGTGACCAAGATTTACGAGACGCTGGCCGCTCAAGGCAAATTCCTTTCCGCCGCAGTGTTCCCCGGCCCGACGATGGCAAAGAGGATGGTCCGTCAGGATTGGGGCAACTGGCCGCTCAAGGCATATTTCCCCATGACTTACAACGGCTTCTATAACGAGGGCCCCGAATGGATAGGACGCTCCATCGCCGAGAGCGTCAAAGCTGTAGGTGGAGATGCCGCCGTGTATGCCGGACTGATGTTCCCTGACCTCAAAGGTGATGATTTGGAGAAGGCGCTTGACGCCGCCTATGACAACGGCGCGTCGGGGGTGTCATTCTTTGACGGCCCGGATGATGTAGGTTTCGAGAGATTGAAGGCATATCTTCAGAAGCATAACTACGCCCCGGCCAGATGACCCTGCTTATCGTCATATTGGGAGCATTTCTCCAGTTGATTCCTCAGCCCGCATACGTTGAGACAATGCCGGGATTCTGTGACGCCGATAAGGTCACGGTCAAAAAGGAGATAGCGGATACACCTGATTTACCTGATTCCGACGAAAGCTATGTACTTATCATAACCCAGGGTGATATCAGGATGAGAGCCCGCAGCGAGGCCGGCATCTTTTATGCCGAGCAGACACTGGCGGCCATACGACGTCAGTGTCAGGGTCGTGTCCCGGCAATGAAGATAATAGACTATCCGAGGTTCGAGTACCGTGGGGCTCATATCGACGTGTCTCGTCATTTTTTCGATAAGGAAGTGATAAAGAGACAGCTGCGGACATTCGCCTCTTTGAAGTTGAACCGTTTCCATTGGCATCTTACTGACGGAGCAGGCTGGAGGCTTCAGATAGACCGGTATCCGAAGTTGACCGAAGGTGTGGAGCATTACACCAGGGAAGATGTCCGGGAGGTGCTTGCATTGGCTGATTCCCTGCATATTACCGTTATCCCGGAGATAGAGATGTTCGGACACTCCGAAGAGGTCTTGGAGGCTTATCCCGAGTTGCGTTGCAAGGGAGATGCTGGATGCAGCAGTGTGTACTGCTTAGGAAAGGAGAAGACATTCAGGTTCCTCGAGAACGTTCTGGATGAGGTGATTGAACTTTTTCCCTCTGAATATATACATATCGGAGGGGATGAGGCTGATATGGAGGTATGGGCCCGATGCCCGGAGTGCAGGTGTAGAATGCATCGCGAACGTCTGTCCGATGTCGGGCAACTGCAGAGTTACGGAATCACCAGAATTGAAAAGTTCGTGAACAGTCGCGGACGCAGGATTATAGGATGGGACGAGATTCTCCAGGGAGGCCTGGCGGAGAATGCCGTAGTGATGTCCTGGAGGGGAGAGGAAGGCGGACGCACGGCAGCCTCAATGGGCCACGGAGTCATTATGACTCCCGGAGAGTATTGTTACCTTGACGGATATCAGGATACCAAGAGCTCCGAGCCTGTGGCTATGGGCAATTTTGTCCCTCTTTCGAAGATATACGGCTATGATCCCGCTCCGGCAAGCATGCCCGGTCATGAATTTGTGCTTGGAGTGCAGACAAATCTCTGGACAGAATGGATTGAAACCCCTCCTCATTTGGAGTATATGCTTTATCCGAGGGTGATGGCTTTGGCAGAGATAGCCTGGAGCCCTGTGGAGTTACGCGATTATGCCGATTTCCGGAAAAGGGCTTTGTCCGCGTGCCGGGAACTTCAGGAGGAAGGATATAATACGTTCGATCTGGAGACCGAAGCCGGAGAAAGACCGGAGTATTCCGATACACTTCATCACAAGGCATTCGGGTGCAAGGTTTCCTATCAGACAGAATATAGTGAAAGTTATGACGGAGGGGGAGCCGAAGCTCTCACCGACGGTTTGCAGGGTCCCTGGCATTTCAAGACTAGGTGGCAGGGCTTTCTTAATACGGATGCCGTCTATACTGTCGATTTGGGCGAGATTGCGGATTTCTGCGAAGTGAAGAGCTGCTTCACTCAATGGTACACGGCCTGGATATGTATGCCTGTCGAGGTCTCATTTGAAGCTTCACTTGACGGAAAGGATTTCTTCCCTCTGGGTTCGGAGGTCAGTGCCATCGACCTTAAGAATCCGAGACCTCTGTTCCATACCTTCTCCTGGAATGGCAAAGCCAGAGCACGCTATGTACGTGTGACAGCACGCATAAACGATGACAAATGGGGTTGGCTATTTACTGATGAACTGATAATCAATTGATATGGCTAAGAATATTTTACCTTTGAAATGGGTTCCCAGCGCCTATTTTGCAATGGGCCTGCCATTCGTTATCCTGAACATGGTATGCGTGCTTATGTTCAAGGGTATGGGAATCGCAGACGCTCAGGTCGCATTGTGGACATCGGTAATAATGTTCCCCTGGACGCTGAAGTTCCTGTGGAGTCCCTTCCTTGAAATGGTCGGGACGAAGAAGTCGATAGTGGTCGCCACCCAGTTGGTGAGCGGTGTGGGGTTCGGACTTGTAGCGCTGGCTCTGCATCTGCCTCATTTCTTTGCCGTGAGCATTGCCGTGCTGATGG
>JAKSKI010000071.1 GCA_024401865.1 Bacteroidales bacterium
GCACTGCTTTGCGCGGCATTTCTTCTCCTTCACGTGCTCCAGATATTCGTCACGGAAATTGGAAAGCGTGGAGAGCACAGGGTTGGGAGAGGTCTGGCCGAGACCGCAGAGAGCGGTGTCCTTGATGACCTGGGCGAGGTTCTCGAGCTTGTCGAGGTCTTCTTCAGTGCCCTTGCCTGCCACAATCTTGTCAAGAATCTCAAGCATACGCTTGTTGCCGATACGGCAGGGAGCGCATTTGCCGCAGGACTCCTCGACGATGAAGCCGAGATAGAAGCGGGCCACCTGGACCATACAGTTGTCCTCGTCCATTACAATCATACCGCCGGAACCCATCATCGAGCCGGCAGCGCCGAGGCTTTCGTAATCGATGGGGATGTCAAGATGCTTTTCGGTGAGGCAGCCGCCCGAAGGACCGCCGGTCTGGACAGCCTTGAACTTCTTGCCGTTCTTGATGCCGCCGCCGATCTCGTATATGACTTCGCGCAGTGTCGTGCCCATAGGGACCTCGATGAGGCCTACGTTGTTGATCTTTCCTGCAAGCGCGAAGACCTTGGTTCCCTTGGACTTCTCCGTGCCTATCGATGCGAACCATTCGGGACCCTTCTGGAAAATGACGGGGATGTTGGCCCAGGTCTCGACGTTGTTGACGTTGGTAGGGTATTTCTTGTATCCCTCCACAGCGGGGAAGGGCGGTTTGAGTGTAGGCTCGCCTCGTTTGCCTTCCATCGAATGGATGAGTGCGGTCTCTTCACCGCAGACGAATGCGCCTGCACCATAACGTATTGTGATGTCGAAATCGAATCCCGTTCCGAGTATGTTCTCGCCAAGAAGTCCGAGTTCGTGGGCCTGGGAGATGGCTGTCTGGAGACGGTGGATTGCAAGGGGATATTCTGCGCGCACGTAGATGAGGCCGTATTTCGCCCCGATGGCGTAGCCGCAGATGGCCATGGCCTCAATGATGGAGTTGGGGTCTCCTTCCATTATGGAACGGTCCATGAATGCGCCCGGGTCACCCTCATCAGCATTGCACACTACGTACTTGATGGGGGACTGGCTTCTGCTGGCGAAATCCCATTTGTTGCCGGTGGGGAATCCCGCGCCGCCGCGTCCGCGCAGTCCGCTGCGCTTGACTGTGTCGATGACCTCGGCCGGAGTCTTGTGAAGCAGACAGTCGGCAAGTGCGCTGTATCCGTCGCGTGCGATGTATTCTGAAATGTTCTCAGGGTCGATGAGTCCGCAGTTGCGCAGAGCGATACGCACCTGCTTGCGGTAGAAGTTCATGTGCTTCGAGTCGCTGACGGCTTCATTCGTCTCAGGATCCACATAGAGCAGCCTCTGGACTCTCCTGCCTCCGATGACGTGCTCCTTGATGATTTCAACGGCATCCTCCGGCTTTACTTTCGTGTAGAAAGTGTTGTCGGGCATAATCTTCACGATGGGGCCTTTCTCGCAGAATCCGAAGCAGCCCGTGGTGATGATCTCCACTTTGTCTGCAACTCCGAACTGCTTCAGGCATTCCTTCATCCTGTCTGCGATGGCGGCGCTGTCTGAAGCCTTGCAACCGGTACCTCCGCAGGTGAGAACCTGGATGTGCTCGGTGCCTTTCTCGAGGCCGCAGGTCTCTCCTCCGGTCTCAGGAGAACTGTCCTGCCTCAGCTGCAGCCTGGGGCTGTTCTCTTTCTTGATCTTTTCAAGATCTTGCAATGATAAGATTTTCATTTGTTTATAATAGATTGTTGATATATGCGATTGTAACTCCGTAATTCGTCATAGGCACGCCCTGCCTTTTCGCCTGCTCCACACGGCTGAGCACATAACGGCGGTTGAACATGCACGCGCCGCAATGTATCACCAGGTCGTATCCGCTCAGGTCCTCGGGGAAATCTTTCCCGGACACCACGTCCACCTGGAGCCCGGCCCCGCACCTGGCGCGCAGCATAGCCGGAATCTTGACCCTTCCTATGTCTTCGGATGCCGGCACGTGGGTGCAGGCTTCCGCTATCAGCACTCTTGAGGAAGCGTCCAGGCTGTCTATTTTCCTTGCGCTTTCCTTGAAATAATCAATGTCTCCCTTGCTTGCGGCAAGAAGCATTGAGAATGAGCTCAGCCTGCTGCCTTCCGGCTTGAGAGGCTTGACGGCGCCGAGCACCTGAGAATCGGCAATGATTGCTGCGGGAGCGTCGTTCAGGGAATCAATAGCGGCAGGCAGCTCCTCCGGGGTGCAGCACATCACGCGGCAACCCCTGTCAAGAAGTTCGCGGATGGTCTGCTGCTGCGGCAGGATGAGGCGGCCTTTCGGGGCCTCTCTGTCCTGAGGCATCACCAGCAGGGCCAGTTCGCCGGGATTTAGCAGCCCTTCTGTCAGCAGGGGGGCGCTCCAGTCTTCAGGGATATTCTCTTGAACTGCGGCCATAAGTTCCTTTATGCCCGTTCCGTTCAATGCGCTGATTCTCACTGGCTCCTTGCCGAAATGCTCTTTCACGGCACTGGCGAGCCTCTCTGCGGCTTCAGCGTCCAGAGTGTCAATTTTGTTGATGACGGGAATGAAAACCGCCGCTCCCTCGACAGGCGCGGGCAGACGGCCGGACAGGGCGTCCACTACCAGCAGGACGATGTCTGCTGAACGCAATGCGTCAACGGATTTCTTCACGCGCATCTGCCCCAGTTCTCCGGAATCATCCAGCCCGGCCGTGTCGAACAGGGCACAGGGGCCGATGCCCGGGATTTCCAGAGCCTTCGACACGACGTCTGTCGTAGTCCCCGGGCAGGCGGACACTATGGCGGCATCCTGCCCGGCGATGGCGTTGAGCAGTGATGACTTGCCGCTGTTGCGCTCCCCGACAAGTACGATGTGCAGTCTCTCCGATGAAGGCGTTCCTGTCATATCAGAATCTCAGGTCTCTTTCTCCCGCCTCGAGTCTGGAAAGGTCTTCAAGGACCGCTTCCTTGAGGGCGGGATTGTCAATTTTATCTATTTCCTTTGCTATCAGTTTGTCACCCAAAGCCTTTGTTGCCGGGGCAGCATAGTCGAGAAGGTATTCCTTCAGGGTCAATATGGCGTTGGGCGTGCAGCAGTCCTGGATTTTCCCGGACTTGCATATCTTCATGAAGCGTTCCCCCGTACGTCCGGCCCTGTAGCAGGCTGTGCAGAAGCTTGGGATGTAGCCGAGTTCCATCAGCCAGGCTACCACCTCGTCCAGTGTGCGCTTGTCCGCCAGGTCGAACTGGGCGGTCTCTTCGTCCCTCTCCTCCTCGGTATAGCCGCCGACGCTGGTGCGGGACGCCCCGCTTATCTGGGAGACTCCGAGGTCAAGCACTTTCTCCCTGACCTTCTTTGACTCCCTGGTGGAAATTATCATTCCGGTATAAGGCACGGCACAGCGTATGACAGCCACGATATGCAGGAATTTCTCGTCGGGCACGGCGTCCGCGAATTCCTCGGGATTGATATCGTCGGCGGGGCGGATGCGTGGCACGCTGATGGTGTGGGGACCGACTCCGAGAGCCGCTTCCATATGTTCGGCGTGCATCATAAGCCCCACGAAGTCATAACGGTATCCGGTAAGTCCGAAGAGCACGCCTATGCCCATATCGTCGATACCGCCTGCCCTGGCCCTGTCCATCGCCTCCGTATGGTAGGCATAGTCGCTCTTGGGTCCGGACGGGTGAAGGATTTCGTATCTCTTCTTGTCGTATGTCTCCTGGAACAGGATGTAAGTGCCTATGCCGGCATCTTTCAGCTTCCTGTAGTTCTCGATGGAAGTAGCTGCAATATTGACGTTTACACGCCTGATGTCGCCATTCTTGTGATGTATGCCGTAGATGGTGTTGATGGATTCGATGACATACTCGATGGGGTTCTGCACGGGGTGCTCCCCGAGTTCGATGGCCAGGCGCTTGTGCCCCATATCCTGGAGCGCCGTCACTTCATTGCGTATCTCCTCCTGGGTGAGTTTCCTGCGGGGAATGTGCCTGTTCTTGGCGTGGTAAGGACAATAGATGCATCCGTTCACGCAGTAATTGGACAGGTAAAGCGGTGCGAACATCACTATGCGGTTGCCGTAGAAACGCTGTTTGATCTCTTCGGCCAGCTTGAAAGTCCTTTCCACCAGATCGGGGATGTCGCATTCCAGCAGGACTGCGGCTTCGCGGTGGGTGAGCCCCTTGCAGAGGGCTGCCTTGTCTATTATGCTCTCGATGAGAGCCCTGTTGCTCTTGTTCTGCGCAGCATAAGCGAGTGTCTCTCGAATTTCCTCGTCATCAATGAATTCTTCCGCTTTCGGAGATTTTACATCATACATTGCAACGTCAATTAAAAGCCTTTTCCGTATCATAATCGCCACGGCTGACTTTGATGTCATAGCCTATGGCGGCCAGTTCTTCCCTGAGTTCGTCCAACCCTTCCGCCGCTTCCGCTCCGGATGCGGCCTTGCCTTCGTATAGCTCATATTCACTCCGTCTGGATACAGGGGAGAGATTGGGCATCACGACATTGGCCCCGGCAAGTATGCCCCTGCAGCGGCCGTCGGGACTGAGCGTGGCCAGAGCTGTCGTTGCGGGGATAAGGGCGAAGGGATTCATCAGCCTGAATATTGAAATGAGCATACAGGTCAGGTCAACGCTTCCGTCAGGCATATCGGCGAAAGGCGTCCCTCTGTGGTGGATGAAAGGCCCTATGCCAATCATCTCAGGCCGCAGTTCCTGTATGAAGAGTAAGTCCTCGACAATGTTGTCCAGTGTCTGGAACGGGCTTCCGACCATTATGCCGGAACCGGTCTGGAAACCTGCTTTCCTGAGGTCCCACAGACAGGCGATACGTCTGTCCCGGGACATTCCGGAGGGGTGGAGCCTGGAATAATGGACTGGGTTGAAAGTCTCGTGGCGCAGAAGATAACGGTCGGCGCCCGCTTCTTTGAAACGCCGGTAGGAATCATAGGGCTTTTCTCCGAGGGAAAGGGTTATGGCACAGTCGGGGAAGGCTTTGCGTATGGCCCGAACCACGTCCTCCACCCATTCGTCCGTTTGCAGGGGGTCTTCGCCTCCCTGAAGGACAAATGTGCGGAATCCG
>JAKSKI010000072.1 GCA_024401865.1 Bacteroidales bacterium
GACCACAGCTATTTCTCCTGGCTCACTCCCTGGAGGAAATATGATATGGACACCAATCTCCACGGAGGCCCCCGCGCATTCCTTATGAATGACGCCTACTACGGCAAGGTGCTTCCAATGGACATCTATCCTCTCTATCTGGTCAAGGCCTGCCTCGCGGGTGACATCGACAAGATGGAGAAATTCGGCATTTATGAAGTTCTTCCCGAGGATCTCGCCCTCTGCGAGTTCGTGGATCCCAGCAAGAACAATATTCAGGACATAATAGCGAAGGGCATCGACCTTATGCTTAAAGAAATGGCTTAAAAGTATGAACAAGATTTTCGAAAAAGGCGGAAAGCTTTACTGGCTTCACTCCACTGTTGATGCTTTTGACACATTCCTTGCCGTACCCGGCACCGTAACGAAGAAGGGTGCACACGTACGTGACGCTATCGATCTCAAACGCATCATCATCCTGGCTCTCATCGCCGTGATTCCCGCCGCCCTGTTCGGTATGTGGAACGTCGGCTATCAGCACGCCCTCGCCACCGGGACAACCGTCACCGGATTCTGGGCCGTGGTTCTCGGATACTGGTGGTACGGATTCCTCCGTGTCCTTCCCCTCTATGTCGTGGCTTACGCAGTCGGTCTCTTCATCGAGTTCGGTACGGCACAGATCCGCGGTGAGGAAGTGAACGAGGGTTTCCTCATGACCGGTTTCCTCATCCCTCTCATCGTTCCTGTCGACACTCCACTTTGGATGCTCGCCGTCGCGGTCGCATTCGCCACAATTTTCGGTAAGGAAGTCTTCGGCGGTACCGGTATGAACATCTGGAATCCCGCTCTTCTCACCAGGGCATTCCTCTTCTTCTCTTATCCCAACAGCATGTCAGGTTCCAGCACCTGGATTCACCTCAAGGCCGGAGAGCAGGTAGTGGACGGATTCACCGGAGCTACTCCTCTCGCACTTGATGGCGCCGCACAGTACAGCACCAGCGTGTGGAGCGAGTTCCTCGGAACCATTCCCGGCTCTGTGGGTGAGACTTCCACCCTCTGCATCCTTCTCGGCGCCATTCTCCTTATCTGGACCGGTGTGGCCAGCTGGAAGATAATGCTCAGTTCAGTCGCAGGCGCTCTCTTCGTGGGCTTCCTCGGTGACCTTGCAGGCGTCAGCGCCGTTCCCTGCTGGGAGCAGCTCCTCCTCGGAGGTTTCGCTTTCGGTACCGTGTTCATGGCTACAGACCCTGTCACCTCTGCTCAGACAGAATGCGGAAAGTGGATCTACGGTTTCCTTATCGGTGCCCTCTGTATCACAGTCCGTCTGTTCAACCCGGGTTATGCTGAAGGAATGATGCTCGCCATCCTGCTCTGCAACACCTTTGCCCCGCTCATTGACCACTGCGTCACCAGCGCGCACATTTCACGCAAGAACAAAAAAGTTAATGTCGCTTAGCTATGAATACCAACAGTAATGCATATACAGTCATATACACCACGATAGTGGTAGTATTGGTGGCGGCTATTCTGGCATTCGTGTCCCAGAAACTCGGCCCTATGCAGGCTGCCAACGAAAAGGCTGAGACAGTCAGCCAGATCCTCACGGCTGCAGGCTTCGGCGAGAAAGAGCATTGGGCTGAAATAGGCAACAAGGCTACGCTTGATTTCTACAAGGAGAACATCGAAAGTTCCATCCTGGTCGACATTGACGCGCAGCAGGTCGGCAATCTTGACGGCAGCGCTGCCCAGGTGTACTCCACCTCACAGCTCAAGGCCCAGAACTACAATATCAAGGACGGCTCAAGCCTTCAGCTTCCTGTCTATCAGTTCAAGAACAAGGTGATGGTGTTCCCCGTCTACGGCGCGGGCCTCTGGGGTCCCGTCTGGGGTTACATAGCAGTCGCCGATGATTTCAAGACCATAGTCGGAGCATACTTCGACCACGAGGGGGAGACCCCGGGACTCGGCGGCAAGATCAAGGACGATCCTTCATTCCGCGCCCAGTTCGCCGGCAAGGTCATAGACCTTTCCGATGAAAAGCCCTTCAGCATCGTCAAGGGCGGCGCTCCCGAAGGAAAAGCCAATGCAGTTGACGCCGTGACCGGCGCCACGATGACCTCCAAGGGTCTGGATGCCGCAATCAATACCTGGGTGGCGGCTTATGGCAAAACCCTTCTTTCCGGAGAGGCCGTGAACGCCTTTGTGGAAGCAGTCAACGAATGCACTGACACGACAGCTGTCAAGGAAGTGTTGGAAGAAACCCTTAAAACAGTGGAGGAATAAGTTATGGGTAATTTGAAAGAAACATTTGTGACTCCGTTGCTCAAAGGCAACCCCATCACTGTCCTGGTACTCGGTATCTGCTCTTCACTGGCAGTGACCGTCGAACTCAAGGGTGCGCTCGTGATGGCACTTTCCGTGACCATCGTGACCGGACTTTCCAGCCTTGTCTGCTCCCTCCTCAGGAACACCATCCCCAACCGCGTGCGAATCATCATCCAGCTCGTGGTCGTTTCACTGATGGTTATTCTCGTGGACCAGTTCCTCAAGGCATTTGAAGCCACATATGCAATCGACAAGTCATTGTCCGTGTATATCGGCCTCATTATCACCAACTGTATCGTTATGGGACGCATCGAGGCCTTCGCCCTCGGGAACAAGCCTTTCCCTTCTCTCGTTGACGGTATCGCCAGCGGTATGGGATACGGCGCAATCCTCATCATCGTGGCATTCTTCCGCGAACTCCTCGGAAGCGGCACCCTGTTCGGATTGCAGGTGATTCCCCAGGCTCTCTACGACGCAGGTTACGTCAACAACGGACTTGTCATCCTGCCTCCGTTCGCCCTCATCCTTCTCGGATGCATCATCTGGGTTCACAGAAGCATAGACAAGGAACTTCAGGAAAAATAATTTGTAACACTTATCGATTATGGAATACATCAGCTTATTCGTAAAGTCAATCTTCGTTGACAATATGATTTTTGCATACTTCCTCGGTATGTGTTCATACCTGGCAGTATCCAAAAACGTCAAGACCGCCAACGGTCTTGGTCTCGCCGTCATATTCGTGCTTCTCTGCACGCTACCTCTAAACTATCTTCTCAATACATATTTCCTCAAGCCTGGCGCAATGGCCTGGATCAGCCCCGCTCTTGCAGACGTTGACCTCAGTTTCCTGAGTTTCATCATCTTCATCGCGGTCATCGCGGCATTCACCCAGCTCGTCGAGATGATTGTTGAGAAGTTCCTTCCTTCTCTCTACAGTTCCCTGGGCATCTATCTGCCTCTCATCGCAGTTAACTGCGCAATCCTCGGTGGTTCGCTCTTCATGCAGCAGAGGGACTTCGTTAATGTTGGTCAGTCAGCAGTCTATGCACTCGGTTCCGGCATCGGCTGGTACCTTGCCATCGTCTGTCTCGCCGCAATCCGGGAGAAGATGTCCTACAGCAACGTGCCTGCAGGCCTCAAGGGTACTGGCATCACCTTCATCACCGTAGGTCTGATGGGTCTGGCATTTATGATCTTTATGGGTATAACACTTTAACGGGAGGTCAGGATTATGTATAATACTATCATTGCAGCAGCAGTCGTCATAGCAGTTCTGACACTGGTACTCGTGGCTCTCCTCCTCGCGGTGAAAGCCTATATCACCCCCAAGGGAACCATCAAGATTGACATCAACAACGGCAAGAAGGAACTCGACGTCACTCCCGGCAACAGCCTTATGAGCACTCTTGCAGGAGAGAAGATATTCCTCCCTTCAGCCTGCGGCGGCAAGGCCAACTGCGGCCAGTGCAAGGTGCAGGTCCTCGAAGGCGGCGGTGAAATCCTTCCCACTGAGGTCGGTTTCTTCAACCGCAAGCAGATAAAGGAAGGATGGCGTCTCGGATGCCAGGTCAAGGTCAAGGACAATCTCAAGATACAGGTGGCGGAGAGCGCCCTGAGCGTCAAGAAGCTCGAGTGCGAGGTCATCTCCAACAAGAACGTCGCAACCTTCATCAAGGAATTCACCGTCAAGCTCCCTGAAGGAGAGAATCTCGAATTCAAGAGCGGTGAATACATCCAGATTGACATCCCCAAGTATGAACTTGACTTCAAGGACATCGAGGTCGAGCCCGAATACAGGGCCGACTGGGAGAAATACGGATTCTTCAATCTGCATTCATCCAACCCCGAGGACACCATCAGGGCATACTCAATGGCTTCCTATCCCGGAGAGAAGGGCATCATCAAGCTCAACGTGCGTATCGCAACTCCTCCGTTCGACCGCAGCGTTCCCCGTGAACTCGGTCCGAAGCTTCTTCCCGTCAATCCCGGTATCGCTTCTTCTTACGTGTTCACACGCAAGCCCGGCGACAAGGTGATGATCAGCGGTCCTTACGGAGAATTCCTTCTCCCCAAGAACGATCCCGATGACATCGAGTACATATTCGTCGGAGGCGGTGCAGGTATGGCACCTCTGCGTTCACACATCATGCAGCTCTTCAAGACCCTCAAGACAGGCCGCAAGGTACATTTCTTCTACGGAGCACGCGCTCTCGTCGAGGCATTCTATCTCGAGGACTTTGCAGAGATCGAGAAGGAGTTCCCCAACTTCCAGTTCCATCTCGCGCTTGACCGTCCCGATCCCGCAGCTGATGCCGCCGGTGTCAAGTACACTGCAGGCTTCGTGCACAACGTGATGTATGAGACCTATCTCAAGGATCATGAGGCTCCCGAGGACATCAAGTATTTCATGTGCGGTCCTCCTATGATGACAAAGTGCGTTGTCGACCTTCTCGACTCGCTCGGTGTCGCTCCTGAGAACATACTCTTCGACAATTTCGGAGCATAGACTTAAGAAACGTAAAAAG
>JAKSKI010000073.1 GCA_024401865.1 Bacteroidales bacterium
CCCTGATGGAAGAAGATTCCGTTGTATTTCTCATCAGCGTAAGGTGCGGGACCTTCAGTATGAAGGTGATGGATGCGGACGTCTTCCAGCTCTCCGGCATCACCTCTGCGGCACAGAGCCTGGATAAGGCACTGAGGTGCGCTTGCGACGCTGCTCAAATGAATGTGGTCGCCGGATTTGACAAGCTTTACAGCTTCGTCAGCACTGACATAATTTATCTGTTTCATAAGCGTTTACTATTCTTTACCCATCATAAGTTTCATCATCGTAGCAGCAGAATAAGCCACAGGAGTTCCAGGGCCGAAGATCGCGGCTACACCGGCTTTGTAGAGGAAGTCATAGTCCTGAGTCGGTATTACGCCTCCGGCAACGACCATAATATCCTCGCGACCGAGTTTGCGAAGCTCCTCGATGAGCTGGGGAATGAGGGTCTTGTGACCTGCTGCAAGTGAGGATGCGCCAACAATATGCACGTCGTTCTCGACAGCGGCACGGGCAGCCTCTTCCGGAGTCTGGAAGAGAGGTCCCATATCCACGTCATATCCGCAGTCAGCGTAACCTGTTGCAACAACCTTTGCACCGCGGTCATGTCCGTCCTGTCCCATCTTGGCGATGAAGATACGGGGACGGCGTCCTTCTTTCTTGGCGAATTCGTCTGTAAGGCGGACAGCTTCCTCGAACTGCTCATCCTTTTTGTATTCTGAACTGTACACTCCTGAAATGGTTCTGATTGTTGCCTGATAGCGGCCGACGACTTTTTCACATGCATCACTGATCTCGCCGAGTGTGCAGCGCAGCTTGGCGCACTCGATTGCGGCTTCAAGAAGATTGCCTTTCTTGGTGCGCACGACCTCGGTAAGAGCATCGAGAGCCTTGCGGCATGCCTCCTCGTTACGATTGGCGCGGAGTGCTGCGAGAGACTCTTCCTGCTGCTTTCTGACCTCAGCATTGTTGATTTCGAGAATATCGATGGGATCCTCGTGGTCGAGTGCGTATTTGTTGATACCGACGATTGTCTGTGCACCGGAGTCAATACGTGCCTGTGTACGGGCAGCAGCCTCTTCGATACGCATCTTCGGGACACCGGTTTCGATGGCCTTTGCCATACCGCCGAGCTTCTCGACTTCCTCGATGAGGGCCCAGGCCTTCTCCACGAGCTCGTTTGTCAGGCTCTCTACATAGTATGAACCTGCCCAAGGATCAATCTGCTTGCAGACCTTGGTCTCATTCTGGATGTAGATCTGAGTGTTGCGGGCGATACGTGCGGAGAAATCCGTAGGAAGTGCGATGGCCTCGTCAAGGGCATTGGTGTGCAGACTCTGGGTGTGTCCGAGTACGGCGGACATAGCTTCGATGGCTGTACGTCCGACGTTGTTGAAGGGATCCTGTGCGGTAAGAGACCATCCTGAAGTCTGGCTGTGGGTGCGCAGAGGCATTGATTTGTCGTTCTTTGCACCGAAGCTCTTCACGATCTTGGCCCAGAGAAGACGGCCGGCGCGCAGCTTGGCGATTTCCATGAAGTGGTTCATGCCGATGCCCCAGAAGAATGAAAGCCTGGGTGCGAATGCATCCACGTCAATACCGGCATTCACACCGGCCCTGAGGTATTCCATACCATCGGCAAGGGTGTATGCGAGTTCGATGTCCGCGGTAGCTCCTGCTTCCTGGATGTGATATCCGGAGATGGAGATACTGTTGAACTTGGGCATATTCTTGGATGTGAACTCGAAGATGTCGGCGATGATTCTCATAGAGAACTCGGGCGGGTAGATATAGGTGTTGCGCACCATGAACTCCTTGAGAATATCGTTCTGGATGGTACCTGCCATCTCCTCGAGTTTTGCGCCCTGCTCAAGACCGGTCACAATGTAGAATGCAAGGATAGGGAGTACGGCACCGTTCATTGTCATGGACACGGACATCTTGTTCAGGGGGATTCCCTCGAAGAGTCTCTTCATGTTCTCGACTGAGCAGATGCTGACACCGGCCTTACCCACGTCACCGATAACTCTCATATTGTCAGGGTCATAGCCACGGTGGGTAGGAAGGTCAAAAGCCACGGACAGTCCCTTCTGGCCGGATGCAAGGTTGCGTCTGTAGAACGCGTTGGATTCTTCGGCTGTGGAGAATCCGGCATACTGGCGGATGGTCCACGGCTTGAAAGGATACATCATCGAATAAGGTCCGCGAAGGAAAGGAGGGAGACCTGCCACGAAGTCCAGATGCTCCATTCCTTCAAGATCTTCCTTAGTATAAACCGCCTTCACACCGATTTGCTCCGGGGTTTTCCAAACTATATCATTCTTTGCCATAACTAGATACCGAGTTTTTGATTAAACGATTTCAAGGTCTCGAGCTGGTTTACCCTGACGTGTATGAAGTTCTCTATGCCGGCGGCCTTGAGTTCTTCCGCGCATTCGGGATTGCCTGCCACTACGAACAATGCCTTTCCTGCAAGACAGTTGTAAGCAGGGATGGCATACTGAGCATATTCCTCGTCAGAAGAGCATATCACCACGATGTCAGCTCCGGCCTTCAATGCGGCATCCACACCTTCCTCGACAGTAGCGAAGCCGAGATTGTCTATTACTTTATATCCTGCAGATGCAAGGAAGTTGCAGGAGAATTGCGCGCGTGCCTGACGCCATACAAGATTGCCGATGGTGAGCATGAACGCAACGGGCTGCTTTGCCGCCTTCTCCGTGCTGAGGCGAAGAGCCTCGAACTCGGATGAGAGTCTGGATGTGCTTATACCCTTGTAAGGAGTTTCCTTCTCGGCTTTTGCACAGTTGCAGCAGCAGGCGAGTGGAGTTTTGCCACCGGATAATTCAGTGAAATTAGGGAACTGGTTGGTTCCGAGAACGAATTCGCGTGATTGCGCTGCAAGAGTGTGGCGCTTTGTGTCAGAGGCGATGATATCGTCCTGGACGAGGCCTTTCTTCGCATATTCCACAATGCCGCCTTCCTCCTGAACCTTGAGGAAAATCTTCCAGGCTTCGGCTGCCAGGGAATCGGTAAGGACCTCAATGTAGTATGAACCGCCTGCGGGGTCGACGACCTTGTCGAAATGAGACTCCTCCTTGAGGAGAAGCTGCTGGTTGCGTGCGATGCGCTCGGAGAAATCATCCGGCTTTTCGTATGCGGCATCGAAAGGAGTAACGGTTATGGAGTTGACTCCCGCGATTGCTGCGGACATGGTCTCTGTCTGGGAACGAAGCAGATTGACATAGGAATCAAACAGGGTCATGTTGTAGAAGGAGGTCTTTGCATGGATGCACGCCTTGCAGGCTTCCTTGTCGTTTCCGGCATATTCCTGAGCAATCTTAGACCAAAGCATACGGGCAGCACGGAATTTCGCTATTTCCATGAAATAGTTGGTGCTGATGCCCATATTGAACTTGATTCTGCGTGCTATTTCGCTTCCGGAGACGCCCTCGTCAGCGAGTCGCTTCAGATATTCGGCTCCCCAAGCGAGGGAATAGCCGAGTTCCTGAACGATGTACGCTCCGCTGTCGCTGAGAGCCGCGCCGTTCACCGATATTACCTTGAAATTAGGATAATTCTTTACGGTCTCAATAAGGGACTTGCCGTCCGAAATCAGACTCTCGGTATCCATTCCTTTCATTATCATACCCTTGATGGGGTCGAAATCGACGGACACGTTGATGCGGGCGGGATCATAAGCCTTGTCTGCGAAGTAGGAGACAAGGATTTTTGTGAGCTCCAAGGCATGCTTCGGGCACACTTTGAAGTTGAGCTCCACGCAGTCGCAACAGATGCCGTCAAGCAAAGTCTTCACATATTCTGCGCAGACCTGCTCACCGGGAACCTTGAAACCAAGCGAATCTATGCCCTTTCCAAGAACGTCGAGCGCTTTTTTGTTGGCCTGGGTGGCTGATTCGCTGCATATCTCCTGGCGGACATACCAGTTGTTGTCTTCCGCCTTGTTCCCCCTCACATAGGGGAATTCACCCGGCTCTGAGCCGAGGGTGCTCAATTTCTCCAAATCTTCTTTCATGTAGAAAGGCTGTACTGCGAATCCCTCATCGGTCTTCCATACCAGCTTTTTCTGGAAATCGGCGCCTTTGAGATCGACCTGAATCTTGTCAAGCCAATCCTGGCGGGTAGGAGAAGTGAATTCAGAAAAAAGTTTTTTGTCTGACATTTTAGCTATAGTTATTAATATTCAGAAATATTCTATTTGATCAGTTTATAGTACTCGTCCAGCAGTGAATGCGCTGCGGTGAAAGGAGTCATACGCCCGTTCCATACGGACTCTTCGGCTTGACTTATGCGGGTCTCCATTCTGTGATAGAAGTCGCCCAGTATCGCCGAGTTGATAGTCTCTTTCATCCAGTAGGTGTTCTGCCGGCGACGTCGGATATCGAAGTGCCCGTTGGCCTTCACGAAGTCCAGATAGGAGAAAATCATTTCGAAAATCTCCTTTATCCCGGTGCCGTTCAATCCCGAATAGGTAAGGACCTGACGGGTCCAGCCGTTTTCGGGAGCAGGGAAGAAATGAAACGCATTGCGCAGCTGGATTGCAGAAAGTTTGCAGGCATCCACATTGTCCCCGTCGCATTTGTTGATGACGATTCCGTCGGCCATTTCCATAATGCCCCGCTTGATGCCCTGAAGTTCATCGCCGGCACCGGAGAGCTGGATTACAAGGAAGAAATCCACCA
>JAKSKI010000074.1 GCA_024401865.1 Bacteroidales bacterium
TCCTGACGCAGGCGTGCTGTATCATAATGCCTGGCATCCACGTTGCCGGAGGCCTGGCGTACTGTACAATTTATCTTTGCCATTTTATTCCGTTTAATTGTCATAAAATCATTTGGGTTGTTTGCCTATATATGCGAGTATGCCGCCGTCCACGTATAGGATGTGGCCGTTGACGGCATCCGAGGCGTGCGATGCCAGGAACACAGCAGGTCCGCCGAGTTCGTCCGGATCGAGCCAGCGCCCTGCAGGAGTCTTGGCGCAGATGAAGCTGTCGAAAGGATGTCTGGAACCGTCAGACTGAGGTTCGCGAAGCGGTGCGGTCTGAGGCGTAGCGATATATCCGGGGCCTATTGCGTTGCATTGGATATTGTATTCTCCGTATTCGGAGCAGATGTTGCGGGTGAGCATCTTGAGCCCGCCCTTGGCAGATGCGTACGCCGAAACGGTCTCGCGGCCAAGCTCCGACATCATCGAGCAGATGTTGATGATTTTGCCTTCACGGCGTTCCATCATCTGGGGCAGCACCGCCTTGGAGCAGATGAACGGTCCAACCAAATCGATGTCGACAACCTGCTGGAACTCCTCACGCGCCATCTCGTGCATCGGTATGCGCTTGATGATACCGGCATTGTTGACCAGAATGTCTATATGGCCGAACTCTGCAGTGGCTTCAGCGACCATCTTCTGCACGGCGGGCTCGTCTGTCACATCGCAGACATATCCGCGTGCGTTGATGCCGTCAGCCTTATAATCGGCCAGGGCCTTGTCCACGTTGGCCCTGGTACGTGCATTGAATATAACCGCTTCCGCTCCGGCCTGAGCGAATGCCTTGGCAATGGCATAGCCGATACCGTAGCAGGCTCCCGTCACGAGAGCGACCTTGCCTTCAAGAGAAAATGGATTGTTCATATTGTCCGCTGTGTCTGTTCTTACAAATTTAACAATATATTTTGTAGATTTGTATTGTACCCTACTTATATTGCATTATGAGAAGAATCTCTTTCAAATCAGCATTTATGGCGCTGGCCACCGCCATCTCGGTGATGTCCTGCAGCACCGGTTCCCGCGAAGCCGACGGCAGATGGTCGGCCGAATATGCCAGACAATGGTACGAGGATATGGAATGGCCCGTTGGATGCGATTATATACCCGCCTATGCCGGCAACCAGTTGCAGATGTGGGGAGCGGGCACCTGGGACCCTGAAGCCATCGACCGCGAACTGGGCTGGGCCGAAGACCTGGGATTCAATACGGTACGCATCTTCCTTCACCACAAACTCTGGGAAGACGACAGGGACGGATTCTTCTCCCGCATTGACGAATTTCTGGAAATTGCCGACAGCCACGACATATCATCCCTGGTGACACTGTTCACCAACGGAGGTTCGGAAGAACGTTTCATAGGCGAAGACATCTCGCCGGTCAAAGGCATACACAACTCCATCTGGGCCCAGACTCCCGGCAAGACCATAATCAACGACCCCTCACGCTGGAGCCTCGTGGAACGATATGAGAAGGACGTGCTCAAGACTTTCGGCAAAGATGACCGCATCATCGCCTGGTGCTTGTACAACGAGCCGGAGAATGTGCCCGAATGCAATACCCTGCCGCTGATGAAGAAGGTCTTCGAATGGGCCTTCGAGATCAGGCCTTCACAGCCGGTGACGGCCACGGTCATAACCAATCCCTTCACCCGCAAGGTCAAGTACTACGAACGCTTCCCCATCATCACTTACGCCTGCGAGCACAGCGATATCATCAGTTATCACTGCTATGACTCCACAGAGGAGCACGAAGCGTTCCTCAAGATGCTCGAACCGTTCGGAAGGCCGGTTTTCTGTACCGAGTATATGGCCAGGACACGCGGGTGCACGCTGCAATCGACCCTTCCTCTGCTCAAGGGGCACAAGGTGGCCGCATACAATTTCGGGCTGGTCAACGGAGCTACGCAGTGCCATTATGAATGGAACACAGTAGAGGACGGGGTAAAAGTTCCATTCGAGCAGGAACCGGAACTCTGGTTCCACGACCTTCTGAACCCCGACGGAAGCGCAAGGTATCCCGAGGAGATCGAATGGCTTGACGACTTCCTCAAGGACTGACGGTCAGATTGTCCTCATTTCCCGATATATACCGACAGCACCGTGCAGAGAGTCTTCTCCGTCACGGTACAGGTATCCTCTGAACATTCCCCTGGAATTGAAGTCCAGGGCGAAATCCCCGTTCCTGTCGACGGCTATCAGACCTCCGTTGCCGGCTTCGGCATTGAGCTCGTGGAAGAGCATCTCTTCCACGGCATCCCCGACCTTCTGTCCCATCATCTTGACACGGAAATTGATATTGGCGGCGACGTTGTGCCGTATGAAATATTCACCGTGTCCTGTACAGCTGACCGCCGCGCCCGCATTGTCAGCATAGGTCCCGGCGCCAACCACGGGAGAATCCCCCACCCGTCCGTATTTCTTGCCGAGTATGCCTCCGGTGCTGGTGCCGGCCACAAGATTGCCTTCCCTGTCGAGGACGACGCAGCCCACGGTACCGTTCTTGCGGCTGCGGGCCTTGAATTCATCCACCCACTTCATCGTGTCGGGAGTGGCGAAATACATATTGTCCTCCACCGTATCCACACCGTTGTGGGCCGCAAACAGGTCAGCGCCCTCTCCGGCCAGGAACACGTGTTCGGAAGAAGTCTTGACTGCATAAGCGGCGTCTATGGGATGCTTGACGTGTCTGAGTCCGGCTACGGCACCGGCACTCAGGTCCCGTCCTTCCATAAGGCAGGCGTCAAGTTCGAATGAGCCGTCGGCATTGACGGTAGCGCCGATTCCGGCATTGAAGAGGGGGCTGGTCTCAAAATGCCTGATGACGGCACGGACCACGTCAACCCCCTTGCCCGTCTCCTGCATGCTGCGCTCACCGATACGGAGCGCTTCCTCCAGAGAGGAATAGTACAAACCCTCCCAATCGGAATGCACGGCGAGTTCGGACAAATCTCCCGCCCCGCCGTGCACAAGAATAACGTATTTTCTGTCCATTATCTCTTTGAGACGTATTTGTGGAGGGTGCTGCGGACTGCACCGTTGCCGGCAAACAGTTCTTTGACATATCCCTCTATCTGTTCTCCGAGGCCCACCTCATAAAGGTCCACTCCGAAGATGTCCTTGCGGGAGTAGAGCTTGCGGAGGCAGCTCCAATCCTGGTCGGCCTTGCCGATCTGGAGAGGGGCGACAATTGCCTGGAGTTCCTCGAGCATAGGGTCGGGTGAAGGTTCGAATGCCTCTCCGTTGTCCTTGATGCCCTTGAGGTAGCGCGCATATCCTGCGAGTGTGAGAGGTATGAGCACGAGATTGCCCATATCAAGTCCGCGGGCGACATACTTCTTGATGGTCTCGCCAAAGCGTATCGAAAGCTTCTGGCTGGTGTCCATTGCGATGCGCTGGGGAGCATCGGGCATGAACGGGTTGGGGAGACGCTTGTTTATGACGGCACCGATGAACTCGTAGGGATTGAGCACGCCGGGGTCGGTGACTACCGGCATAGCCTCGATATAACCTATCTTCTGGATGAAGGGACGGAGATCCTCATCGGCCATCTCGGCGGAGATGAGAGTATATCCCAGCATACATCCATAGATGGACATTGCGGTGTGAAGCGGATTAAGGCAGGTGGTGACCTTCATCGTCTCCACCTTGTCCACGGTCTCGCGTGTGGTATAGAGAGTGCCCCCGAGTTCGAGCGGAGGACGTCCGTTGGTATAGTTGTCCTCGACCACGAGGTACTGCACCTCCTCCGAATTCACGAAGGGAGCGGTAAAGGTATGCTTCTCCGTTTCGATGTACTCGTTGTCCTCGAATCCGTCAGCGGCAAGGAGTTCCTTGACCTTGACGTGGGGACGGGGAGTGATCTTGTCGATCATCGACCAGGGGAAAGTCACCTTCTTTCCATCCTTCAGGTATGCGAGGAAACCTTCCTCGACAAGTCCGTCGGCCACCCATTTCTCGGCATAAGCCATAACTCCGTTCTTTACCTTGTCACCGTTGTGTGAGCAGTTGTCCATACTCTGGACGGTGAGAGGGAGTTCTCCGGCCTTATAGCGCTCGAGTAGCAGAGCCGTCACCTTGCCCATTGCGAACACGGGCTGAAGTCCGCGCTCGAGGTCTGCGGGAGGTACGCCGTAACCTTTCTCCGTAATGGTGAAAGATATCATCTGGAGAGAAGGGTTGCGGAATATGTCAACCAGGCGGGACCAGTCCTTGAACTGATAATCAGCCTTGAGGGCTTCGGTCACGGATGCGATGACTTTCTTCTCCACTGTTCCTGTGGACTGAAGGCTCACAAGGAGGGAGAGATTGTCATAAGGAGCGTATGCCTTGTCCACGACCTCATAATCGAAGGTCTCCGCCACGATTACGCCGCGGTCATACTTGCCGGTATTGAGAGCATCGTTGAGAATAGCCGCAGGGAACGCGCGGAAGATGTTGCCGCCACCGAAATGCACCCAGGTGGGCTGTTCGTAGGTCTTCTTTGCGACTGCCTCTATGTCAAACTTGGGGAGCTGGTAGCCTTTGGCTTCCCATTCGGCAGGATTGAACTTGCCGGACTTGATGTCTTTGAGTTTCAT
>JAKSKI010000075.1 GCA_024401865.1 Bacteroidales bacterium
TTCTCGGAGGAGGGGACGGTGGAAAAACCGGGATTCAGTTGCCTGAAATTCAGGCTTGTTCTGCAATGAATCCGTTCATCTGATCCAGTTGCTGCTCCATACTGGTGAGTAGTTTGTACTGGGCGTGGGTGCGTACGAGGTTGTGCTCCGGATAGGCTGTCTTGTAATAGGTGTCGCCATCGATATAGTCCATAAGGAAGCGGAGAACCTGCTCGTAGGTGATGTACAGACCGCTGAATGCCAGATATTCCTTCTCTACGGGAGTGAGTTCCTTGCCCATCACTGAGAGGTAGCCTCCCATATAAGCCTTGAACATCTCCATGCTCATACCTACCTTGGAAAGATCCTTGTCATCCTCGGCTCCGGTGTTGGTGTATGAACGAAGGGCGTCACCGGTATCGTTGAGGAGGGTGGAAGACATCATTGTGTCAAGGTCGATGGCGCAGAGCAGGGTGCCGTCGGCTGCGTTGAAAAGGAAATTGCTGATCTTCGTGTCGTTGTGAGTCACTCTGGTTGGGATGATGCCTTTCTCGTATTTTTCCCAGAACTCCAGCATCTGAGCGCGGCGGCTTTCAATCCAGGAAATCTCTTCGCCCAGGGAGGCGACTCTGCCTGCGGCGTCCTTTGCCAGAGCTTCGTCCCATTGCTGGAAGCGCCATCTTATGTTGTGGAAACCCTTGATGGTCTCGTGAAGGGGTTCGTTGAAGTCGCTGACCAGCTTGTGGAAGCATCCCAGACCGAGTCCGCCCTGGTAGGCAAGTTCTGCGGTATCAGCCCTGTCGTAGCTTTTGGAACCTTTGATGAACAGGCATACGGCCCAGTAGCTGCCGTCTTCGTCCTTGTAATAGAGCTTCCCGTCTTTGGCGGGGATGACAGTCAGTGTCCCTCTGAGAGGGTCGCTCACTTTCGCCTTGATGTGCTCCGTGACCCTTTTGATGTTGTCCATCATCGCAGGGACATCGGGGAATACGATGTGGTTCTTGCGCTGGAGGATGTATGCCGGCTCGGATTCTCCGTTGACGAAAACGAGGTAGGTGTCATTGATGAAACCTTCACCGAGGGGTTTGGTCGAACTGATCTCGCCTTCGATGGCGAACTGGGCTGCGATTTTGTTTAAGTCTTTCATATATGGTAAGTTTTATTGTTCCTGCGTGGTTACTGATGCTTTATGGATTTCGTTGAAAATGTCCCTTATGAAGGATTCTTCAAGGCCTTTGTCTTTTCCTGAGAGGACTGCCGCTTCGATCACCTCGTCCCATCTTCCGGGTTGAATGATGGAGACGTTGTTCTCCCTCTTGATTCTGCCTATCTCTTCTGAAACCTTCATTCTTCGGGCAAGGACTTCGACAATAGTCTCGTCGCACAGGTCGATTTCGGAACGCAGTTCGCTGAGTTTCGTCCTGTAGTCGGGACTGTCATTGTCGCTGGAACGTACGTTGAGCGTGTTCAGGAGGGAGATGAACTCGTCAGGCGTGAGCTGCTGACCGGCATCGCTGAGGGCGCTCTTCGGGTCACAATGGCATTCTACCATCAGCCCGTCCAGACCAAGGTCAAGCGCTTTCTGCGCAATCTCTCTGACATATCTTGCGTCTCCAGCGATGTGGCTGGGATCGCAGAGCAGGGGAAGCTCCGGGAAGAGGCTGCGCATCGAGATTACCTCCTTCCATTTAGGCAGATTCCTGTATACACTTCTTTCAAAGGAGGCGAAGCCTCTGTGTATCAAACCGATATTGTTGATTCCCTGCATCATGAGCCTTTCGACTGCACCTGCCCACAGGCCGATGTCCTGACTCATAGGATTCTTTACGAACACCGGCATTCCGGAGCCCTTGAGCGCTTCGGCTATCTCCTGCACGCTGAATACGTCGGAAGTGGTTCGGGCCCCTATCCAGAGCATATCGAAACCGGCATCCCTGCAGGTGAATACGTGCTTCGCGCAGGCCGCTTCGGTACAGATGCGCATACCGAATTCGTCCCTGACGCGCTGCATCCAGGGTATGGCTTTCTCTCCCATCCCTTCGAAACTGCCGGGGCGTGTCCGGGGTTTCCACAATCCGGCACGGAACCAGTCGATGCCCGCCGTACGCAGAGCTTCGGCTGTCTTCATGACCTGCATTTCACTCTCGGCGCTGCAGGGACCGGATATTATCTGTATCTTTTTCATCAGAATCTTACTGACAGTGATGTGCCGAATGTCTTGCTGAAAGGATCCACGGAAGGTACGACAGCGAACTGGAGTTTCTCCGGGAGCTGGATGCCGAAAAGCCTTTTGGTGGGATCGAGCAGCCAGCAGCCTATGTTTGCGCTGAGGATACCGACACCTGCTCCGGCCAGCACGTCGCTGAACCAGTGCCAGTCCCGGTACATTCTCATAAATGCCACCGTAACGGCTACGGTATAGGCCCCTGCGCCCCAGCCCCAGCCGTATTCGCGCCGGACGAGTTCCGCTCCCGTGAAAACGAAAGAGCAGTGGCCGGAGGGGAAGGACTGGTCATTCGCTCCGTTGGGTCTCATTGTGCTGAGAAGGGTTTTCCCTGACCAGGAGAGGATTCCCGTACAGGCATAGGCGAGGGCCGCTTCTATGGTCCTGTCAAGGAAACAATGTCTTGCGTTGACTCCGGTGAAACCCAGTCCCAGGTCCATCACAAGCGGGGCATACTGGATGAAATCATCGAAATTCATCCCGGTGTTGCCTCCGCTCATCTCAAGCATCTTTTCCCTGATTGCAACGTCCCAGGTGTCGTGTGCGAAGTAATGAATGGCGGCACCGGAACCTAGAAGAACTCCCGGTGCAATCAGCTGCGTCGGGTTGAAAGCTGAAGTGCTGTCCTGCGGGCAAATACGTTGGGCCCGGCCGGGTAGAGCCGGGAACAAAGTGAGGAATACCAGTATGACCGCCTTGGCAACTCTCATCCGAGCCGTTTCAAACAATCGTCCAGAGAATCTTCCCAGTAGGGGATGGTGATGCCGAAAGTCTTTTTGGCGAGGCTCTTGTCCAGAACGGAATAGTGGGGTCTGGCGGCCTTGGCGGGGAATTCTTCCGTCATACAGGGCTGGATATTGCACTTGTGACCGCTTTTGCGGCATATCGCCTGGGCGAAGTCATACCAGCTGATTGCTCCTTCGTCGCTGAAGTGGTAGATGCCCGGGACAAAGGAACCGCTGTTAATTATGTGCATTATGAATCCGGCGAGGTCAGCCGCATAGGTGGGGGTGCCGACCTGGTCGCAGACTACCTTGATGCTGTCTTTCTCGGCTGTGAGCTTGAGCATGGTCTTGACGAAGTTCTTGCCGTAGGGAGAATACAGCCAGGCCGTGCGTATGATGATGGATTTGCATCCTGAGTCCGTGACGGCTTTCTCTCCGGCGAGCTTGGTGGCTCCGTAAACGCTCTGGGGGTTGGTCTGCTCGTCTTCCCTCACGGGCTTGCAGGAGTCGCCCGGGAAAACATAATCGGTGGAGATATGGAAGAAGACCGCATTCCTCTCCGCCGCGACCGTGGCGAGGTTGCCCGGGGCATTGCGGTTGAGCAGTTCGGCCATTGCAAGGTCGTCCTCGGCTTTCTCGACATTGGTGTAGGCCGCGCAGTTAATGATGGCGTCCACGTTTCCGGACTCGGCTATTATGCGTATGGCGTCGATGTCGGTGATGTCAAGATGCACGGTCTCCACTCCGGGGACTTCGCTCACGTCGGTGAATATGAATCTGTGGCAGGAACCTTCTGCCATCCTTCTGATTTCGTTGCC
>JAKSKI010000076.1 GCA_024401865.1 Bacteroidales bacterium
CTTTATTGATGGGCACATAACTGCTGGACTGGCAGAATGCACCGACAGCGATGATAATAAGACCAATCGTGATAGACAGAGTTGTGCCCATAGCTCAATTATCTTTTGGATGTGACTTCTTTGGAATACTTGTCGATTTCAGCCATATAAGCGTCGCCGACGGGTACGTTGTTGCGCTCGCAGAACTCATCGTAAACGGCGCCCCAAGGAAGAGCCTTGCATTCCTCAAGAAGGGTGAGGACCTTGTAGGTCTCGCCTTCGAGCTCGTACTTGCGGATTGTCTCCACGGGTTCGAGAAGTGCGCAGAGCATGCACTTCTGGGCTGCACGGCTGCCGATGACGTAAGCTCCGAGACGGTTGATGGCACCGTCGAAGTAGTCAAGGCCGTAATGTACGCGGTCCATAGCGCCGGCACGAACGATCTCGAAGAACAGATCCTGGGTGAAGTCATCCTTGATGGTCACGTGGTCAGAATCCCAGCGGACGGGACGGCTGACGTGAAGCATAAGCTCGGGAACGAAGTTCAGCAGGGCGCTGACCTTGTCTGCGGGAGACTCTGTGGGATGATAGTGGCCTGTGTCGATTGTAGGAATCTTGCCGTTGGCGGCAGCATAAGCTGTATAGAAATCGTGGCTGCCCACCGTGAAGCTCTCAAGACCGATACCGAAGACCTTACCCTCGATACAGTCCTTCATATTGGACTTCTTCTCGGCGAAAATCTTGTCGAGAGAGTCCTTGAGGAACTCGCGATACATGAAGTGATTGACACTCTGATCCTTGCATCCGTCGTGTACCCAGACGTTCATGATACAGGGATCGCCCTGAGCCTTGCCCATCGCATCGGCGATGTCGCGGCAGCGCTTTGTATGCTCAATCCAGAATTCGCGGATGGCCTTGTCCGGGTTGGAAAGGGAGAGGTTGCCGCTCTTGGGATGAGAGAACGAAGTGGAGTTGAAATCAAGGGGAGTCTTGTTCTCCTTGGACCAGTCGATCCAGCCCTGGAAATGCTCTACGCCTACCTTGTCGCGGTCCACGAACTTGCCGCCGAACTCTCCGTAAATCTCGTGGAGGTTGAGACGGTGTGAACCGGGAACGAGACTCTTCGCCTTGAGGATATCCGCACGGAGTTCATCAATGTTGCGGGCCTTGCCGGGATAGTTTCCAGTTGCCTGAATTCCGCCGGTGAGGTCTCCTGCACTCTCGAAGCCGGCTACGTCATCCGCCTGCCAGCAATGCATTGAGAGATGGAAATTCTGGAGCTGGTCGAGAACCTTCTCCGTATCGATTCCGTATGCGGCATAACGCTCTTTGGCGAGCTCGTATGCCTTCTTTACTGATTCTTTCATTTTTTTGTCGGTTTGAAAATTTTAGTGTCAATGAATCTGTTGATGTCCTTGCGTGAAAGCTTTGCCTGAATCATCACGTTGCCTAGAGCAGTGCCCTCTGCGGGTCCCGCAACCACGGTCACGCCGCAGGCGTCTGCCGTCATCTGGTCGAGGAACTCGTTCTGGGAGCCGCCTCCGATGATATGAAGGGCCTCTATCTTGAAAGGAGCAATCTCCTCCAGCTTGTGGAACACTTCGGCATACTTGCCTGCAAGGGAATCATATATGAGACGCATTATGTGGGCGTCATCTTCGGGAACCGCGAATCCGTTGGCCTTGCAATACTTGCAGATGGCTTCCGGCATATCGGTGGGTGATGCGAACTCGGGAGCGTCGGGATCGATGAGATTGGCGCTGGGAGCGCACTCTGCCGAAAGACGGGCTATCTCCGGATAACTGTAATCCTTGCCTTCGGAACGCCATTTGACGAGGCACTGCTCAAGCAGCCACATTCCTGTGATGTTCTTGAGGAATCTTGTAGTGCCGCCTACGCCGCCTTCGTTGGTGAAATTCATCGAATAACTCCTGTCATCGATAACCGGATCCTTAACCTCGATACCCATGAGGCTCCAAGTGCCGCTGCTGAGGTAAGCAAAGCCTTCGCTCAAAGCGGGCACTGCGGCCACCGCACTGGCAGTATCGTGTCCGGCGACAGCCACCACGTTAACCTTGCCGAGACCTGTCTTTTCTGCAAGTTCCGGTATCAGTTTTCCGACCTTCTCCCCAGGGTATACTATATCGGGAAACCTTTTTGACTTCACGTGGCATACATCCAGCACGTCCTTGTCTATCTTCTTCTTGCGCGGGTCCATAAGAGCGGAAGTGCTCAGAATGGTGTATTCGCACACTTTCTTCCCTGTAAGCAGATAGGAGATGGCATCGGGCATGAACAGAATGGACTTCGCATTGTCAAGAGCCTCGGAACCTTCCTTATGCTGGGCATAAAGCTGGAACACGGAATTGAGGTTCATTATCTGGATACCTGTACGGCGGTACAGTTCCTCACGCGACATCTTCTTGAAGAACTTCTCGGGAACTCCCTCGGTATAGGGATCCCTGTAAGAACGGGGAAGGCCGAGAAGAGTGCCGTCCTTGGCCACGCAGACGAAGTCCACGCCCCAGGTGTCGACACCGATTGACTCCACCTTGACACCTCTCTGGCCGACAATTGTCAAGCCCTTGACGATGTCATCATAGATGGAATAGATGTTCCAGTAATATTTGCCTCCTATCTGGAGAAGCGGGGTGGGGAACCTGTGAATGGTCTCCATCTCAAGCGCTTCTCCGGATACTTTGGCAAGTATGACTCTGCCGCTCGTAGCACCGAGATCGACAGCGATATAGTTTTTCGTCATAATTACTCTTCCTCGTCCTGAGCGGCGTACTCAGCAAGCAGTTTGTTCTGAACGTCACCGGGTACAGGCTGGTAGTCTGCAAACTCCATGGTGAAGGTTGCAGAACCTGCAGTAAGAGAACTGAGGGTAGTGGAATAACGGTAGAGCTCTGCGAGAGGAACGCGGGCCTTGAGGATTGCGAATCCCTTGTCGGCTCCCATATCGCCAAGCATACCGCGGCGGTTCTGGAGGTCGCTCATAACTGCGCCCTGATACTCAGAAGGAGTCATCACCTCTACGTTGTAGATAGGCTCGAGGATCTTCGGACCGGCATTGCGGAAAGCCTCCTTGAAGGCGTTGCGGCCTGCGATGATGAATGCGATTTCCTTGGAATCAACCGGGTGCATCTTTCCGTCATATACGAATACGCGGATATCACGTGCGTAGGATCCGGTAAGAGGGCCTTCCTCCATCTTGCCCTTGATACCCTTGAGGATAGCGGGCATGAATCCGAGGTCGATGGCACCACCGACGACGCAGTTGTAGAATTCGAGCTTGCCGCCCCATTCCATCTCGGAGATGTCCTGAGTCTTGATGTTCAGCT
>JAKSKI010000077.1 GCA_024401865.1 Bacteroidales bacterium
GTCTTGAGATGCACGATTCCCCCGGGCTTCAGGATTTTGCGGTATCTGTCCAGAAAGACGGGAGAAGTAAGCCTTGAGTTCTCGCTCTTGGGCTGAGGGTCGGAAAAGGTCAGCCATATCTCCGAAACCTCTGACGGAGCGAAGAAAGCCTGGATGAACTCGATTCTCGTCCTCAGGAACGCCACGTTGGGCATATTGTGCTCAGTGGCATATTTCGCCCCCTTCCACAGGCGCGCGCCCTTGATGTCGACTCCGATATAATTACGTCCGGGATTCCTCTCTGCGAGGTCGATTGTATATTCTCCCTTGCCACAGCCGAGTTCCAGCACTATATCCTGCCCGCAAACGGGGGCAGAGAAATACTTTTCGTTCCAATGGCCCTTCACGGGATGGTCTGCGAGATTGAAATACCCGTCTGCCAGCACATCGGAAGCCGAAGGCTGGAGCAGGCAGGAGAAAGTCTCGTTTTCGGCGAATCTTCTGAGCTTATCGTGTCCCATTTCTTGTAAATATCACACCTACGCCCCGGAATCCCACGGGAGGATTCATCGGGCGGACATTAATTTTCCATATCCCCGGCTCTCCGGGTCTGACGGCATCACGGTACAGGGCCTGCGCTCCCTCGCTGTAATTGCCGCATTCCATATATACAGTCTCCTCCAGCCTCTTCTCCGAAGACGGGGAGTACCACGACACATTCATCGGCACGAACGCACCTCTGGATTTCAGATTGTCCACCCGGAAATACAGGGACAGGTCGAAAGTCGCCAGGCTGTCCGTCATATCCAGATCGAACAGGTAGTTGCCGTTGACCGCGTCTTCAGCACAGACGAACCACTCCTCGGTATCAGGTCTGACACAGGAAGCGAGAAGCACGCACAATGCCGTCAGCAGCAAGGTCCCACCACGGTTCATCATTGCTCCTTTTGCTGTTTCCGGGAGCGTTTGCGACGGTTCTTCGAAGACCCTTTCTTGCGCTTGGGCGCATCGAAACGGGAAATGCTGTCATCGCCGACGGAAGTGACGAACTCGGGAGATGCCGGTTCCGGCTCATTCCTGAGAGACTCGGGCTTGATGCCGTTGCGGTTCATCTTGATGATCTCCCGCACCTCTGACGCATCCAGCGGATAGAGGGCGGCATCCGAAGTCTTGTCGTAGGAGAAATACATCACTTCTGCAAGTATGTCAGTCTTCCTGAGGAAAGCCTGGCCGTCTTCGAATTCAAGAGGCTCGCTGACACGGGGAATCCTGGACTGGGCGTCAAGATAATTGGCGACCTCGTAATTCAGGCAGCACTTCAGCTTGCCACACTGCCCGGCGAGTTTCTGAGGATTAAGGGAAAGGTCCTGGCACCGCGCGGCGGAAGTCGATATGCTCTGGAATGAAGAAATGTAATTGGCGCAGCAGAGTTCGCGGCCACAGATTCCCAGACCGCCTATCAGACCGGCCTCCTGCCGGGCGCCTATCTGCTTCATTTCTATGCGGATACGGAACTCTTCGGCAAAGACCTTGATCAACTGGCGGAAATCCACCCTGCCGTCGGCGATATAATAGAATATGGCCTTGGTGCCGTCTCCCTGGAACTCCACGTCGCCGATCTTCATCTCAAGGCCCATTTCCGTGGCTATACGCCTGGCCTGTATCATCGTCTCCTGTTCACGGGCAATGGCTTCCTGCCATTTCTCTATGTCGTTCTGCCTGGCCTTGCGGTATATCTTCCTGAAGACGGTGTTCTCCGGATCGATTCCCCTGCTCTTGAGCTGACGGCCCACAACAGGACCCTCTAGTGTGACTATGCCAAGGTCGTGGCCGGACTGGGCCTCAACGATGACCATATCCCCGATTTTTACGTTCTGGCCGGAATCGTTGACAAATATGGCTTTGCGCGTATTCTTGAAACGGACCTCGAAAAGGTCGCCGAAAGTACCGTCGCTCACCCTTTTGAGGAAATTGTTGTCGGAAAGTTTGCAGCATCCGGGACGGTAGGTGCATACCGTCTCTCCTGTCTGAGGGTCGGTAGTCACTGCACAACCTCGGTTGCAGTCATAATTTATGGTTTCATTATCCATTGCGTCTTGATAAATGAAGGTACATACGATTCACCAAGTCGGTGAACAGTATCTTTTGGTTAACGTTTCGGTCTATCAGCATCGCCGCCCTGTCCAGATCCGCCATTGCCGCGCGGGGGAAGGTCCTGGCAAACGATGCCGCCCAGCCCGCAGCCTGAGGGTCATCTCCCGCAAGGGTGCCAAGTCCCTGCTGGATAAGGAAAACGCTGCGGAGCCTGTCGCCTGCAAATTTACAAAATGCTTTTGAATTTTCCCGTGAAGGCAGAGCGGCAAGGGCCTCCCCCACTTCGAGAGCGGCGCTGAGGTCTCCTGATTTCAAGGCATCCATCAGCAAGGAGAACTCCTCGAACTCGGTGCGCACCCTGACCCGTTGCCTTGGAGGGACCCTCAGCAACTGGCATCTTGAGATTATGGTCTTCAGGACCTTCTCGGGAGAATGCGTGACGAACACGAACTGGGTCAGTCGGGGAGGTTCTTCCACCAGTTTGAGAAGCCTGTTGGCAGCCTCCTGGTTCATCTTCTCCGGAAGATAGATCAATGCTGTCCTGTATCCTCCCTCCAGTGCGCTTAGGCCCATTGTGGCCACAAGAGCCTTGGACTCGGCTACCGCTATGGACGTGCTCTTGCCCGTTATCCCCAGCGACTCATTGAGGT
>JAKSKI010000008.1 GCA_024401865.1 Bacteroidales bacterium
CCCGGTACCGCCACAAAGAACCGCAACCGCCCCGCGACTCCGTATATCATCAAAAGCTCTCGAAAAATCCTCCTTGAAGCGGAACACATTATACCCTTCGCCGGGATCGGCGACATCAATCAGATGATAAGGGACATCACCGTATTCTTCCAGATCCTTGCCAGTACCTATATCCATCCCGCGATAGACCTGACGGCTGTCGGCCGAAATAATCTCAACTCCGCAGTGAAGCCGTTCCGCAAGCGCATGGGCCATCCTGACCGCAAAACCGGTCTTCCCTGAAGCCGTGGGCCCAAGCACCACAAATAGATCGATATCCCCGCTCCTCCAGCCTTCGGCGAGAGCCCCGAAGTCGAGTTCTTCAGGCTCCGGCAACTCTGCCATTATGGAATTGCTGCGATGCGCCATAACTATCCGCGTTCCATTTCGCGGCGCATATCCTTCTCTTTGATGGAGGCCCGCTTGTCAAACTCCTTCTTTCCCTTTGCCAGAGCAATGTGAAGCTTGGCGTATCCGTTCTCGGCAATATATGCCCTGACTGCGACAATAGTGAGGCCCTTGGTCTTGACGGCCTGAGCCAGATGACGGAGTTCCTTCCTGGTAAGAAGCAGCTTGCGGTCGCGTGCGGGCTCGTGACTCCCCCACCTGGACGCCCAGAAATATGTGGAGATATTCATTCCCTTGACATAGAGTTCTCCGTCCACAAAATAGCAGAAAGCATCGGCAAGGGACGCTTTTCCGGCCCGCAGGGACTTGATTTCTGTCCCAACCAGCACAATTCCCGCCTCGTATGTCTCGAGGAACTCATAGTCAAACGAAGCCCGTTTGTTGTTGATCTGTATCTTACTCTTTGCCTTTGGCATATTCCGGTCAAATCTTGTCTGTTACTGATGTCTGCCGTATCGGGCAACCCTCCTGTCTCGGATGACGCCCTTCCAGTCGAGACCGAACGCATAATCATACACATTGCCCTCGCTGTCACGGTAACATTCCATATCGAAAGGCACGTCCTCCATCTGCGTCTCCACGGTCACCATATCGGCGGGAAGCTGCATGGGAAGAAGGCCCGAAGGCTCGACCACGCCGGCAATGATGTCGAGCTGCGCCTGGCGCTGCACTCCGAACGACAGGATGATGGCATCCGCCCAAGGTTCGAATTCAGCCACTACAAGAGGCTTCGATGCATCTATGGCCACTATCACCGGCTTGTCCCCCATCTGCGTTCTGACCTCACGCACCTGCAGCATATCATCCCTGTTGGGCGTACTCACCGTCTTGCCCTTGTATGACCTGTCGGTAAAACTCTCCAGAGGATTGCCTCCGGCAAGGCTGACCTCACGGGCCGAATCGGCAGTATAGTCCTCATACTGCAGGCTCACAGGCACATAACCGTTGCCCCCGGCCTCGACGTCCCTTTCGTCGTAACCGATATTGAGACAGGGCTCATCTATCATCACTATGGCGAAATCCGCATCTTCCGGAGTGTCGGCGATCTCAAAATATTGTGACAGGAGCCCGCGGCTCACCACGTAATCCCACCTGTCGACGGTATGCGCGTTCCAGGGCCCGAAGGTCTCCGGGAAATGACGCTTGGGCATATAGACTCTGGCACCACGGGCCACAGGCAGCGCCTGACCGGCATTCTTGAGCATAATGACCGACTTGAGCTGGGCATCATATCCCTTCTGCATATGCTCGGGACTGCCCACAATTCCGGAGGCCCGGGAATACCTGACATAAGGATTCTCAAATATACCCGTACGGAACATACTCACAAGCACCCTGTATGCCGATCTCTCAAATCTTTCCCTCGCGGAGAGGGTCCCGTATTCCTCCTCCCACATCTTATAGGCTTCCAGCAGCGGACCGGCATCATTGACACCTCCAAGCTGATCCACGCCGACCTTCAGGATGCGGAAGCATCTTTCGGCCTCGCTAAGGCCCTCCACTCCCCAGGGCTTGCCACGTCCCCAGCATCCCAGGTCCGTACAGTCGAATGTAACGTCCCAGTCCGTGCAGACGATACCGTCGAATCCGGCCTCCTCCCGAAGTTCCCGGCGGATGAACCTGTCGGAATAAGACAAGGCCACATTCTCCCCCGACGGATCCTGACCGTCAAGGATTGTATATCCGGTCATCACCGCCGCCACTTTGCCGCTTCCCCGCTTGAGTCGGAACACTCCGTCCGTATACGCCTTTTTGTGCAGGGCCAGATTGTCCCCGGGAAACACGGAATATTCTCCCGTGGCGAAATGTCCGTCACGACCGCCCTCCTGGGCACCGTAGCCGTACCAGTGCTTGGCCATCGCGTTGACACTGCCGTAACCCCATACTCCCGCGATACGTCTGTCCCTGGGGGAGGTCTGGAATCCGTCGCAGTATGCCCGGGCCATATCGGCGGTCAGCGCGGCATTCTCTCCGAAGGTGCCGTCAAAACGCCACCATCTAGGTTCGGTAGCTATATCCACCTGGGGAGAAAGGGCTGTCGTGATGCCCATCGCCCTGTATTCCTCCGCCATGATGCGGGCCGCACTTTCCATCAGACCGGGATCAAAGGTGGCGGCCATGGCGAGGGACTTGGGCCATACTGAAATCTCTCCACCGCTGCCCGCTTCAAACTCCATATCGGATTTGGCGTGATGCCTGGGATCGGACAATATCGCCACCGGGACTCCGTGTGATATCTCCTCGGCATATGTCTGCACATTGTTGACCCAATCGGCCTCATCCCTGAGACTACCGGTAGCGGCAAGCAGGACGGAGCGCACCCCGTCCCTGCGAAGGAACACGAGCTGCTCATCAGTCAGGTCCGAAGGTCTGGCGCCGCTTTCGCCGAACACCTTGCCCCCATAATGGTTGGCATTCGTGCCGGGGACATTCTGCATATGGCTGCATAGCATCAGTCCGGCAAGTTCCTCTACGGACAGCCGGGTCACAAGATCCGAAGCCCGCTCTTCCGGACTCAGCCTCCAGTCTTCATAAGGATCGAGTTCACCGTCCTTGTCAAGGTCCCTGAAGCACCTGTTGTCCACCTCCAGAACCGATACCCCAGTACAGGTTCCGGTGGCTATTACGGGGCCTCTGCTCTGAACCGCATACATCACCATATCCTCCATTTCGTAGGAGACATAATTGGTACAGGCGCACAGGCAGGCCAGGAACGCAGTCAGCAATACGGTCTTTTTCATATCAGTCAAGGATAAACGACATATAGGTTATCTTGCACCCCTTCTCGAGGAACATCTTCTCATAAAATGTCTGAACCTCCCTCACGCCTTCCGGAACTGGAGTGTCGGAGCCGTAAAGGTCATCAGTACAAACCGTGACTTTCAGCCCGAGCCCTGCGCAGACTTCCTTGGTATATTCGTGCAGAAGGACCGAATCAGTCTTGAGGTGAATGGTGCCTCCCGGCTTGAGGAACTTGCGGTATCTGTCAAGGAACACCGGGGAAGTCAACCTCGAATTGGGACTCTTCGGCTGGGGATCCGAAAAAGTCAGCCATATTTCCGACACCTCGGACGGGGCGAAATAGGCGGATATGAATTCTATTCTGGTCCTCAGGAACGCCACGTTGGGCATATTGTGCTCCGTGGCGTACTTTGCGCCCTTCCACAACCTGGCTCCCTTGATATCCACGCCGATGTAATTGCCGTCGGGATATCTGTTGGCAAGGTCTATTGTATATTCGCCCTTCCCGCATCCCAGTTCGAGCACGATATCCCTATCGGGATCGCCTGCCGGGAAAAAGCGCTCGTTCCAATGCCCCTTCACGGGATGATCGGCCAAATTGGCATAACCGTCGGCAAGCACTTCCTCTGCGGACGGCTGAAGCAGACAGGAGAATGTCTCGTTCTCTGCGAATCTTCTCAGTTTATCGTGTCCCATTGCGAGTGATTATCAGTCCCAATCCCCTGAATCCCCTGGGAGGGTCCTTTGGTCGGACAAGCAGCGTCCATACTCCCGCCTCCGTGGGGTGGATACCTGTCCTGTAATCCGCCTTGACTCCCTTGAGATTGCCACAAGGCATCCAGACTCTCTCCTCCATCCGTATGGAGTCTTTTGGACTTATCCAACTTATTTGCAAAGCTATGGATTCCTCCGGAATCTTACCCAGGGAGAATCTGTCCACCCTCGTATAGAATGCAATATCGTAAGTGGAGGATGAGTCCGTAAAGTCAAGGGCAAACTCATACGCCCCGTTCACGGCCTCTCTTCCGCTCACAAACAATTCCTCCGTTGCCGGCCTTGCACAGCAGGCCAGCAAAAGGCAGAGAGAGACAAGCAGGGAAGTTCTTGTCATTTCGCCTCCTTTCCGGATTTGCGGGAATGGTGGCGGCGGTTCTTCCCCGAGCCTCCTTTCCTGCGTTTGGGCGAATCGAAACGGCTGATACTGTCGTCTCCGACAGAAGTGACGAACTCGGGCGAAGCGGGTTCGGGCTCGTTGCGCAGAGACTCCGGCTTGATGCCGTTGCGGTTCATCTTGATGATTTCCCTGACCTCGGAAGCATCCAGAGGATACAGGTTGGCATCGGAAGTCTTGTCATAAGAGAAATACATAACCTCCGCGAGAATGTCTGTCTTGCGGAGATACGCCAGACCATCCTCGAATTCGAGAGGCTCGTTCACGCGGGGAATGCGGGTTTGCGCATCCATATAATTGGCCACCTCGTAATTGAGACAGCACTTGAGCTTGCCGCACTGGCCGGCCAGTTTCTGAGGGTTGAGAGAGAGGTCCTGACAACGGGCGGCTGAAGTGGAAATACTCTGGAACGACGTGATATAATTGGCGCAGCACAGTTCGCGGCCGCAGATGCCGAGCCCTCCTATCAGGCCGGCTTCCTGACGGGCGCCGATCTGCTTCATCTCGATGCGTATCCTGAACTCCTCCGCAAACACCTTGATCAATTGGCGGAAGTCCACACGGCCGTCGGCGATATAATAGAATATGGCCTTGGTCCCGTCTCCCTGGAACTCGACATCTCCGATTTTCATCTCCAGGCCCATCTCAGTGGCAATCTTGCGGGCCTGAATCATAGTATCCTGCTCGCGGGCGATGGCCTCCTGCCATTTCTCTATGTCATTCTGCCGTGCCTTGCGGTATATCTTCCTGAACACGGTGGCCTCGGGGTCTGTACCGCGACACTTGAGCTGGCGTCCTACCACAGGGCCTTCGAGGGTGACGATGCCAAGGTCGTGTCCCGACTGCGCCTCCACAATCACGAGATCGCCGATCTTGACGTTCTGTCCCGAATCGTTGACATAAATGCCCTTCCTGGTATTCTTGAAACGGACTTCAAAAAAGTCGCGGAAAGTGCCGTCCTTGACCCCCTTGAGGAAATCATTGTCGGAGAGTTTGCAGCAACCGGGCCGATAGGTGCAGTTGGTCTCACCCGTCTGCGCATCGTGGCTGACAGCGCAGCCACGGAAACAATCAAAATGTATGGTTTCGTTGTCCATCTTATCTACAGATGAAGATATAGCCTGTCCACCAGGTCAGTAAACAATATCTTCGGATTAACGTTACGGTCAATAAGCATCGCGGCCCTGTTGAAATCCGACATGGCCGCACGCGGAAAGGTCTTCTTGAACGAACCGGCCCACCCGGCCGCCTCGGCATCGTCCCCCACAAGGGAAGCCATACCCTGTTGGATGAGGAACATCCTGCGAAGACACTCGCAGGCAAATTTACAAAAAGCTTTTGAACTTTCCTTCGAAGGCATCGAAGCAATCGATTCCGCCACATCGAGGGCAGCGGCCAGATCCCTTGACGCAAGCGCCGACATCAGGGCCGGGAACTCCTCAAAGCGTGCTGAAAATCCTGTGACCGACTCGGGAATGACCCTTATCACCTGGCATCTGGACCTGATGGTCTGCAACACCTTCTCGGGAGAATGGGTGATAAACACGAACTGAGTCAATGAGGGCGGTTCCTCGACAAGTTTGAGCAGACGGTTGGCCGCTTCTGCATTCATCTTCTCCGGGAGATAGATGACCGCCGACCTGTATCCGCCTTCCAATGCGCTCAAGCCCATAGTCTCAAGCAGAGCCTTGGCTTCGGGCACGGCTATCAGAGCCGATTTGCCGTCAGCTCCGAGAGCCTCATACAAATCGTTCTCAGTAAATCCGGGATTTGCAGTCACAAGGGAGCGCCACTCTTCAAGAAGATCCTCCGAAAGGTGTTTGGAGCCCACCGGGAACAGGAAATGCACGTCAGGGTGTATGATCCGACGCACCTTGCCGTCATCCCCGTACAGATGACAAAGGAAATCCAGCGCGATACCCAATGCTCCGCCACCGTCATCCTCGTGGAGCATAATGGCGTGGGGCACACGGCCCGAATCCACCATAGAGAACAGTGTTTCGCGCAGTGTCATACCCTTCTGAAAGCATTATAGCGTACAAGTTCCACAAGCATATCCTTCTCCACTGACGCAGGCAGGGGTACAAGCGCCTCCTCCGCCCTGGAGATGAAACCGTCCAGGCGCACGGCAGCCTTTTCTATCCCGTGATTGTCGTAAACAAAGCGCCTCACTTCGCTGCAATAATCCGGGTGGTTGCGGATATCCCTTATCATCCCTCTGACTTCCTCCACGCGATCCGAGGATTTCAGGGCCTCGAGAAGGGGAAGCGTTATCTTCTGCTCGGCCACATCGACGCCGACCGGCTTGCCCAGGGACTCGTCTCCGGCATAATCCAGTATGTCATCCTTTATCTGGAAGGCGATGCCCGCATTGGCCGCATAACTGCGGGCGGCATCGATATATTTCGGGCAGCCTCCTGCCGAAATGGCTCCCAACACGCAGGTCGCCTCAAACAGAGAAGCCGTCTTGCAATATATTATCCTCAAATAGTCCTCCTCTGAAGTATCTGCCGTACCTGCCTTCTCCATCTGCAGGATCTCCCCTTCGGCAAGATCCGACAAAGTCTTCGAGAACAGCTTCATCACGTCATCCCTGTTGCCTGAGGAAGAAATAAGTTCCACGGCCTTGGAAAGCCAGAAATCCCCTATGAGCACAGCCGCTCCGGAGCCCAGCAGGGACATCACCGAAGGTCTCCCGCGCCGTTCCAGGCTGCCGTCAGTGACATCGTCATGCATCAAAGTCGCATTATGCAGCATCTCCGAAGCCGCGGCGAAGCGTATGCTGTCCTCATCCGGCTTCCCGCAGGCACGGGCCATAAGCAGTGAGAGCATAGGGCGCAGCATCTTCCCCATATTGTCCATAATGCTGCAGTTGGTCTTGTCCAGAAGCGGCACGCACGAAGACAGGGACTGCCTCATAAGCCCCGTCATACGGGTCCATTCGGGATCCAGGAGACTTATGATTCTGCGTCTGTCCATCGGCTGGAGAATATGGATTTAGAATATCAGCGCTGCCGAGACTTTCAGTCCGGAAGACTTGCCGTCCAGAATCTGCTTCGGCACCTCGCCCAGACTGCTGAATTCGGAGCCGGCAAAATCCCAGATGTACCTTGCCGAGACCTGGATATGGGAGAACAACTCCACTCCGGCGCCCAGTCCGACACCGTAGCGGAACCTTTTGGCGTCTCCCCAGTCGCTGACTCCTGTCCAATCGGAGCCGCCCTCCTGGTACTGTCTGGAAATGGCATAGGATACGAAAGGTTCCCCTATTGCCATGAGGTCCAATATTTTCGGGAGGAGGGGGACATGCAGCTGAATCTGAACCGGGATTTCAAGATACGAAGTACGCTCCTTGAGATTCCAGTTGCCGTCCTTCAATTCCTGGAAGGTCATTCCTTTGACATTGTAGACGAGCGCAGGCAGCAGGGCAAACGCGGGCCCCAGTCTGCAACAGGCTCCCACTCCCACGTGGAACTGGCTGAAGTTCTCTGTCTTGACGGACTCGGACCATTTGCCCGTGGTGGTTGTAAGACCGCCGATCACGGTAAACTGGGCATTCGCGCAAAGGCAGAACGCCAGCATAGCAAACAATGCCGCCAATTTCTTCATTTACAGCAGCTCGTTGAGTTTGGCCTCTATGTCGGCTCTGGACACCAGGCCGGAAGTGCGGGCTACGGCTTCACCGTTCTTGAAATATATGAGCGTGGGGATATTGCGTATGCCGAAACGGTCACAGATATCTTCGCAATCGTCCACGTTGCACTTGGCAACGATGGCCCTGCCTTCATATTCGGAAGCAATTTCATCCACGGTGGGGCCAAGCACGCGGCAGGGACCGCACCATACCGCCCAGAAATCCACGAGAACCGGCTTGTCCGAAGCCAGTATCTCTTCGATATTGTTGGCTGTAATAACTTTTTCCATAACCCCAAAGTTAGTAAATACTTTCGATATTCCACACAAAAGCGCGGAGCCCGAGGTCAGGGGAGGCCTCATCGGCCGACTTCAGATCGGCCATTATTGCATCCAGCTTCTCATCCTTGACAACCGTAAGGATGGCGTGGTTGAGTTCGGGCCAGCCGTGGCTGCCCATATGGGGCCTTCCATTGAATCCTCCCTTGCCCTGTACATCCACCCACCTGGTATATCCGCGCTGATGGTTCCTGTCGAGCAGTTCGGCGATCTCTTCGTTGTATGCCTGGTTATAACTTATGAACAATGCTTTCATTTCACTTGCTTTTTAAGACGTTTCTCCTGACGTGTGGCGAACACGCAATATACGGTAGGAATCAGCACCAGGGTGACAACCGTGGAGACCGTAAGTCCCCAGCACACCGTCATACCGAGCGACCTCCACATCTCGGAACCCTCTCCCGTACCCACTGCCATAGGAAGCATACCGAGGACAGTGGTCAGAGTGGTCATAAGAATAGGACGGAGACGGCTCTTTGCCGCAGTCACCGAAGCGTCAAGCACTCCCATTCCACGCTCGCGGCACAGAATGGTATAATCGATGAGCACGATACCGTTCTTCACCACTATACCCAGCAATATCAGGATGCCGACCATTCCCATTGCGCCGAGAGCGGTACCAGTCACCCAGAATCCGAGCAACACGCCCACTGCGGCGAAAGGAACCGAGAACATAATGACGAACGGGGACACGAATGACTCGAATTGCGATGCCATGACCATATAGACGAGTATTACGATGAGCAGCATCAGCACGATGAGGTCCGAGAACATATCCTGCTGGTCCTCATAATCGCCGGCAATTTCGAGCGAAATGCCGGAAGGGATGTCCGTGCTTTCGATGATGGCGCGGGTATCAGCGACGGCATCACTCAAAGCCACCTTGTCAGCCACGATGCCCGTAATTGTAATCAGTCTCTCGCGGTCCTTGCGCTCGATGGAAGGAGGAACCAGAGTCTCTATGACATTGCCCAGCTCCTTCATCCTGACAGGCTTTCCGACAGAGTTGTAGACAACGATATTCTCCATATCTTCGAGGCTGGTGCGGAACTCGGGGGCATAACGTACCCTGATGTCGTATTCCTCACCGTCTTCACGGTAGAATGACATGACCGAGCCGCTCATCGCAGCGCTGAATGCCGAACCTGCAGTGGTGGAGTTAAGTCCGTTGATGGCAAGTTTGGTACGGTCGAAGTCCATCTGGTACTCGGGAGTATACTCGTCACGGCTAAGCAGCACCTGGGTATAGGACGGCGTTTCCATCATCTTCGCCTGGAGAGCCTTGGCGACCATATCGGTCTCTTCGAACGAATAGCCGTAGACCTCCAGCTTGACGGATGAGGCTCCGCCCATCATCATTCCTCCGTCACGCACGTTGGCCTTGCGGATTTCGGGATACTTCTTGAGCACATCCCTGACCACATCGGCTATCTCCGAAGATGTCCTCGTACGTGATGCGGGCCGGCCGATGTTGATGTTGACCGACAGGATATGAGTACCGTTGGACTGAAGGTTAGCAAAGGTATTGTCCGTATCTGCCTGCCCGAAAGTATGGTTGTACACCCTGCATTCGGGAATGGCGGCCATCAGTTCTTCCTGCAGTCTGTTGGCGAAATCGGCGGTCACGGCCTGGGCCGTTCCCATGGGAAGTTCGATTGTGGCCGTCACCCTGTCGGAGTCTGCGTGGGGGAAGAGTTCGGTCTTGATGCTCGGAGCCAGCAGGACAACCGTAGCCAGAAATATTCCGAATGAGCTGAGTATGACCAACTTGCGTCTCTTGGTGGCCCAGTGTATGATATGGGCGTAACCCCTGGATATCTTGTTGAGGAACTTGTCGATGGGGGTGAAGAACGCGTTATGCAGTTTGCCGTATTTCTCGTTGGGCTTGAGGAAAATGGAACAGAGCATAGGCACCAGGGTAAGTGCCGCGGTCGTGGACACGATCATGATGATGCTCACTATCCATCCCAGTTCCTTGAACATGATTCCCGCCATACCCTTTATCATAGTGAGGGGCAGGAACACGCAGAGCATGGTCAGGGTGGACGCTATTACGGAAATACCCACCTCGGATGTGCCGTGCACAGCAGCCTCCTTGGGCTTCTCTCCGCGGGACAGGTGCGTCGTGACATTCTCCAGCACCACTATGGCATCATCCACGACCATACCTATCGCAATGGACAGTGCGGACATCGAAATGATGTTGAGAGTACTTTCTGTCGCGAACAGGTAAACCAGAGAGGCCAGCAGGGCTATAGGAATGGACAGTACGATGATGAAGGTGGACTTGAAGTTGCCCAGGAACACGAACACCACGAGCATGACGACCAGGAATGTGATGATGATGGTCTCAAGCAGAGTGTGTATGGTGTTGATGATTTCCTCCGAACCGTCGTAAACGGTAATTATCTCGATGTCGCTGGGAAGGGTCTTCTGAATCTTCTCGAGCTGTTTCTTGACGCTTCTGATGACATTTACCGTATTGGCTCCCGTCTGTTTCTGGATAGTGATTCGGGCGGCACGTTCTCCATTGGTATAGGACTCCTGCTCCCTCTCCTCGGATCCGTCGGCTATGGTGGCCACGTCCCTCAGGTATATGGTCCTGCCGGCCACGGCGCCGATTACGATGTCCAGGAGTTCTGAAGGATCCGTGAACTCCTTCTGCACACGGAGAGTATATGTTTCGGATCCTATGTCAATGTTGCCGGAAGGAAGGTTGCGGTTTTCGGCCGCTATTATCTGGGATATCGCCGCCACGCTCAGGTTGTATGCCTGAAGCTTGTTGGGGTCGCAATACACCTTGATCTCTCTGGTTGGAGCGCCGCTTATGCTGACAGTTCCCACGCCGGAGATGCGTGCAAGAGGAGTCGCAAGCTTGTCGTCCAGGATTTTGTCAAGGCCCGGCGCACTCTCGTTCGCTGATGCGGAGAGCATCATGATGGGCATATCGTCCGCGCTGAACTTGAAGATGACAGGCAGGGTGGCGCCGTCCGGAAGGACGGAATTGACCATATCCAGCTTGTCCCTGACATTGTTGGTGGCATCCTCGATATCGGTTCCGTATTCGAAGACCAGAGTGATGAGGCTGATGTTCTCCTTGCTGCGGGAGTTGAGTTCCTTAAGGTTCTCCACGCCGTTCAAGGCATTCTCCAGCACCTTGGTAAGGTTGGTCTCGATATCCGCAGCATTGGCGCCCGGGTATGAGGACATCACCATAATGGTGTTGGAATCGAACTCCGGGAACTGGGCGATGCTGGTTTTGACCAGTGAGAACACGCCGAATACCACGAACGCCATGAATACCAGCGCCGTGGTGACGGGGTGATTTACCGCTGTTCTGTATATGCTCATTGCTTGACCTCCACCTTAACGCCGGACTTGAGTACCGCCTGTCCCTTGACAACGATGGTTTCTCCGCCTTCAAGACCGGACAGAATCTCATATTTGCTGTCATAGTGACGGCCCAGGGTGACGTTCTTCAGAGTGGCCACATTGTCCTCTCCCAGCACGAACACCGAACGCAGGCCCGAGCCCTGGAGCTTGACCACAGCGTCATCGGGTACGACCACATTGAACGTGTCGCCGAAGTTTATCTTGACCCTGGCGTACATACCGGGGCGCAGCGCCCTGTTCTCATTGGACACCTGGACCTCAACGTAGAACGTATGTGTTGCGGCATCCATTGTAGGGTGGAGACGGACAACGGAACCCACGAAATTCCTTTCGGGAAGAGCGTCAACCGTGAGATTGACCCTGTCTCCTCTCTTGACCTTGGTATAGTCGGACTCCGACACCGGCACAAGTATCTTGACAGGGGTTATCTGCTGGACGGTGAATATGGGCTGAGCCATGGAATACATATCCCCCTTGTCATAATTGCGGGCGGTGATGACACCGTTCACGGGACTCTTGAGGATAGTATTCTCGTAGATGTTGTCATAGCTGGACTTGCTGACGTTATAGGAGAGCTGCATGGATTCGAAGTCGGACTGGGACACACCGCCTTCAAGGTAAAGTTGCTCGAGTCTCTGGAATTCGTCCTCGGCATTCTTGAGCTTGAGACCTGCCTGGTCCAACTGGAGCCTGTCCATCTCGGCAAGCACCTGACCCACAGTGACGAAATCGCCCACCTCCACGTTGATTTCGTGGATACGGGCAGCCGTCTGGGGCGCGATATTGTTGACTACGTATGCCTGAATGGTTGCCGAATAGACCTGGTCCTGGGGGACAGACTGCTTGGATACGGTCATTACCTCCACAATGGGTGCCGACTGGTCTGAAACGAATGTCGTCTGTTGCTGTTCAGTCTTGGGCGCGCAGCCTGCAAGCAAGATAAGGGCTGCCGCAATGATTGTCTTCTTCATATTATGTAGATTATTATTCGATGAAATCCGCTCCGAGCATCTGCTCCAGATCCGCCTTGGCGGTCAGGAATGAATACACGGCCTGAGAAACGGTCAACTGGCTCTGTACAAGTGCCAGCTGAGCCTGGTTGAGATCTGTCAGGGTGCTGCGTCCGACGGCGTAGGATTTGGCCGCGATGTCATAGGCTTTCTTGGCAGTCTCCACGGAATACTGTGAGTAGGTATAGTTCTTGACGGCTGTCTCCATCGTATTGAGATCCTGGCGTATGGCCACACGGAGCTGGCGCTCGGTGTTCTCCCTCTGGATTTCAAGTTCGGTGGCCTGAACCCTCGCCTGACGCACATTGTTGAGGCGTTTGCCTCCGGAGAATATCGGGATGTTCAGGCTCAGCCCCACGAACGAATAGGGAGACCATTTGTACTCGCTGAACTTGAAATCGTTGGTCATTGCGTTCAGGCTGTATGAGAATGCAAGAGCCAGCGAAGGAATATATGCATACTGCTGGAGTTTGACGTTGTCGGAGAGTTCTTCGGCCTGGATGGCAAGCTGCTTGAGAGTGCTGTTGTCCACCAGCGACAGATCGTTGAAATCCCTTATCTGGCCGCCCATATTTTCCGAATAATCCATCAGCGAACCCGCGATGTCGATATTCATATCCAGGTTGACGCCCATCACTGCCTTGAGCTGCCATAGGGCGATGATTACCGCATTCTCAGCATCATAGACGTTTGGAATGGCATTGGCGAGCGTGGTCTTGGCCCTGGTATAGTCGAGTTCGGAAGCCTTGCCCGAATTGTAGAGCTTCTGAGTCTGTTCACAATTCTGCCTTGCATTCTCATAAACCTCCTTGTAAACCTTGAAGGACTCCTTGGCAAGCAGTATCGCGTAATAGGTATTCTTGATCTGGGTGACTGTCTCCAGACGGCTGCCACGTGCCTTTTCGACCGCGAGCTCGACATCCTCTCCCGAAATCTTAAGACTCTTCCAAAGCTGGGCGTTGACAAGCGGCATGGATGCGGAGATGCCCGCGCTCCAGGTATTCCAGCGTCCTACGGATATGCCTTCGTTGGACGATTCGCCGGAACTCTGCGCTGCCAGGTCAAACGGATTGGGGAGATCGGGATGCTGTTTGTACAGGGGGTCTACGATAGGCTTCATCATCCCGGCCACGTCGAATCCTCCGTCCATATACATAACCTGCTTCTTGATGGTGCGCTGATAAGAGCCGCTTCCGTCTATCTGAGGGAAAAGGGCGGCATAGGTGCCCTTCTTCGCATACTCCGACCTTTCTATTTCCTTGTCGGCCACCCGGACTGCAGCATTCTCACTCAAAGCAATCCTTATGGCATCTTCCAAAGTCAGAACGGTAACCGAAGTGTCCGCCTCCGTCTGAGGGGCGACAGCCGCGACGGCTGCCAAAATCATCAATCCTGTCATATCTTCGCTTCTTTAGTAGGGAAAGTTATTAGATGCAAAAATCAGGCCACCATCTCCCCAAAAAGGCCACAAAAATAATCAAATTTTATTACATTTGTGCCGGATCAAACCGACAAGTATGATAGAATATCTGTTCATTCACTGGCACGTCGACCCCGTATTGTTCAGCATAGGCCGGCTCGACATCAGATGGTACTCCCTGCTGTTCATAGCCGGATTTATTCTGGGATGGTATATCTTCCGCTGGTTCTTCCGCCGCGAAGGCGTGTCTGAAACGCTTCTCGACCCCTTGCTTTACACTCTTCTGATTGCTACCATCGTGGGCTCCAGACTCGGCCACTGTCTCTTCTATCAGCCGGACTACTATCTGGGTTCCTGGCAGGGCTTTCTGGAGATATTCCAGCCCTGGAAGGGAGGTCTGGCCAGCCACGGCGGCGCAATAGGTCTGCTTCTTGGGATGTGGTGGTTCACAAACCATTATGGCAAGAAGCACCATTTCGACTTCCTATGGATAATGGACCATCTGTGCATCGCGGTGGCATTCGCGGGATGCTTCATACGGCTCGGCAACCTGTTCAACTCCGAGATTTACGGAGACGTGACTTCTCTCCCCTGGGGCATCATATTCGACCGCAACTCAGAGACCGAGCCCAAGCATCCCACCCAACTGTACGAAGCCCTGTCATATCTGATTCTGGGTATCATCATGATACTCCTCTACCGGGACAGGCTGGACAAGACCTACAGAGGGTTTTTCTTCGGTCTGTTCCTTGTCGGATGCTTCGGTATGCGGTTCATCATCGAATTCATCAAGGAGCCTCAGGTCGGATTCGAGCAGAATATGGCACTGGATATGGGCCAGTTGCTCTCTATCCCCTTCATTATGACAGGCATTGCCCTTCTGGTCTGGTCCCACAAGACGAAAAAGCCGGCTGCAATAGAGCATCCGGCCTCTTCTTCGAAGAAAAAATCCTGATATTATTCGCGGACTGCGGCGATACCGGGGAGGTCCTTGCCTTCGAGGGCCTCGAGCATTGCGCCACCGCCTGTGCTGACATAGCTGACCTTGTCGGCGAATCCCATACGGGTCACGGCTGCCACTGAGTCGCCTCCGCCGACGAGGGTATATGCGCCCTTCCCGGTAGCCTCGGCAAGATCCCTGGCAATGGTGAGGGTTCCGTTGGCAAAAGCGGACATCTCGAACACACCCACGGGGCCGTTCCAAAGGACGGTCTTGGATGACAGGATTACATCTTTCCAGACGGCGAGAGACTCGGGACCGGCATCCATTCCCTCCCATCCGTCAGGGATTTCGCTGGAAGGAACCAGCTGTGTCCTGGCTTCGTTGGAGAATTCGTCCGCAACGAGAGTCTGCTTGGAAAGATAGATGTTGACGCCCTTCTCCTCGGCCTTGGCAAGAATCTCAAGAGCCTGAGGGATGAGTTCATCCTCGTGGAGGGAGTTGCCTATCCTGCCGCCCTGAGCCTTGACGAAGGTATATCCCATACCGCCGCCGATAATGAGGTTGTCCACCTTCTCGAGCATATTCTCGAGCACAGCGAGCTTTGATGAGACCTTCGAACCGCCGATGATGGCAGTGAAAGGATGCTGGGCGTTCTTCAGGACATTGTCGATAGCCTTGATCTCACCTTCCATAAGGTATCCGAACATCTTGTCGTCGGGGAAGTAAGAGGCTATGAGCGCGGTTGAACCGTGAGCGCGGTGAGCGGTGCCGAAAGCGTCGTTGATGTAGCAGTCGGCGTAAGAGGCAAGGGTCTTCACGAACTCCTTCTGACTTGCCTTGACGGCAGCCTTGGCAGCCTTCTTCTCGTCATCGGAAGCGTCTTCGGCGAGTCCGCGGGGCTTGCCCTCCTCTTCTGCATAGAAACGAAGATTCTCGAGAAGCAGAGCCTCTCCGGGCTTGAGGGCTGCGGCCTGGGCCTGGGCCTTCTGGCAGTCATCTGCGAACTGAACGGGAACTCCGAGACACTCGGACACGTGGTCCACGATATGCCTGAGAGAGAACTTGTCTTCAACCTTCTTGGGACGGCCAAGATGTGACATGATGATTACCGAACCACCACCGGCGAGAACCTTCTTGAGGGTAGGCATGGCCCTGCGGATGCGGGTGTCGTCAGTGATTTCGAATTTGTCGTTGAGAGGGACGTTGAAATCAACGCGGACGATGGCCCTCTTGCCGTTAAAATCGTAAGAATCGATGTTCTGTTGCATAATATTGGGTTAAAATGATTTTTCAAGTCTGCAAAGTTAACAATTTATTCAATATCTTTGTAAGGTTATGACAGAGTATCCATCCGAAACCTGGAAAGATTACGAACTGCTGGACAGCGGCAACGGCGAAAAGCTGGAGCGTTACGGCGCTTACGTGCTCCGCAGGCCCGAACCCAAGGCGCTGTGGACACCTTCTATGAGCGACTCCGAGTGGAGAAGACTTGCGCATACGAGTTTCACTCCGGGTGCCGGATTCGGCAAGGCGGGCAAGGAGGACAGCGGAACCTGGAACCGTCTCCGCAAGATGGATGACCAGTGGTATATACGCTACCGCTGCGAAGGGGGCGCGGATTTCAACCTCAGACTCGGACTCACGTCGTTCAAGCACGTGGGAGTTTTCCCCGAGCAGGCGCCCAACTGGGATTTCATCCACCGTCAGACATCACTGCTCGCATCTTCAGGCGAGGGAGACTCAAGGCCACGTGTCCTCAACCTTTTCGCCTATACGGGAGCAGCCTCCCTGGCGGCCAGATCTGCGGGAGCTGACGTCACGCATCTGGATTCCGTACGGCAGGTCGTGACCTGGGCCAGAGGCAATATGGAAGCCAGCGGCCTGGACGGCATCAGATGGGTGGTGGAGGATGCGATGAAATTCGCTGTGCGCGAGTCCCGCAGGGGCAAGTTCTATGACGGAATCATACTCGATCCCCCCGCATACGGACACGGACCGGACGGAGAGAAATGGAAACTCGACGAGTGCCTTTTCGAAATGCTCCGCACCGTTTCTTCAATTCTCAAGCCCGAGCATTCGTTCCTGGTACTCAATCTCTATTCCAACGGTTTCTCCCCCGCGTTGGGGGAAACGGTGGTACGGGAGGCGTTCGGCCTCGATGCCGGAATGCCGGATGGCTCATACAAACTCGAAAGCGGGGAACTCGCCCTCAATGACAGATTCGGCAAAGTCCTCCCGCTCTCGGTTGTAATCAGCCTGACCCGCTAACTCTCGGTAGCGGCCTTGAACAGGGCCGATACATTGTCTTTAAGTTTGAGGGCAATCTCCCTGTCTCCGCCTCTCTCCAATATGTCCGACAGATAATACACGTAGTTGACGCAGGACTCGAACTGATCCCTTCCGTACTCGTAGAACTCGAGGAAGAAGGTCATTGACTCCATCAGGGCGTTGCCCATATCCACGGCAAGAGCCCGGGCCTTCCCGGCTTCTCCCAACTTGTAGTAGGTATCCACCATCTCCAGGACGAGATAATCATTTGTGGAGAGTTCGACAGGAACGGTCTCGAGAGGATAGTTCTTCATCACCTCAAGGCTTGAGTCAAGCATCTCGAGAGCGCGCCCGTTCTCCCCCGCCGCAAGGAACGCCTTGGCGGAAGCCAGGAACACCGCACGCACCGACATCACTCCGAGATTGGTATAGAGGTTCTGATAGTCGATGAAATAATCGCTGCGGGACACTGCATCCCAGCAGAAATCCTCAGTAAGCTTGCGGTACAGTTCATCGGTATCCACGAAATCCGGGGACATGGAGGTCGTCTTGTTCTTGATAGGGACGAACTTATAGGAATAGCCCTCGAACTCGAGATAATCCTTGATGCCAATATTGAGGTCCCCTCCCATGCTGAGCATATGCAGCGGCCTGTCCCATTGGTAATTGGACAGAAGGTCAAGGAGGAACAGTTCGGGCTTGCCGATATAATCCTTGCCTTCGGGAATGGTCAGCACTATCTCGTCGGGTATCAAGTCCGCGAACTTTGCGTCCACGATGCCGTATCTGATTACATTCTCCCTGTTGACAGGCACGGAAATGCGACGGGACGCGATATAGTCCACCTTACGTCCGCTGGACAGGGGCACCTTGACGTCGGGATGACGGAACAGGGTCATCACGTCGGATATCGGCATCACTTTGGAACGTTTGTCGTAGATCGGCACGTATTCGTTGGTACCATACAAATATTGCGATGCCGGGACAGTCAGAGGCAGCGGCGCCGACTTGTTGCAGGCCCATTTCATCTGGTCGATATGCCAGTCGGTCCCGAGCAGGGAGGTGTTGATCACCCTCACGTCAGGACGCACGTCCTCCACCTCCTGCGCATACCATACGGGGAACGTGTCATTGTCACCGTGAGTGATGAGATAGCCGTTCTCCCCCACGGAATTGAGATAGTTCCTGGCGAGTTCGACGGCCGTGCGGCGGTTGGACCGGTCGTGATCGTCCCAGTTCTCCTTTGCCATCAACACGGGAGCGCCCAGGAAGGCCAGGGTCACGACTGAAGCCACGACCAGACCTTTCTTATGGTTCAGGGCCTCTTCAATCCAGGTATATGCAGCCGCAACGGCAATGCCTATCCATACCGAGAAGAAATAGAAAGAGCCCGCATAGGCGTAATCCCTCTCTCTGACCTGATAGGGCGGCTGGTTGAGATATATGACTATGGCTATGCCTGTCATGAAGAACATCAGGAAAGTCAGCCAGCATCCCCTCTTGTCCCTGTCGAACTGGAAGAACAGTCCCAGAAGCCCGAGTATCAGCGGAAGGAAGAAATAATGGTTCTTGCCCTTGTTGTCAGCAAGGAGCGAAGGCGCATCCGACTGGTCGCCCAGGCGGAAATCGTCTATGAATCCGACTCCGCTCTCCCAGTTGCCGAAGAATATGTTACCCGGCACCGGGCTGTGGACATCGTTCTGCCTTCCCACGAAGTTCCACATGAAGTATCTCCAGTACATCCAGTTGAGCTGATAGTCGAAGAAGTACGCCAGATTGGCTCCCATACCGGGCTTCCTGTGGCTGGCATCCTTGACATACCGGCCCTTGCCTCCGGTATATGCCTCATAGAAATCCTCATACTTGCCGTCAGGGCTGCCGCTCCACATTCTGGGGAAGAGCATTTTACCTTCGGGTTTGTAGGCGGCATCCACGGGACCGTCCACCTTCCTGTACTTCCCGTCGACGGGCGCCCAGTATCTGGTCTGCTTCAACTCATAGGGGGCGTCGTAATACTGACCGTAAACCAGAGGCGTGGAACCATACTGCTCACGGCTGAGATACCTCACAAGGGTGAAGGCGTTGTCGGGTTGGTATTCGTTGGTCGGAGTCTTGGCGCAGGAACGGATGATATCGATGCTGAACACCGAGAATCCGATGATGATTGTGGTGAGGCACAGAAGGGCCGTGTTGGCGAACGCCTTCTCTTTGCGTAGCGTCACGAACAGTCCCCAGAAGCACAGGCCCAGGACAAGCACCATAAAGAACGCGGCACCGGTATTGTACGGAAGGCCGAGCACGTTGACGAAGAACAGGTCGACATATGCGGCCATCTTGGGCAGCAGCGGGATTATCACGAACAATATGACGGCGAGGATGGCGACACCCACCAGGAAAATCCTGAACAATTCCCGGAAGGTGAAAGGCTTGTCCTCGCGACGGCGGTAGTAGAACATAAACACCAAAGCCGGGATGGCAAGCAGGTTGAGCAGATGGATGCCGATGCTCAATCCCATCAGGAACGCTATCAGCACGATCCACCTGTCGGCACGGGGTTTGTCCGCCTGGTCATACCACTTGGTCATGGCCCAGAACACCAGGGCCGTGAAAAGCGAACTCATCGCATAAACCTCACCCTCGACTGCGGAGAACCAGAAGGTGTCCGAGAAACAATAGGCAAGGGAGCCTACAAGGCCCGAGCCGAAGACCGCAATCGCGGAAGCGGCGGAATACCCGTTCTCCTCCGGTCTGATTATGCGCTTGACCAGCCAGACTATGGTCAGATACAGCAGCATGATGGTAAGGGCCGAGCAGATGGCGCTCATCGAATTGACCAGCACGGCGGCGTGCATATTGTCACCGAATATCGTGAAAATGCGGGCAAAAAGCTGGAACACGGGGTTTCCGGGAGGATGGCCCACTTCCAGCTTGTATGATGACGCTATGAATTCACCGCAGTCCCAGAATGACGCGGACGGCTCGATTGTGAGGAGATAGGTCACGGCCGACACGGCGAGAGCCGCCAGCGCGCATAACCTGTTCCACAAATTGAAAGTCTTGATATCCATCTGTATCCTGTATCAGAATTGCTAATACCCGTGCGCACACGGATTGGCAAATATACAACCAAAATCCTTATCTTTGCAAAAACTTTACCAAAGTATGGCCCAGAACGACTGGAAAAACCGCCTCGGAGTTGTCTACTCCACCAATCCGGACTTCCATTACGAGGAGGCCGCCGAAGAAGTTCCGGCCACTCCCGAACCCTCTTCCCAACGGCTCACCGTCAGGATAGACCGCAAGCAGAGGGGAGGCAAGCAGGTTACCCTTGTGGAAGGATTCATCGGGTCTCAGGAAGACCTTGCGGCACTGGCAAGGTCCCTCAAGGTCAAATGCGGAGTGGGCGGAAGCGCCAAGGACGGGGAGATAACCATACAGGGCGACCTCAGGGACAAAGTGACGTCCCTGCTTCAGGAAATGGGCTACAAGGCTAAACGCGGCAACTGATGGCAACTGACGGATTCGGCACTCTTCACCTTCCCGCAACTCCCGCAGAGATTGCGGGAATGGAGCCTTCGTGGTCCGACTGCACCGTTAACGTCATTATCACTCTGGTGGCGGTCATTCTCTTTGTCATAAATCTCAAAGATTATTTGAGGCAGCTGCCGGCATTGTCCGGATGTCTATTCAGGGCCAGGCCCAATGTCAGCCTGGAACATAGCATACACAGTTCGACGGAACGCAACCTCACGGCTCTGACGCTCTCCCTGCCGTTTCTGCTGATGGTGGACAGATTCGGTCTGTACCGCCCCTCCTTCATCGACACCCTGGAGCCTCAGTGGACCATAGCTTCCCGGGCCGCCGTTCTGGCCGCCTTTGTCATAATCCGCTGGCTGATATCCCTGCTGCGACCGTCAAAATTGAATGGCGACGAGTCGGCCGCGGCCGTCAACGTCCTGTTCACCTCGTTCATCCCACTTGTGACAGTAATGCTGGCCAGCCTTGGCACAATGCTGATTTTCAGAGTCCCGGACGATTCGATAAGGATTGTTCTGCTGGCGGAGACAGCCGCCTTCTACCTTGCATTCCTGCTGGTGTCCGGACGAATTATGGCTCTCCGTTGCAGCGCATTGCAAACATTTTTGTATCTTTGCGCCCTCGATATCATCCCGGCGGCTCTGATTGTCGCATCCGGAATGATGTTATGACCGTAAGACAATTCGTACTATGAAGATATTGATCTCGCAGAAGGCCCCGTCTTCGTTAAACGCCTACATCCCCCTTCAGGAGAAGTTCGGTGTCGAAGTCGAATTTCATCCCCTGTTTCTCATAGAGCCTCTTTCGGACAAGGAGTTCCGTGCCCAGAGAATCAATCTTCAGGAGTTCACCGCAATAGTGTTCTCTTCCCGGCACGCCATCGACGCATATTTCAAATTGTGCGAAGGCCTGCGCATAAAGGTCCCCGATACGATGAAATATTTCTGCACCACGGAAATGGTTGCCATGTATCTCCAGAAGCACATCGTATACCGCAAGCGCAAAATCTTCTTCGGCGACGGCACCCCGACCTCGCTGGTTTCGCTCATCGGATCCAAGCACAGGGAGGAGAAGTTCCTTATAACTTCGGCCGAAGGTTCCAACCCCGGTGCCCTCACCAGACTCTTCGATGACAAGAAACTTAATTACGCGGTCGGCTCCCTTGTCAAACCCGTATCGCAGGACCTGCACGACCTGGACCTGCACAGCTTTGACTATATGGTGCTCTACAACCCAAGCGACGTCAAATCCCTATACGAGAACTACCCCGACTTCAAGCCGGAAGGCATCAAATTCATATCATTCGGCAAGAGTATAGTCAAAGCGATGGACGAGGCCGGTCTGGAAACCGTCTTCCAGGGTCCTACCCCGGAAGCGCCCTCGGCAGCCAAAGCCATCGAACTCTGCCTGTCATCATCCAAATAAGATATGGACACGCGCCCTGTCAACACCTTATCCAAAGAGGAGAGGCTGTCCGGCAAGGCGGCCATAGGCGCCCTCACATCCAAAGGCAGATGGGGTCATCTGGGGCATTTCAAATACTGCACCCTAGACAACGGACTGGAAATCAACCGCATTATGGTTTCCGTGCCCAAAAGGAACTTCAAAAGGGCAGTCAGGCGCAACCTTCTCAAGCGCCGCATCAGAGAGGCCTACCGCACCCAGAAATCGCTGCTTGCCGGAGGGTCTGACATCCTGTTCTTCTACAATTCACAGGAGATCTGCGATTCAGATGTCATAAGGGCGGAAGTGGGTGAAATACTCACCAGATTGAGATAGGCTATGACTCTCAGGAATATACTCGCAACGCCCTTCATCCTTCTGATAAAATTTTATCAGATCTGCATTTCCCCACTCAAGCCCCCGACCTGCAGATTCACTCCCACTTGCAGCCAGTATGCATTGGAAGCCTTCAGGAAGTACGGCCCCCTGAAGGGATTCCTGCTGTCATTCAAAAGAATAATCCGCTGCCATCCCTGGGGCGGCAGCGGATATGATCCTGTACCTTAGGATATTGTCCTAGAACAGTTTGTTGACCTGCTCGTATACGTTCTGCGCGGTGTATCCGAGTTTCTCGTCGAGCACTTTGTAAGGTGCCGAGAAGCCGAACGACTCAAGTCCCCAGATGCTGCCTTCAGCTTCGGGAACGAGACCGAGAAGGTTTACGGGGAGACCGGCGGTCAAACCGAACTTCTTCACACCTGTCGGAAGCACGCTCTGCTGATATTCCCTGCTCTGAAGACGGAAGAGGCCTTCGGACGGCACAGAAACGATGCGGACCTTCCTGCCGTCGGCGCGAAGGAGTTCCGCTCCGGCAACCAGAGTGGAGACTTCGGAACCTGTGGCTACGAGAATCACATCGGGATTCTCATCGGAACCGGCGACGATGTATCCTCCCTTGGCGACTGCGGAATAATCATTGCCTGCGGGGAGGAAGTTGATGTTCTGGCGTGAAAGGATGAGAGCTGTGGGGGTCTTGGTATTCTCAATTGCAAGAGCCCAGGCCTCGGTGGTTTCGAGCGCGTCTGCAGGACGGAGAACGAGCATCGAAGGATTGCCGCTGTGATTCTTGAGTTTCTCCATAAGACGGATCTGGGCCTCCTGCTCCACAGGCTCGTGAGTAGGGCCGTCCTCGCCTACGCGGAAAGCATCATGTGTCCACACGAACTTGACGGGAAGTTCCATAAGGGCTGCCATACGGACAGCAGGCTTCATATAGTCAGAGAATACGAAGAAAGTGCCGCACGCAGGGATGACGCCTCCGTGAAGAGCCATACCGATGCAGCAGCAGGCCATCGTGAGTTCGGAAACGCCCGCCTGGAAGAAGGCGCCGCTGAAGTCTCCCTTCCGGAAGGCCTGGGTCTTCTTGAGGAATCCGTCGGTCTTGTCAGAATTGGAAAGGTCCGCTGAAGCGCAAATCATATTGGGAACCTGCTCTGCAAGGACGCCGAGGCAGGCTGCGGAAGCGTTGCGGGTGGCATCGTTCTCTTTCTGGACACAACTGCTCCAGTCAATCTTGGGCGCATTGCCGCTCAACCACTCAGCGAGCTGTGCGGCCTTCCCGGGATTAACCTCCGCCCAGGCTTTCTCCTCCGCATAGCGTGCGGCGGAAATCTTCTCAAGCTCTTCGGCACGTTTGGCATAAAGCTCGGCGACCTCGGGGAAGATACGGAACGGCTGGTCGGGATCACCTCCAAGGTTCCTGACAGTATTGACAAACGCGTCGCCTCCGAGAGGAGCGCCGTGGGTCTTGCAGTTTCTCTCGTATGATGTACCGTCGGCCTTGACTGCTCCCTTGCCCATAATGCACTTGCCGATGATAAGGGCAGGCTTTCCGGTAACGGCCTTCGCAGCCTCGATTGCCTTGCGGATCTGTGCGGCATCGTTGCCGTCGATCTCGAAGACCTCCCATCCGAATGCGCGGAACTTGGCTGCAGTGTCCTCGTTCATCACCACATTGGTCTCGGTAGAGAGCTGGATGTCATTGGAGTCGTAGAACATCACGAGGTTGTCAAGACCGAGATTCGCTGCGATGCGGGCGCTGCCCTGACTGATTTCCTCCTCTATTCCTCCGTCGGAGATATATGTATAAATGGTCTCCTTTGCGAAGGTGGGGTTGCCTGTGTGGGCTGCAAGGAACTTGGCGGCGATAGCGGCGCCGACGGCATAGGCGTGTCCCTGTCCGAGCGGACCGGAAGAATTCTCGATGCCGCGGATCACGTCGACTTCCGGGTGACCGGGAGTCGGCGAATCCCACTGACGGAGCTGCTGGAGCTCTTCGATGGAGAACTTGCCGCAAAGACAAAGCTGCGAATAGAGCATCGGGGCCATATGGCCGGGATCAAGGAAAAAGCGGTCCCTGCCGGCCCAGGTGGGATTCTTGGGGTCGTAGGTGAGATACTCCGAATAAAGGACATTGATGAAATCCGCACCGCCCATAGCTCCGCCGGGGTGCCCGGACTTGGCCTTCTCGACTGCCGCCGCCGCGAGGATTCGGATATTGTCGGCAGCACGGTTCAGCACACTGATAGAATTTGACATAAGATATAGATCGTTAGAATTTGTTGCCTTATCACACAAAATTAGACAAAATCCGCAACAACAGCAACATTATGCGCGCACATCTGTCATTTCACCAAAGATTATTATCTTTGCACATCGGTATGGAATTGAAGAATATCAGAAACTTCTGCATCATCGCGCACATCGACCACGGCAAGAGCACTCTCGCCGACAGGTTGCTCGAACTTACGCAGACACTGTCCCAAAGGGATATGGAGAATCAGGTTCTGGACGACATGGATCTGGAGAAGGAGAAGGGCATCACCATCAAGAGCCACGCCATCCAGATGATCCACAGGTTCAGGGGAGAGGAATACAGGCTCAACCTCATCGACACTCCGGGCCACGTGGACTTCTCCTACGAAGTGTCCAGAAGCATAGCCTCCTGCGAGGGGGCCCTGCTGGTCGTGGATGCCTCCCAGGGTATTCAGGCCCAGACCATTTCCAACCTTTATATGGCAATCGACCACGGTCTGGAAATCATACCGGTCCTCAACAAGATAGATATGGAGAGCGCACAGGTGGAGGTGGTCTCCGATGAGATATGTGACCTGCTGGGCTGCAAGAGCGAAGACATCTTCAAGGTCTCGGCTCGCACGGGGGAAGGCGTAGCCCCCATTCTGGACGCTATCGTGGAGAAGATCCCGGCCCCCGACGGCGACCCCGGCGCACCTCTCCAGGCCCTGATCTTCGACTCGGTGTTCAATTCGTTCAGAGGAGTCATAGCCTATTTCAAAATCCGGAACGGCAGCATACGCAAGGGTGACAAGATCAGGTTCTGCGCTACCGGAAAGGACTATGACGTGGAAGAGGTCGGCATCCTGAGGATGAAGCTCGTCCCCACGGGTGAGGTCGGCTGCGGTGACGTGGGCTACGTCATCACGGGCGTCAAGGCCGCGGCCGAAGTCAAGGTCGGCGACACCATAACGTTGTCGTCAAAACCGTGCAGCGAGGCCATCGCCGGATTCGAAGAGGTCAAGCCCATGGTGTTCGCGGGCATGTACCCCGTCCAGGCGGACAAGTTCGAGGAATTGCGCGCCGTACTCGAGAAGTTCCAGCTCAATGACGCCTCCTTCGTCTACGAGCCCGAGAGTTCACTTGCCCTGGGCAGCGGTTTCCGTTGCGGTTTCCTCGGCCTGCTTCACCTCGAAATCGTGCAGGAAAGGCTGTTCCGCGAGTTCGATATGGATGTGATAACGACCGTACCCAACGTGTCGTACAAAGTCTACACCACCCAGAACGAATGCATTGACGTGCACAACCCCTCAGGACTTCCCGCCCCCACACTGATAGACCACATCGAGGAACCGTTCATCAGGGCTCAGATCATCTCCAAGAGCGAGTTCTTCGGACCCATTATGAAGCTGTGCCTTGACAAGAGGGGCACCCTGGTCAGCCAGCACTATATCACCGCCGACCGCGTGGAGCTCAACTTCGATATGCCCCTGTCTGAAATCGTATTCGACTTCTATGACAAGCTCAAGAGCATATCCAAGGGTTACGCCTCCTTTGACTACCACCAGACCGGCTACAGCCCGGCGAAGCTGGTAAAACTTGACATTCTGCTCAACGGCGAGCCAGCCGATGCCCTGTCCACCCTGATTCACGCCGACAACGCAGCCGAATTCGGGCGCAAGATGTGCGTCAAGCTCAAGGACCTCATCCCCCGCCAGCAGTTCGACATTCCGATTCAGGCGGCTGTGGGAGCCAAGATCATTGCCAGAGAGACCGTGAAACAGGTGCGCAAGGACGTTACCGCCAAGTGCTACGGCGGAGACGTGACACGTAAGCGCAAACTGCTCGAAAAGCAGAAGGAGGGCAAGAAGCGTATGCGTCAGATCGGCAAGGTCCAGGTGCCGCAGTCGGCATTCATGGCAGTGCTCAAACTGGACTAGACTCCTAATCCGAATCCACGTGGGGCTCGACGTGGAGGGAAACCTGGGTGTCCTGACCGAATTCCCGCTTGAGGCTGTCCTCGGCCAGGACCGTGATGTCGTGAGCTTCCTTCACACTCATTGCAGGATCCACCACAAGATGTGCGGCAATCATATATGAGCGGCCGTTGCGTCTGGTCTTGAGGTCGTGTACGTTCTCCACACCCGCGACCGACTCCATCAGGACAGTGATGCGGTCCTCCACCTCATCAGAAAGCGAAGTGTCCGTAAGTTCCCTGACGGCTGGGATGGACATCTTCACGGCCACCACTATGATCACAATGCTTATTATGCACGCCACCAGAGGGTCGAGAACAATCCATTTGCCACCAAGCAGCATAGCCCCTCCGATACCGACGGCGGAGCCTATGGATGAAAGGGCGTCGGAACGGTGGTGCCAGGCATTCGCCATCATTGCGCTGCTGTCGACCTGTCTGCCCACCCTGTAATTCCATTGATACAGCAGTTCCTTGATGGCTATCGACACAAGTGCCGCCACAAGGGCGACAGTACCGGGGACGGGTATCGTTCCTCCGTCAAGCACCAACTTGATTTTACTGATACCTCCTGCCATAAGTTCAACTCCCACAACGAGGAGCACGACGCTTATGAGGGTTGTGGCCAGGGGTTCGTACTTGCCGTGTCCGAAATCGTGGTCCTTGTCCCTGCCGCGCGAGGACAGCCTGACCATCACCAGCACTATCACGTCCGTGACCAGATCCGAGAGGGAATGGACGGCGTCGGCCACCATGGCCGAACTCTTGCCGAAGATGCCGGCAAGCAGCTTGAGTACGGACAAGGCCAGATTGCCGAATGCACTCCAAAGCGTCACACGGGTTATGGTTCTATCCCTTGTTTCCTCAAGCATATGATTTACCTGTCTTAATGTCGGGGTACCGCGACTCGAACGCGGGACCCCCTGCTCCCAAAGCAGGTGCGCTAGCCAACTGCGCCACACCCCGATATCCCCGAAGGGTCAGCAAAGTTACGGCCCTTTTGCCAAAAAACAAAAAAGAATACTAATTTTGCGATATGATAATCAGAGCAACCAATATCAGGAAATCCTTCGGGACACTCGAAGTCCTCAAGGGTATAGATTTCGAGGCGGAACAGGGTGAAATCATCGCCATCACCGGAGCGTCGGGAGCGGGCAAATCCACGCTTCTCCAGATACTGGGCACTCTGAGCACCCCCGACGGAGGATCGCTCATCATAGACGGACTCACCGTCTTTGCCGGAGGTGACGGCGCTTCCCGCAGTCTCGGGAGGAAGTTCAGCGACAGCGAACTGGCCCGTTTCAGAGGCGGGAAGATAGGATTCGTGTTCCAGCAGCACCATCTTCTTCCGGAATTCACGGCCCTGGAGAACGTGATGATACCCGCACTGATATCCGGCGGGGCTTCCCGCAGGGAGATCGAGACGCGGGCCATCGGACTTCTGACCAGAGTGGGACTTGCCGAACGCCTGACCCACAAGCCGTCCGAACTGTCCGGCGGAGAGCAGCAGAGGACAGCCATTGCCAGGGCTCTTGTCAACAGGCCGGCAATACTGCTCGCCGACGAGCCCACGGGCAATCTGGACAGCGTCACGGGGCAGGAGATCCGCTCCCTGTTCTTCGGTCTGCGTGAAGAACTCGGCCAGACCATTGTGATAGTCACTCACGACAACGCCCTCGCGGATCTTTGCGACAGGTCGCTGACTATGAAGGACGGGATGTTCGTATAACGGATGGGAGACTTCCGCTTCAGGCAATTCACTGTCAGTCAAGACAGGTCGGCGCTGAAAACAGGCACCGACGCAGTTCTGCTGGGCTCCATAATGACACTTCCCGACACAGGAGGGGTTCTCCTTGACATAGGGACGGGCTCGGGCGTGATAGCGCTTATGGCCGCTCAGAGGCTGGCAGGCTGCAACTCCCCGGACTGGCGCATTACCGCCATAGACATAGACGGTCCCTCCATCGAGGATGCCCGGGACAATTTCGCCGCATCCCCGTGGGCCGGGCATCTTTCGGCCCGCCATTGCAGTCTGGAAGAATTCGGCAGGGATTCCGCAGAGGACTCATATCACGCCATTTTCTCCAATCCTCCATATTATGACAATTCCCTGCCCAATCCCGATGCCAGAGAGGCTGAAGCCCGGCACACATCGACTCTATCATACAGGGATATCCTGGCGTTCGCCGCGGACAGGCTTATAGAAGGTGAAGGGATTCTGTCCCTTATCCTTCCTTCGGAAGAGGAGCGGAGGCTGCTCAGGACGGCCGCCTCGTTCGGGCTGTTCCCTTTCAGAATGACGCGCATAAGGACGGTGGAAGGGAAGGCGCCCCGCCGTACGGTCGCCGAATTCCGGCGCTGCAACGGTACCAGGCCGGTCTGCTCCGAGGAGGAACTTACACTCCAGAGGGACGGGCGCAAAACCGAGGAATATACCGAACTCTGCCGGGAATTTTATTTGTAGACACTCACTGCCATGCTTCTGACAACTGTTCTTACGGCCCTGAGCCTCCTGACCATAAACCCCGTCATCCAGATGACGGCCATCACGGGACGCCCCACAAGGTCTGACGTGACCCAAATGCTCTGCGACTACCACGAAGTCGGTATCAGGCAGTTCCTGATTTACCCCAGGAGCGGACTTGAGATAGAATATATGAGCGAGGAGTGGTTCCGCCTGTGCCGGGACTGTATAGAAGTGGCCGATTCGCTCGGGATGAAAGTCTGGCTCTATGACGAGTTCAACTGGCCCTCGGGCAGGTGCAACGGTCAGGTTACGGCTGACGGCAACGAGGACTGCTATCCCAAGGTCCTGTATTTCGACAGGAGGGAGGACGGCGGATACGACACCCGGGTGGAGCTCAACCGGGCCAATGCCGACATTCTCGACCCCAAGGCGGTGTCCCGGTTCATCAATCTGACCCACGAGCGGTATTATGCCGAGTTCGGCAAATATTTCGGCAATGTCATCCCCGCCATCTTCACCGATGAAATTCTGGGCTACAGTACCATCCCTGACAACAGGGACCACTTCGGCATCACCTGGTATGACGGTCTGGAGGCAGATTATGCCGAGGCCTGCGGCAGGGATCTCCACAGCGACGTGGAAGCATTTCTGGACGGAAGGTCGTACGGGCAGCTCTGGGCAGACTACTACACCGTATACGGCGAGAGGATGCGTCACACCTATGTGGAAGCCCTGGCCGACTGGTGCGACAGACACGGTATCAGACTGACCGGGCACCTGATGTACGAGAAACTCTACAAGGGAGCCCGATGCAACGGCAACAATCTCAAGATGCTCAGCGCCTTCGGCATTCCCGGATTCGATGAGGCCAACAGCGACCTCGACATCAACGCCCGCGAGATGGAAATCTCCGGACTGGCTCTGGTGCAATATGCCTCCCGGGGCAAGTCTGACGCAATGTGCGAAATGTACTCGGTAGGGCCGGCAGACCTGACGCTGTCACATCAGAGACAGTTGATGTGGCTCTGCTCGGCTTTCGGGGTCAACAACTACATAATGGCCGTGGCGGCTATGGATGCCCGCGGCAACAAGGACAAGGGAGACTGGTACTTCCAGAGCGGCCGCACCCAGCCCTGGTTCGACTACTACAGGCAGATATGCCCCGAGGCGGAGCGTGCGGCATCGTTTGCAAGGAAGCCCTACACCCCAAAAGTATTGGTGAGGGTGCCGTCCCGATATTTTGCCAGCCTTGACAAGACACCCGCCTTCGAAGAGGAGGGCAGGAGCTATCTGCGCTTCCTCGAGGCTCTGATGAGCCACCAGATACAGTTCGCCCTTCTGGATGAGGACGAGGCCGCCTCCCCCGGCACACCCGTGCTGTCTTTCGGGAAGGAAGGATTCTTCATCGAAGGGCAAGACGGCAGGTACCGGGACCAGGAAGAATATATGGCCCGCATCACAAGTGTCGAGCCCCGGGAAGTTGTGGTAAGTTGCGACGGAGAGGAGACACGGGACGTGTTTGTACGCCGCTTCGACGACGGATCCGTAGTGCTGGTGGATATGACGGACAAGGACCGCACCGACCGTCTTCTGTCGGTAATCACGCCGGAGGGGGAGGGACACGTGCGTCTGCCGGGACATGGCGCGTTTGCCGGAACATTCGCGGATATGGATCAGACCCTGCCTGCCGGACAGATTTCAGATCTGACGGACCGGGTGACTCGGACGGTCACAATGTCCCTCGACGGACCAAATCTGGTACGCTGTCTGCATACAAGGGAGTCCCCCCGGTTCTCCTTCACCCTGACGTCGCGTCTTGACGGCATAAGGTTCTTCATCCGATCCGAAGTGGACCCCTGCAAGGTCCGGCTTGACGGGGAGGAGCTCAGTCTCACTGACAGATGCGCCGAACTTCCACAGGGATTCGCAAGCCTGTACAGGACAACGGAGCCGCTAAGCCTGCAGCCCGGAGCGCATACCCTGGAATTCGCCGGAGAAGACGTGGATATGAGGTATCTGCCCACTGCATTCATCGCGGGAGAGTTTGCCTATGACAGGGCAAGCCACACTCTGGGTCCCTGGACAGGAGGCTACAGTTCCACCGCAACCGCTGCTCCCGATTATGTGGGGACTTATGATATGGAACTCAGACTGCGCTGCGGCGGAGGCGACATCATCCGTCTCGACACCAACCTCGCCTGCACCGAGTTGTTTCTGGACGGCAAATCCCTCGGCAGGAGAGCCTGGGGTCCCTACGAATGGACCGTTCCCGCTGATTGCAGGCACAAGAGACATACACTCACCGTACGCATTTCCAACAGTATAATGCCTATGTTCGGAGACATCCCCGCTCTGGACAACGACCAGCCTTACCTGGACTGGCTCCGCATCAAACCCGGCATGCACGGCGACAAGTCGACTACGGGGATCGTGCGTTTCGACCTGCTGTCTACCATATTCCAACAATATTGATTATCTTTGTGGGATTTCAATCAATTGTTAATTATTAACATTCTCAGCTATATGAAAAGAACTTCTATCCTTCTGGCGCTGACTGCAGTCCTTACTCTCTCCTGCGGCAGATCCGGCGGCTCCGCATCAGAGGAGACCGTGATTCCGGAGAAACAAGTGATGACAGTGGAGTCTCAGGTTTGCAAGATACCCATCCTGTCTCCAGCCCAGATAAAGGGAAAGCAGGACATCAGCATCATACCTCAGGTTTCGGGAACCCTTACGCAGGTGCTTATCAAGGAAGGTGACAATGTCCGTATGGGACAGAAAATGTTTGTCATTGACGATACACCCTATCAGGCTGCCGTCGACAATGCCGAAGCGTCAGTCAATATGGCCAAGACCAACGTGCGGACCTATGAGCTCGAGGCCGACGCCACCAGGCAACTGTATGAGAAGGGCGTCGTGGCCGAGCACCAATACAAGGTGCACAGCAATGCCCTTGAGGTGGCCAAGGCTCAGTTGGCAGAGGCCGAGGCAGCCCTCAAGCACGCCCGCAGCGACCTCAACCATACTATAGTGCGCGCTCCCCACGACGGCGTGGTGGGTACGATCGCCTATCGTCAGGGAAGCCTTGTGGGCCCTACCATCCAACAGCCCATCACTGTCGTCAGCGACAACAGTATGGTATATGCCTACATCTCCATCAATTCGGACACCTACCTTGAACTGCTGCGCGAAGCCGGAAGCAAGGAGAACCTGATGAAGAGTCTGCCCGAAGCCGAACTGATTCTCGGAGACGATGTCGTATACAGCCACAAAGGTCACATCGAGACCATATCCGGCATCATCGATGAAATGACCGGCGCCATCAGTGTCAGGGTTGCCTTCAGCAATCCCGACGGCATCCTGGCGGCTGGCGGCAACGGACGCGTACGCACCGAATGGGAATCCGAAGGCATCGTGATCCCCCGCTCCGCCACATACGAGATTCAGGACAAGCATTTTGTCTACAAGGTCAACCAGGCTCCGGACGGCACTTTCACCGCCGTGTCCCAGGAGGTCAAAGTTTACCGCCTGAACGACTCCGAGTACATCATCTACGAAGGCCTTGCCGAGGGTGACCGGATTGTGACGGAAGGCGTCAGCAAGATGAAGAACGGAATGCAGTTCACTCCTAAGAACTAATACGGGACCTGTATTATGCAACTGAAGAATTTTATCAAGCGACCGGTATTGAGTTCCGTCATCAGTATCCTCATACTGATAGTCGGCTTCATCGGCCTGATTTCCCTGCCTATAGAACAGTATCCGGACATCGCTCCCCCTACCGTGTCGGTAAGCACATTCTACTACGGAGCCTCCGCCCAGACTATCCAGAAATCCGTCATCACCCCTCTCGAGGAGGCCATCAACGGTGTGGAGAACATGATGTATATGACATCCAAGGCGAGCAATGCCGGTGATGCCGAAATCACTGTCTACTTCAGGCAGGGCACCGACCCCGATATGGCCACGGTCAATGTTCAGAACCGTGTGTCCCAGGCCCTTTCAAAGTTGCCGGCCGAGGTCAAGCAGACCGGCGTTACCACACAGAAGCAGCAGAATTCCATCCTGCAGATCTTCGCGATTTCATCACCCGATGACAAATATGACGGCAACTTCCTGAACAACTACCTCAACATCAACCTTAAGCCGAAGATCATGCGAATCACCGGCGTGGGCAAGTTCGAGTTGTTCGGAGCCGAATATTCGATGCGTGTCTGGCTCAGGCCCAACGTGCTTGCCGGATACAATCTGACTCCCGCCGATATACTCCAGGCCCTCTCCGAGCAGAACATCGAGGCTGCTACCGGAACCTTCGGCTCCGACAGCAAGGAGCAGGTGCAGTATACGATGATCTATTCGGGACGTCTCAAGAGTGTCGAAGAGTTCAACAATATAGTGATCCGTCAGAATTCCAACGGTGAAGTGCTCTATCTCGGACAAGTCGCCAAGGTCGAACTCGGTGCCGAGAACTATCTGTTCAACAGCGAAATCAACGGACACGCCGGAGCCCTCTGCGTCGTATATCAGACGGCGGGATCCAATGCCAAGGTGGTCAACGAAAGCATTGCGGCGCTGCTGAAGGAGGAAGAGGTATCCCAGCCCGATTTGAAGTTCGATGTGATGATGGATACCAATGACTTCCTCAACGCATCCATCCACGAAGTCATCAAAACCCTTCTCGAAGCCATCATTCTGGTCATTCTCATAGTGCTGCTGTTCCTTCACGACTGGCAGTCCACCCTGATTCCTTTTGTGGGCATCATCGTGTCTCTGGTCGGAACGTTCGCATTTATGATGCTTGCCGGATTCTCCATCAATATGATCTCCCTCTTCGCTCTGGTACTTGTAATCGGTACCGTGGTGGATGACAGTATCGTGGTGGTGGAAGCCGTGCACACCAAGCTCGACTCGGGATATCAGTCTCCGATGAAGGCGGCCATCGATGCAATGGGCGAAATCTCAATGGCAGTCATAACCTCATCACTGGTATTTATGGCCGTGTTCATCCCCGTATCGCTGATGCCCGGCACCAGCGGCACATTCTTCCGTCAGTTCGGTCTCACCATGGCGGTTGCAGTGGGTATTTCGGCCATCAACGCCCTTACCCTCTCCCCCGCTCTCTGCGCGCTTCTCATCAAGCCCAAGGCCGATGGCGAGGGCAGGAAGCCCAGCCTCTACCAACGCTTCTCGATGGCATTCGACACCGCGTTCGTCAAGATGAGCGAGAAATACAGAAACGGTATCAAGCCATTCATCAAGAGGCCCTGGATTGCCATAGTGATTGTGGCCGCATCCGTGGTCCTTATGGTATGGTCCATCAAGACAACCCCTACGGGATTCGTCCCTCAGGAAGACAAGGGGTCGTTTATCTGTGACGTAGTGATGCCCGTAAGTACATCCTTGAACATCACCAATGAGACCATGCAGCAGATTGCCGCCGAAATCGAACAGATAGAAGACGTGACCAGCGTCGCAATGTGCTCCGGATTTGCATTCAGCGCAGGCCGCTCTTCCAACAACGGATTCATCATCGTCAAACTGAAAGACTGGGAGGACAGGGATTTCATGTCCATCTATTCGGTGATGCAGGACATATACACCAGGATTGCCTCACATTATCCCGACGCTTCTCTGATTCCGTTCATGATGCCTATGATTCCCGGTTACGGCAACTCGGCCGATGCCGAACTCTACCTGCAGGACAAGGTGGGAGGCGATATCACCGAATTCGCAGAGGTCAGGAATCAGTTTGTGGAAGCTCTGGGCAAGCACCCCTCGATAGGTTCGGCGTACTCTTCCTTCAATGTCAACAATCCCCAGTGGCTTGTCAACGTGGATGTAGCCAGATGCATGAAGTCCGGCATTTCGCTTCCGGCACTGATGCAAACTGTCTCGACATATATCGGAGGCACATACATCAACGACATCAACCTGTACGGCAAGACATACAAGGTTATGGTGCAGGGCACTCCCGACAGCCGAGTGGACCAGAGGTCCCTCAACACGATGTTTGCCCGCACCTCATCGGGCGAGCTGGCACCGGTAAGCAATTTCATCAGTCTAAAGAGGATTTACGGATCGGACAACCTCAGCCGTTTCAACCTGCTCAATTCCATCCAGATCAATGCTTCTCCCGCCAAAGGGGCTTCAACCGGAGAATTGATACAGGCCGTCCGCGAAGTCGCCAAGTCCGAACTCCCCAACGATTATTCAATCGAATTCGGCGGTATGACCCGTGAGCAGAGCAACGGTTCGAGCATGATGATTATTTTCGGCATATCGGCCCTCCTCATATTCCTCATCCTTTCGAGTCTGTATGAGAGTTATCTGGTGCCGTTCTCCATTATGCTTGCCGTGCCCCTCGGACTGATGGGTGCGTTCCTTATGACCAGGATCTTCGGTTTGGACAACAATATCTACCTGCAGACCGGCGTCGTGATGCTGATAGGTCTGCTCTCCAAGACCGGTATCCTCATCGTCGAGTTTGCACTCCAGAAGCGGCACGAGGGAATGAGCATCAAGGATGCCGCTCTCGAAGCGGCCAAGGAGCGCCTGCGTCCTATCCTTATGACGGCGGGTACGATGGTCATCGGTCTGCTTCCCCTCATACTGAGTACAGGAGTCGGTGCAATGGGCAATATCAGTCTGGGTGTGGGTGCGATTTTCGGAATGCTGGTCGGATGTGTCGGCCTGCTCTTCCTCGTACCGGCACTGTTTGTGATTTTCCAGACTCTCCAGGAGAGAGTCAAACCTCTCGAAAAAGAAAAGGAATATGAAGAATATTAATATACTGCTGCTTGCGGCACTGTCCCTCGCAGTCTGCTCCTGCGGTCTGTACGGCAAATATACGCCTCAAATGACCGAAGAGGAGGAACTCGCGATCAAAGTGCCTTCATATAAGGACATCTTCCAGGACGAGAAGCTCGTGGCGCTCATCGACAGCGCCCTGTCACGCAACCTGGACCTCAAGATGGCGCACGAGAGAGTACGTCAGGCGGACTTCAAGCTCACATCCGCCAAGCTCGCATACCTTCCGAGACTGTTTGCCGGTGCCAATCCGGTCGTAAGCATAGGACTCCCCGGACAGGTGGATATGTCCAAACTCTCATACTCGTTTGGTATGGCATCCTGGGAGATTGACATATTCGGGCGCGTCACCAACAGGAAACGCATCGCCCAGTCCTACAGGGACCAGCTCTCCGACTATGAGCAGGCTGCAAGAGTCGAGCTCGTGTCAGCCGTGGCAAGCCTCTACTTCACACTTCAGATGCTGGATGCCCAGGTAGCGGCCACGGATTCCGCCACATCCAACTGGAAGGCATCAGTCGAAGCCGTACGCGCAATGAAGGAAGCGGGGCTCGAGGATGAAGCAGCGGTATCACAGTTCGAAGGCTCATACTACGCCACAAGCGCAAGCGGCAAGACGCTGCGTCTGGTAAGGGATGTGGCCGAGAACTCGATGAGGCTCCTGCTTTGCTGTGACAGTTGCGACGTGCCCAGGAATCCCATATATGAAGTCGACCGGCCTCTGGTCAATGCCGATGCCGTCAAGAGCATCGACCTCAACGCCGTGCGTGTCCGCCCTGATGTCAAAGCCGCAGAGAAGCAGCTTGCCCAGTCATTCTACAATGTCAATCTGGCACGCGCCAACTGCTGTCCCGACATCTCGATCAACGGTACCGTGGGTTGGGCTGACGGAGCTGTCATATTCAACCTTGTAGGCAATCTTCTACAGCCCATATTCAACGCCGGCGAAAACATCAATATGGTGAAGGTGAGCAAGAGCCAGCTGGATGAATCCACGATGGCGTACGCCAACGCCCTGCTCAAAGCCGGAAATGAGGTCAACAATTCCGTAGCCTCCATCAAGACCTATTACAGCCAGGTTGAGGACTACAGCAAGCGCGTAGAAGCAATGGAGAGGGCTCTCGAAGCCACTCAGCTGAAAATGAAATTCGGTCGCGGCACTTATCTTGAAGTGCTTACCGCCCAGAACAATCTCCTCGAGTCACAGATTGAGGAAATCCAGAACAAGGCCGACATCCTGATAGCGGTCGTCGACCTGTACAGCGCTCTTGGAGGAGGCCGTTAATCTCTGACGGCCCTGATTACGTGGCCGTTGTCGCGGCCTCTGTCGTGACAGTGCCTGTAATGCTGATGGAAATAGAATTCCCGTGCCTGAGTCTCGTCCCCGGGTACGGGGATTGATGTCCAATAGTAACCGAGGTTACCGGGGTAACGGTACCTGCTGCCCGTACGATATCCCGCTGCAGGCAGGAAGATACTTCCGAGCGGGCCCTCGACCATATATCCGCTGACACCTCCGAGTCTGGTCCAGGTCCAGTCGCAATTGCTGCAAAGATCCTCGAAATCCTTCTCCGTGGGGATTCTCCACCCGTCACCCAGCAGGGCGGATGCCGCATCATCACAAGCCTTCAGCGCCGGCTCCGGATATGCGCCAACCGACAATTTGCCCCCGAACTTGTACCTGTCCCAACCGAAAGTGACCTTGGGGGATGTCTCTCCCCAGGCATAGAACACCCCGCTCTCTTCCGGAGAGAATGCTCCCAGATTGCACGAAGCCCACTCGGGACCGCCTTCCCACAGGCGGATGCCTTCCACCTTGTCATTCAAAGGCACTTCAGCCTCACTGCTTCTGAGCCAGTCCATCGAGAAATTGAGATACCACAGTTCTGTATACCAGGTGTTCTTCTCTATGTATGCTCCGACAGTCCCGTCTTCGAGCACGGTGATGGACGAATACTGGCCTGGGCCTTCGAGTATCGTCTTCCTTTCGCTCCAGGTTCTGCCTTCGTCACTGCTGAGCAGGATACTGATGTTCTCCCTTACCATCGAATAGGTAATGGAGTGCATCAGGAGGCTGTCACTGTACCTGACCATATCACCATTGCAGTTGGTCACGTGCATATCTGCCCAGCCCCGGACAGGCGACCAGGTCTCGCCTCCGTCCTTCGAGACAGTCCATAGCCTGTCGCCGACAGTACGTATACTCATCAGGATGCTTCCGTCATTGAGTTCTACCATCTTGGCCTCGTCTCCCGTCCCGCAGGCAAGGGCGGAAGCGTGCCAGGTCTGTCCGCCGTCATCGGTATAGACTGCGTGGTTGAACAGGTTGGGGCACCCCGTCCTGCCGAAAACTCCCGCAACCAGCATCCTTCCCCTGTGCTCCCCTTTCTGCAGGACAAGGCAGTTGCCGCTGGAGAAGAAGTTGGAAGTGTATCCGGCTGTCTGCGGCTGCGAATCGTCTTCGCCCCATAATGCCGACGTCAATTCCCGCACTTCGATCCAGGTCCGGCCGAAATCCTTGCTGACTGTGAAGAAGCAGCGTTGGGGATTACCCTTGCAGGACCGCGAAAAATTCTCTCCTCCGCACATCATGCACATTACCGTACCATCCGGCAGCTGGGCCAGGGACGGGTCTCCGTGGCCGCCCATAAATCCGTCGTTCACGACTATGCAGCCGGGCTCGCTCCAGGTCCTGCCCTTGTCTGTACTGTAGCTGTACGTTATGTCAATCCTGCCCGGAAGGTCCTCTTCCGAATCGATGCGCTTGTCATTGACCGCAAGAAGCGTCCCGTCGCTGAGCTGCAGAATAGCGGGAATGCGCCAGGCTACGGATGAATAGTCGCCGGGGGCGTAAAGCAGCCTGCGGGCAAGGATCACCTGACGGCTGCCGGTGGTCTCCATATCCGGAGCCACAGCAAGACCGCTGACATCGACTCGGACCACCTTTGCAGAAACATTCGTCCCCTCAGGGGCATCATCCCTTATGTCCGCACAAACGCTCACCGTTGTCTTGCCGTCAACCCTGATATGGCAGGGCAGATGATATTCGCTCTTCCCCCCGGACACCCTGATACTCCTGCCCGGGCAGGAAATGCGGGCAGACGGCCTGCAATCGGCACCTTTGGGATAAGGGGTCCCCTCCGACACCCTGACAGCCTCTACGGCTTCGGCCCCGTCGAGAACGATGTCGATGCCACGGACGATGCCCTGTCCTTCAGCCATCACATTGACTACGGTGAGCACCTCGTTGACGTTGCCGCGGCCCGTCAGCTCGGTTTCGGCTGCCGTGCATATGCGCGCATTGTCCGGTTTGGGACAGCACGATATCATATTGACAAGAAGAAGTGCCGCCAGCGGGAGAAATAGAATACGTTTCATAATGATGTCGGATTAATAAAAACTCAGTTCCTGCAAACTTAATGAATTTTGACGATAAGCAAAAGGGCTCGGAGCATTTGCTTCGAACCCTTTTGTGGTCCCTGTAGGGCATGATCCTACGACTCCCTGATTATGAGTCAGGT
>JAKSKI010000009.1 GCA_024401865.1 Bacteroidales bacterium
TCCGATTTTCTTTCCAATTAATCCAGGCATTGGTTTGTTAATTAATTGTTTATAATTTGAACTTTCCCTGTTTTTAAGGGGGTGCAAAATTACAACAAATTATTTGATTTCCAAAACTTTTTGATTAATTGTCCACAAAGCCCCTGCATTTTGCTCGTGGAACGATATTTATGCTAACTTTGCAGTATGATACACGATATTCTGGGCATCCTCCATATTTCGTTCGTGGACATTCTGGACATTCTGGTTGTCGCCCTTATCATTTATACGATGTTCAAGTGGCTTCGCGGCTCTTCCGCGATGAACATCTTTCTGGCCATCATCCTGCTACTTGTCATACGGGTGGTCGCCGTGGCCCTCAACATGAAGATGCTGTCGGCCCTGCTGGGTACGGTGATAGACGTCGGAGCCGTCGCGCTGGTGGTCATCTTCCAACCGGAGATCAGGCAGTTCCTGTCCAGATTCGGCAGGACGGCGGGTCTGAAACGCAGCCGCAACATTCTGGACAAGCTGCTCGGCCGCCGCAATGATGTGCTCGAGGACAATGCCATCGAGGAATTGACCGATGCTTGCAGCGAAATGTCCGAAGAGAAGACAGGAGCCCTGATAGTGATTGTAAACAAGGATCCTCTGACAGATGTGGCGGAGACCGGGGACAGAATCGATGCCGACATACGCAAGAGGTTGATAGAGAATATCTTTTTTAAGAATTCTCCTCTGCACGACGGTGCCATGCTGATTGGAGGAGGCCGCATTGTGGCCGCAAGGTGCACCCTCCCCATCACCGACCGCAACGACATCCCGGCTCACTATGGGATGAGGCACAAGGCAGCCATCGGCCTGACGGAAAGATGCGACGCGAGCGTGATTGTCGTTTCCGAGCAGACCGGCAAGATATCCGTCGTCCGTTTCGGAGAAATCAGGACGGTCGGGAGGAATGACCTAAAACTCTTCCTGAGCGGAGAGGGCAAAGACAAATAATGGACACCAGACTTGAGTCAAAACTCGGATTCGACAGGATCCGCTCGATAATTTCGGGACACTGCAGCACTGACTATGCAGTGGCCAGGGTGGAGGAGGAGGAATTCTCCACCAATCCCGAAATCATCCGGCACCGCCTACTTCTGACCGATGAGATGCGACTCATCCTGATGTTCGAGGACTCGTTCCCCACATCGGGATATATAGACGCGCTGGGCTTCCTCGAGCCTCTGGAGAAGGAAGGCACATCCATCGATGTACTGTCACTGGGCAAGCTCAAGACTCTCATTGACACCACCCGCAAAATCACCAATTTCCTCAGAAGCATCAAGGACGGCATTTATCCCAACCTCAAGGATCTCTCTGCCCCTATCCTGACCTTCTCCGAAGTGTCGAGGCGCATCGAGAACATCCTTGACAAATACGGAGACATCAAGGATTCCGCCTCGGACGAGCTGTTCGGCATACGCCGCAGTCTCCGCGACAAGGAAGCTTCCATCTCCAAGCGGGCGGGAGCCATTCTGCGTCAGGCACAGGCCGACGGTATCGCGGACGAAGGGGCCTCGGTGACTATCAGGGACGGCAAATTCCTGATACCTGTCGCCACAGGCAGCAAGAGGAGACTTCCGGGCTTCGTGTTCGACGAATCGTCCACCGGCAAGACCACCTTCATCGAGCCGGCCGAGATCGTGGAGCTGGAGAATGACGTGCTCGAGCTCCGGTTTGCCGAGATGAGGGAGATAGAGAAAATCCTCTTCGAATTTACCGAATTCGTACGCCCATACATTCCCGAGCTCAAAGCCTGCGCCGCCTTCATCGGTGAGGTGGACTTCCTTATGGCCAAGGCGCAGACCGCCCTCGACTTCATAGCGGGCATCCCGGTGATTTCTACCGACAACTGCCTGCGGCTCCGCAAGGCAAGACATCCTCTTCTCGAAAAAGCCCTCAGGAAGGAGAAGAAGCAGATAGTCCCCCTCAGCGTCACTCTTACCCCGGATAAGCACATCCTTCTCATTTCGGGTCCCAACGCAGGCGGCAAATCGGTTTGTCTCAAGACCGTGGGCCTGCTCCAGTATATGTTCCAATGGGGTATGCTGACCCCCACCTCCGAGACTTCCGAATTCCCGATTTTTGACCGCATCCTTGTCAGTATCGGAGATGACCAGTCTCTGGAAAATGATCTGTCGACCTACAGTTCATTCCTTACCGATATGAAGACTATGCTGTCCCTGTCCGACAGCAGGACTCTGGTACTGATTGACGAATTCGGATCTGGTACGGAACCGGCGGCGGGCGGCGCAATCGCAGAGGCAATCCTGAGCGAAATCGACCATCGGGGGGTATATGGTGTCATCACCACCCACTACACCAATCTCAAGTTATACGCCACTTCAGCGCAGACAGGCGTCACCAACGGTGCCATGCTGTTCGATACGGCCCGCATCGAACCCCTATTCCAACTTGAGCCGGGACTGCCGGGCAATTCGTTCGCCTTTGACCTTGCGCGCAAGCTTGGTCTTCCCGAATCCATTGTAAAGGATGCGGAAAACCGTGCAGGAGAGGAGTTCGTGGGCATAGAGCGCAATCTGAGGAAGATAGCCCGCAACCGCAGGGCCCTGGATGAGAGGCTGCAGAAAATCAAGCATACGGACAAGACCCTCGAAAGCTTGACGGAGAGGTACCAGAAGGAACTCGAGGACATCAGGGACCAGAAGAAAAAGATACTGGACGATGCCCGGAAAGAAGCCGAAGGCATAGTCAAGGATGCCGGCAAACAGGTCGAGAAAACCATCCGTGTCATCAAGGAGACCAAGGCCGACAAGGAGAAGACCAAGGCCGCAAGACTTGAACTTCAAGGCTTTATGGATGCCATCGCCCGCAAGAAGACCAGGGACGAATACATAGAGAAGAAGCTCGAGAAGATCCAGAAGCGCCAGAAGAATGCCCCTGCAGGGCCTCCCGAGGCTCTTGTCAGGAAAGCTGAACCCCTGAAGGTGGGGGAGAAGGTGAGAGTTATTCAGAGCGGGGTCGTGGGAGAGGTATCCAAGATCTCCAGCAAATCCGTCACCCTCATCATAGGCAGCATATCCAGCACTATGTCCCCTGACAAAGTGGAGAGAATCTCATCCAACGAATTCAGGGAGGCTGTACGCAAGGACTTCAAGCCGTCATACCAGCGCCAGGATGCAGCCATCACCGAGAGAAGACTGAGTTTCAAGCCCGAGATAGACCTCCGGGGAGAGCGGCTTGCAGATGCCCTTGACAAGGTGATGCATTTCGCGGATGATGCAATAATGCTCGGTATGGGCAATGTCAGGATAATCCACGGCAAGGGCACCGGAGTGCTCCGGGAGGAGATTCAGAAATACCTGCGGACGGTCCCCGGAGTCAAGTCTGTACGGGATGAGGACATAAGACAGGGTGGTACGGGAGTGACAATCGTCGAATTTGAATGAAATATGAAGGCTGACAGGAGGCAGACGGGCAGACGGGGAGAAGATGAGGCCTGCAGATATCTTTCAGAACTGGGATTTTCAATCGTTGCGCGCAACTGGCGCGGAGGCAGAACCGAGCTGGACATTATCTGTCTGGCTCCTGACGGATTGCATTTCGTGGAGGTGAAGAGCCGCACCGCACCCGTCCAGGCACCCCCGGAAGTCAACGTCAACTATACCAAGCAAAGGCATATCGTGGATGCCGCCAGACGCTTTCTGGCCACAACAGGCAGAGGCAGATTTGCGGGGAAAGAAATCTTCTTCGATGTGGTGTCCATAGTGTTTGACGGACCCGAGACTCACATCGAATACTTCCCCGCCGCCTTTATTCCAATATATTGTTAACGAAGGCACGCACGCGGGCGGTGTATTCAGCGGTATGGGAGGGGAAGGACCTGGAATGCGCGGCTCCGGGCACTATCCACAGTTCTTTGTAGCCGAGGGTCTTGGCATCAAAATTTCTGAAAGCCATCCATACCGGGACGAGATTATCGGCATCTCCGTGTATAAAGAGCATCGGCTTGGAGCACTTGGCTAGCTGGGACGTGCTGGAAGCTTCGTGCAGGTTCAGACCATACCGTCTTTCGAAGCACTTCTCCGCCCTGGCGACAAAACGGGCATCCTTGTGAAGATATCTGTCGGAGGCAAATATCAGTTCCTCCCACGCAGAAGTGTAACCGCAATCCTCCACAAAGCCCTTTACATAAACGGGGGTATCCTCTCCGCTGGCCATCATCACCGTGGCCGCACCCATCGACACTCCGTGGAACACCTGAGCCGTGTCCCCGAACATACGGTGAGCCTGCTCCGACCACGCGAGCATATCAAACCTGTCCTCCCAGCCCATCTGCACGTGGTCCCCTTCGCTGTAACCGTGATGCCGGAGAGACGGAGACAGGACATTGAATCCAAGAGAGTCCCTGTACATCCGTACAATGGGCATTACGTTCTCCGGCCCGGCTGTGTATCCGTGCTGTACTATTGCCGTCCGGGGAGATTTCTGCTCCGCATATACAATCACGGCGTGGAGTCTGACACCGTCTTTCATCATAAAGGTATCCTTCATCACGCCCGCGGCCCTGAGTGAATCCGCCCAGGGCATTATTCCCGGGACAATCCCCTCCCATTTGGTGCGGTTCTCCTCCCTCTGCCTCTCAATCTTGGCTTCGGAACGATTGTCCCCGGCGCCGATGCCCACCAGAATGGAAGCGCAGGAAGACAGGGTCGAGGCAAGGGCCGCAACCGTCAAGATATGTCTGATCAGTGACATCATACTCCGAGAATATCGCCTATGATACCTGTCGCAGCGAACAAAGCGCCCTCTCCCGCTCCCTTGAGCACCATCGGTGATGAATTGATGTCACTGCGTATAGAGATGACATTCTCAGTACCGCTGATCCAGTAGAAGGGGCTGTCGATACCCACAAGCTGCATCCTGATGGATGCCTTGAATCCGAGGGGAGACCTGGCATCCCTGGTCAGGGAAGCGACGAATCTCTGCCTCTGCCCAAGGTCGTCCAGTTCCTTTTCGCGGGCGATGAATTCGGGCTCGTCATCTTCCAGCTTACGATAGAATTCGTCCAGAGAGCAGTCGAAGAATTCCTTCCCGAGCATAGGCTTGATCTCGACGTCCTTCTCCTCCAGAGGCACACCTGCCTCGCGTGCCAGAATCAGGAGCTTCCTCAGGGCATCCTGTCCTCCTAGGTCCATCCTCGGGTCCTGCTCCGTAAGTCCCGCCTGTTGCGCCTTGCGGAGCAGAGTGGCGAAACTCTCGGTATTGGCTCCGTCATAACCTGTGATGATATTGTTCATGGTACAGGAGATGACGGCCTCGATGGATTGCAGCGAGTCGGCGTTCACGACAGTGCCGGACAGGGATTCCAGCATCGGAATGGCCGCTCCGACCGTAGTGTCGTATCTGAAGGAGACGCCATTGTCCAGAGCTTCGGACTTCAATGACGCATATTTGGCATAAGGTATCGCAAGAGCCCTGCGGTTGGAAGTGACAACATTTATCCCGTTACGGAAGAATGTTCCGTAGGCCTCATACAGAGTCTCGCTGTCGGAGCAGTCCACAAACACCGCACCTCTGGACGCGCTCTCGACAACGGCGTCACGGAAGTTCCTGTCGGATATGCCCTCCTTGAGTCTGGAGGCCACTTCTGTGGGTCTGATACCTTCCCTGTCTATCACATAACGCCTGCTGTCGGCTATTCCTACTATGCGTATTGACCTTCCGGTCGTGTCGGCGACCCTTGCCCGGCTGCTCTCTATCAACTTCACGAGAGCCTTGCCTACTGCTCCGAAACCGGCGATGTATATGTCAGTCACGTTCGTGGTCTTCTGCTCGAAGAATTCCCTGTGAATTGCTTCAAGCGCCTCTCTCTCCTGCTCCTTGTGGACCTTGACACGGATGCTCCCGTCTTCCTCTCCCATTTCTGTCACCTGTACACCGGCCTTCTTGAGGACGGTAGAGGCCCTTTCCTGCCCGATCACGACTTTGGGCTTCCCTTCACCGACAATGTGAATGACAGATTCGTCCCCCTGGCTCATAGACGCCACTCCAGTCCAGGCAGCGACACCGGACTCTCCCTTGTCACTGATTACGGTTCCCGGGTTCGAGGGATCGAAAGTGTTGCGTATGTTGATTGCTATGCCGGCATCCATCGCCGGTGCCACGGTAGGAGGATAAAGTACCTTGGCGCCATAGTTGGCAAGGTCGAGCGCCGCCTTGTAGGATATGTTGGGTATGGTCCTGGCCGAGGGGACGTCCTTGGGATTGGTGGTCATTATACCAGGTACATCCGTCCATATCTCAAGCCCGGAAGCCTTGCTCCCTGCAGCGTAGATGGCCGCGCTATAATCCGATCCGCCCCTGCCCAGAGTGCACACCAGACCTTCCCTGTCAGTGCAGATGAATCCCGGAGCCACAAACACGTTCACTTCCGGATGGGAGTCCACCATTGCCATTATGTAGGGATATGACAACTTCTCGATGACTCTGCCGTTCTCCGCCCTGATAAGGGACCTGGAATCTATCCACAGTGTATTCAATCCGTCACAGGCCAGCTTCGCCGCTATTATCCGGGTGGAGAATATCTCTCCGTACGCCTCCCTGTATGGGGTGTCCGGGCCGATTGCGGCGAATTCGCTGCGGCATTCCTCAAGAGCAGCTTCCCTTTCCGCTCCTGTAAACAGACGGCGGATGATTGCCTCGTGGCGCGAAAGGAGTGCCGGTGTGGGCCCTTCGTTTATGAGAATGTCCGTGCATCCTTTGATTGCGGAGCACACGAGTATGACCCTGTCACGCATCGCCACATTGCTGACGATGTCGAGGACTTTGGAGATATTTGTGGCGTCCGCCACCGAGGAGCCGCCGAATTTCAGAACTTGCATATCCTGTCTGTTTCCAAATTCAAGAAGCCTTACCGTATTTTGGACAGCAATTCTTCCATTATCGATTTTGTCTTCCGGGTCGCTTCCGTAAGAGGCAGCCGCATTTCGGCCGAGCACAGACCCAGTTCCGCCAGACCCGCCTTGACGGGAATGGGATTGCTCTCGATGAAGCAGGCCTTGAAGAGGGGGCTAAGGCTGGCATTGATGTCGGATGCACACATCCAGTCAGAGTCGAAATCCGCCTTGGATGATGCCGCAAGGGCGCATCTGCACATCTTCGACACTTTGTCAGGCACAAGATTGGATGCTACCGATATCACCCCGGATGCTCCGTACCTCATCATTTCGAGTGTAAGGTCGTCGTCTCCGCTCAGCACGTCAAAACCCTCCGGAGCTCCGGCAAGAATCTCCCTTATCTGGTCCATACGCCCGCTGGCTTCCTTGACGGCAACGATGTTGCCGACATCGCAGGCAAGTCTGAGACAGGTCCCGGCACTCATATTGACACCCGTACGGCCGGGCACGTTATAGAGTATCACCGGCTTGGATGTTGAAGACGCTATCTCCTTGAAATACCGGCACATCCCTTCCTGTGTGGGCTTGTTGTAGAAAGGCACCACCACAAGCCAGGCATCCACACCGCAGGACTCCAGCAGAGACATGTTCGACAAAGTGGAAGCAACCGAATTGGAGCCGCATCCCACAACGACGGGTCTGCCGGCGGAATGTGCATTGGTAATCTGCAACAATTCCACCTTCTCCTCCGGAGACAGGGCCGGCGTCTCGGACGTGGTGGCCAGAGCAACCAGGAAATCCACCCCGGAACTGACCTGGCGGTCAACCAGGGAAGCGTAGGCCCGGGTATCCACCCTGCCTTCCCTGAACGGAGTCACCAGTGCTGTCCCACAGCCTTTGAATCTTATCATATCACTTGAGTATGAGTTCCTTGAATGTATGCACTCCCTTCAGACCCTCTGTCATCTCTGCCGCCACTACAGCCCCTTCTGCAAAACCTTCCCTGGAGAAGGCTTCGTGGGAGATTTTTATCTTGTCCACCTCGGACTTGAACTTGACAACGTGGGTGCCGGGGACCTCACCGATCCGAAGGGACGTGATGTCGGGTCTTACACCCAGAGACCCCTCTACTATGGTTGCCATAGTCTTGGCCGTACCGCTGGGAGCATCCTTCTTGTGTATGTGATGGGTCTCCTCTATATGCGGGACGTATCCGTGATCGGACAGCACGGACCCCACCTTCTCCAATGCGGCGAAAACGGCATTGACGCCAATGCTGAAATTGGAGGAATATATCATCGGGGTACCTGTCGAGAAGAAAGCGGAGACAACGTCTCCGAGTATGTCGTCCCAGCCCGTAGTACCAATAACTGCGGCTTTGAAATTCTCCGCTATGAACTTGTAGTTGGACCTGAAAGCCTCAGGCGTGGTGAAATCGATGCATACGCATTCCTTTGCCACGGAAGGGTCCACCGAACTTATGTCCTCACTGGCCAGAACGAGTTCGTGTCCGCGGCTGAGGAGCGCGTTCTCGACCATATGGCCCATCTTGCCGTATCCGCTGATGATTACTTTCATTATACCAGTTGTTTTATCAGTGTTTCACGTTCGCCGGGAAGATAATCGATGACGGGCACCTCGATCATGGTGTAACACCCCGGCATCTGTCTCATTGAAGCCCTGGCAGCCATCACAAGCACCTGGGCCGTAAGGGCGGGATTGTTGATGCGCATATTGAACTCTGCCCTCTGTCCGTCAGTGCAGCCCGAACTGCCCGAGCGCTCGAGCTTGACTCCGTGCATATGAGTATCCAGCGCATCCACGCTGTCCACCACTGTAACCGAGGTTTCGTCATTGATGAAATACGAGTCGCATTTGATCGAGTCCGCCACAGCCTCCGGGTCCGCTCCCGGCTCCAGCTCGACGTACACTTCCCTGCGGTGAACCCCCTCGCCGGCGGGAATTGTCATACTCAATGCCTTCACCACTCCGGGCTTGGATGCGGCAACAACCGAATGCCCCATCGACCTTCCGGGACCGAAATTGGTGTAGGATGTGCCTTCCGGCATCATTCCCGTCAGCATGGCGCGTACAATGGAATCCGTGCCCGGATCCCAGCCGGCGGCGATTATGCCGACGGCCCCGGACTTGACTGCCACGGGCGAAAGGGAAGACCTGAGTGCCGCTATCTCCGAATGGATGTCAAAGCAGTCAACGGTATTGATGCCCCTGCTCAGAAAGAGCCTTGCATATTCGGGGACCATACGGGAAGGAACGGCCAGGATGGCCACGTCCACCTGGTCCAGAAGGGATATGTCCGTCACCGCCTTGTATCCGTCAATAACGGCTGTATCCCTCCCGCCGAGACTGCGGCGCAGTATCCCGGCACACTCAATGTCCCCGGATGCGGCGATTGCCTGCAGGACATATTTCCCTATGTTGCCGTACCCGACGACGGCTGCTCTGACTTTCATATTGTTCAATATTTGTGTTCTGCGAGGAATCCGAGCAGTGACCTGCCCATCTTCGGACTCGCCTTGATGTAACTTCCGTGATCTTCGCCTCCGAATATCTTCAATGTCGAATCCGGGAGAGAATCCGCTATCAGACGCGTATGCTCCTCCGAAATGAGGTCTCCGCTGCCCGCTGTCACCAGCACCGGGCACTTGACTGCCGAGAGATCCCCGGGCTTTATGTCGGGCTCATCCAGCATCATCATCGCTATCGGCGTGCCCTCCTTGAGTATCCAGGCCTTGAATTCTTCGAATCCGGGTCCGCAGTCGGGATAAAGATTGGCTCCGCTTATGGCCATAAGGGCACAGGTGCCGGGATGAGCCATCTCGAGCAGCAGCGCTATTATGCCTCCGTCACTCCATCCGTATACGGCAGGTTTATTGAGATTCAGCGCTTTGATGAACTGATATGAATCTTCGGCCATATCGGCATAATGATATTCGCTCAGGGGTTCATTGGCTCCCTGTCCGCGCGAATCCGGGCTATACACCCTGTAACCCGCCGCTGCAAGCTGAAGGGCCTGGACCCTCATACTTCGGTGCGAGCCACCGTTGCCGTGAATGAGAAGCACGGGCTTGCCTTCCTCCGGACCCCGCACCGCATACAGGAGCTTCTGGCCGTTGACCTCTGCCACGGCCGTGACCTCCCCGAACCTCCGGTATCGGACAGCCAGTGCGGTGCGGTAGAAGAATCCCCTTATCCTGTGCGCAAGTTTCATCCCTACAGCAATTTCGAAAGGTCTTTCTCGGGTACGGCATGCAGTCCGCTCCCGTTGATGACTTCGACTGCCCTGACGGGGTTGTCAGTACGGAAGATGAGTATGCCCTTGCCGGCGAGAAGGAATGAATACAGATATGCTATGCTTATACCTTCGTTGGCAAATATCTCGATGGCATCTGCAGCCCTGCCCGGCATATTGTCCAATTCTATTGCAAACACTTCCGTGAGGGTGACGGCGACACCGGCCGACTTCAGCACCTCGAAGGCGCGGGCCGGCTCGCTGCATATGATACGGCATATTCCGTACTCTGCCGTGTCGGCTATCGTGGAAGCTATCAGTTGGATGCCCTCATCCTTGAGGAGCTTGAGCACCTTCACAAGAGTTCCGGACTTGTTTTCGATGAAAACGGAAAGTTGATGTATTGTCATATCTATCTTAATATTGTTTACGTAAATCTTTGACTCTTACGGCTTTGCCTTCAGATTTGGGAATCGAGTTGAAAGGTACCAGCTTCACTTTGGGAGTGATGAGTATCTCATCGCGTAACCTTCTGGTAATCTCCCTGTCAAGATTCTGGAATGCAGTATAGTCATCGCTGATGAACCTCTCGGACACCTCCACCTCAACGGTCATTATATCATTGTCCTCCGCCGTCTCCAGGGTGATGAGATAATCGGTGGCGAGCTCTTCGAACTGCATCAGCACCTGCTCTATCTGGATGGGGAAGATGTTGACTCCCTTGAGGATAATCATATCGTCGGAACGGCCTTTCATCCTGTCCAGCCTCTTGTGATGACGGCCGCAGGCACATTCTCCGGGAAGAATCCTGGTGAGGTCCCTGGTACGGTAGCGCAGCAGCGGCATGGCCTCGCGGTTGATGGTAGTCAGGACAAGCTCGCCCACCTCCCCTTCAGGCACGGGCTCGAGAGTCTCGGGATCGACTATCTCGACTATGTAGTAGTCCTCCCAGATATGCAGTCCGTTCTGTTCCCTGCACTCGAAGGCGACTCCTGGGCCGCACATCTCGGACATTCCGAACGAATTGTATGCCTTGACGCCCAGCATCTCCTCGATACGCTTGCGGGTATCCTCTGAATGAGGTTCGGCACCAATGACAAGAGTGCGGAGGGCGAGGTCCCTGCGGGGATCTATTCCCTGCTCGCACATCATTTCATACAGACGGGAAGCATAGGAAGGGATGGCGTGGACCACAGTCGTCCTGAAATCCTTGAAGAACTTGAGCTGACGGAGCGTGTTGCCGGCCGCCGCCGGAACAGTCAGCATACCGAGTTTCTCGGCGCCGTACTGGAATCCCAAACCACCGGTGAACATTCCGTAGCCGGATGTGTTCTGGAAAATGTCATCGGGACGGCACCCGACCATCCACAAGCAGCGTGCAACGGCATTCGCCCACTGGTCAAGATCCCTTGCAGTATGGAGTATGACCGTAGGGTTGCCCGTAGTGCCGCTTGACGAATGGAGCCTTGTGCAATCCTTCAACGGAACGGAAGCGATTCCGAACGGATAGGTGTCCCTGAGGTCCTGCTTTGTAGTGAAGGGTATCTTGTACAGGTCATCCAGAGTCCTGATGTCATCCGGTCTGATACCCGATTTCTCGAACCTGGCCTTGTAGAATGCCGAATTCATACAATGCCGTACCGTAGACTGAAGCCTCTCCAGCTGGAGCGCCTCGATTTCGGAACGGCTGTATGCCTCTTCGGGATTGAAGAACGTTGAATCCATATCTATTTCAATATCCTGTTATCAATGACAAACTTGCTCTTGCCTTCGCTTCTCTCTATGGAGCCGGGGGCCTTTACCTGGACCTTGGACCCTATGCTGAGCACGTTCTTGAGCCTTGAGGCAATCCGTTTCTCCAGTTCGGTGATAGGGGTAAGGGTATCGAATCCCTGGTCGAAATACTCCTGCCTGACCTCGACCTGCACGGTCAGCGTGTCCAGATTGTCCACCCTGTCGACCATCAGTTTGTAATAAGGTGCGCATTCCGGCATATCGAGAAGCACGCTCTCGACCTGGGACGGGAATACGTTGATACCCCTGATGATGAGCATATCGTCACTCCTTCCGACTACCTTCGTCATCTTGATGGAAGTCCTGCCACAGGAACAGGGAGTATCATCAAGACTGGTAAGGTCTCTGGTACGGTATCTTATAAGGGGCAATCCCTCTTTGGTGAGGGTGGTGAACACCAGCTCCCCCTGCCGGCCGACAGGCAACGGCTTGAGGGTGGAAGGGTCTATTATCTCCGGGAAGTAATGGTCTTCATTGATATGGGATCCGTTCTGAGCCGAACACTCGTAACTTACACAAGGTCCCATAATCTCACTCAAGCCATACAGGTTGAAAGCCTTGATGCCCAGACGGCCCTCGATCTCTGCGCGCATGTTCTCTGTCCAGGGTTCAGCCCCGAATGCGCCTACGCGCAGCTTGAGGCTGTCCTTGCTGATGCCCAGACGATCCATTGTCTCGGCCAGGTGAAGGGCATAGGACGGGGTGCAGGCTATTCCTGTAGCACCAAGGTCCCTGAGCAGCAACACGTGCTTCTCGGTATTGCCGGTGGAAGCCGGGAGCACGGCGGCACCCAGATTCTCGACACCGTAATGCACTCCGAGTCCTCCGGTGAAAAGCCCGTATCCGTATGCCACGCTGAAGATATCTCCTCTTGTGATGCCGTATGACGTCAGACAGCGTGCCATACACTCGCTCCAGACACTGATATCCTTGCGGGTGTAGCCCACTATTGTCGGATGGCCGGTAGTCCCGGAGGAAGCGTGAATACGGATTATCTCTGACTGTGGAGCCGCCTGAAGGCCGAAGGGATAGTTGTCCCTGAGATCCTGTTTGGTGGTGAAAGGCAGCTTGACTATGTCGTCTATCGTGCGTATGTCATCGGGAGTCAGATCCATCTCCTGCAGCTTGCGCCTGTAGAAGGGAGTGTTATGATACACATAACTGACCAGCTTGTGCAAACGCCTGCCCTGGAGTTCGCACATTTCATCACGGGACATGGTCTCCTTTACCTCATTCCAGATCATAGGCATTTGAGATTTGCTTCAATGATATCATTACCCTTGGATGCGAACACAAGCTTGACGGCTTCACGCAACTGCTCCCTGGAAATTATGTCTATGTACGGAGCTGCCGCTCCAAGCAGAACCGTATTGGCAGTCCTGAGGTTCCCGAGCTCCAGAGCCTTCTTCTCGATGTCCAGCTGTACAAGATGGGGCAGCCTGGACAACTCCGCCTGCAATTTGTCCTCTTCGGGATAACCCGGCATATTGACAAATGGCAGGGAGGATGTTACCACGACTCCGTCCGGAGCGAGATACGGCACATAGCGCAGAGCTTCCATCGGCTCCGTCGATATTATGAGATCAGCCTGGCCGAGAGGGATGATATCACTCCATATCGGCTCGGTGGACAGCCTCAGATTGCTCTGTACGTCCCCGCCTCTCTGGCTCATTCCGTGTACTTCCGCCTGCTTGATATGCAGGCCGGCAGACAGAGCCGCCTGGCCTATAATGGTCGCTATGGACAGTATTCCGTGCCCTCCGACACCGCAGAGAATTATGTCTTTCTTCATTTCCTGTGTCTTTTAAGAGTCTGCATACACTCCCTCCGAGGTATTATCACAGACACGCCCTTATACTCGATCTCCTCCCGTATGACATTGCTTATGTCCTCCATATTGGCGGGCAGAGGGACCACGACCCTTACGTGCTCCGGCTTGACGCCAAGGGCTACGCAGATGGCTTCGAACTTGCTCGTGCCAGCCGAATCCTGTCCTCCGGTCATGGCGGTGGTCAGATTGTCGGATATGACCACGGTGATGTCCGAGTTGTCGTTGACGGCGTCCAGAAGTCCCGTCATTCCGGAATGCGTGAACGTGGAGTCTCCGATAACGGCAATGGCGGGGCTTACTCCGGCGTCTGCGGCTCCCTTCGCCATAGTGATGGACGCACCCATATCCACACAGCTTGCAAGTGCGCTGAACGGAGGGAGCGCTCCGAGAGTGTAGCATCCTATGTCTCCGAATATCCTGGCACCGGGATATTCAGACACCACTCTGTTGAGAGCGGCGTAAACGTCCCTGTGACCGCATCCCTTGCATAACTGGGGAGGACGGGGAGCCACAATCTCCGAAACGGACCCGGCCTTCTCCTGCTTCCTGCCGAGAGCAGCCGCCACACAGTCGGGATTGAGTTCTCCCGTACGGGGGAGGTCACCAGTGAGGCGCCCACGCACGTTGCTTCCCGCACCCAGAACCGCCTTGACATCCTGTTCCACCACAGGCTGGCCGTCTTCTACCACAAGGATCCTCTCGCAACGAAGAGCCAGACTCTTGACCGCCGCCTCGGGAAGCGGGTATCTGTTGATCTTGAGAATCGCGACGTCAGCACCCGACTCCTTGACATAATTGTATCCTATGCCGCAGGCTATGACACCTGTCCTGACCTTGGCGACTCCGCTCTGGCACTCGATGGCAGTCAGGCTCTCATTGTACTTGAGAATGTCGGGCTGCTTGTCTATAAGGGAGACATATTGCCTGCGGGCTATGGCCGGAAGCAACACCCATCCCCTGTCGGAAGCGGGCGAAAGTTCATTGCGGGGAATGGAATCCCCGACGACTACGGCCGCTCTCGAATGTGCCAGTCTCGTCACCACTCTGAACAGAACGGGCAGATGCAGTCTCTCCGAAAGGTCAAAAGCCTCTGATACCATATCATAGGCCTCCTGCTGAGTCGAGGGCTCGAACACGGGCACCATGGCGAACTTGCCGTAGAAGCGCGAATCCTGCTCATTCTGTGAAGAATGCATCGAAGGATCATCGGCTGCAAGCACCACAAGGCCTCCGTTCACGCCGGTGATGGCCGAATTCACGAAAGCGTCGGCACAAACGTTCATCCCCACGTGCTTCATACATACAAGCGCCCTCTTGCCGGCGTAAGACATTCCGAGGGCCGCTTCCATAGCGGTCTTCTCATTGGTGCACCAGCGGCTCCTGACTTCCGGAGCCGACTTCTGGATAAATTCGCATATCTCGGTGGACGGAGTCCCCGGATAGGCGTACACACCCGACAGACCGGCATTCAATGCTCCCAAAGCAATTGCCTCGTCACCCAATAACAATCTCTTGTCCATAATCTATTCTGTCAGCATCGCGAAGGACAGGGAAACTCTCCCTGAACCCTGCAAGGCAGTCCAAATCAATTTCTCCCGAGCCGAAAGCCTCCTGACCGGCAGGACATTCGGCAAGCGTGTGGCCATAGGCATCGATGAATGCGCTGTCACCCGTATAATGGCAGGACGGGTCGGAGCCCGACCTGTTGACACCCAGCACGTAACACTGGTTCTCGATTGCACGGGCCCTGAGCAATGCCTTCCAGGCATCCGAGCGCCTGTCAGGCCAGCTCGCCACACAAAGCAGCACGTCATAATCCCCACAGTTGCGGCACCAGGACGGGAAACGCAGGTCATAACACACCGCAAGACGGAACCTGACTCCCTTCCATTCTACGGTGACCCTTCTGCCTCCGGCCTCGTAATGTCTGTCCTCGCCGCTATAGGTAAACAGGTGGTGCTTGTCATAACTTGCCACTGTACCGTCCGGCTTGACAAAGTGGAAGCGGTTGAAGAATTTGCCCCCATCCCTGACGGCAATGCTCCCCGCAACGGCGGAACCGGTGGCCGCAGCGAAATCCTTCATCCATTCCAGTGCGGCTCCGGACTCGGCCTCTGCGTGAAGTTCGGGCTGCATTGTAAAACCGGTGGACCACATCTCGGGCAGCACGTAAAGGTCGGCTGCAGGTGCCCGGGACAACAACTCCCCCACACGGCGGACGTTCGCCGCCGTATCCCCCCACACTATGTCATACTGAAGGAACGAGACTTTCATTGTTTTCTGATTATTTTGGCGCCCAGGGCATTCAGACGACCGTCAATGTCTTCATATCCGCGGTCTATCTGCTCGATGTTGTCGATTTCCGATACGCCGTTGGCGGACATTGCAGCCAGCAGCATCGCTATGCCCGCACGGATATCCGGAGATGTCATCCTTCCCGCCTTCAGGCTCATACGATGGTCGTGGCCGATGACAACTGCCCGGTGGGGGTCACAGAGTATTATCTGCGCACCCATATCTATGAGCCTGTCCACGAAGAACAGACGGCTCTCGAACATCTTCTGATGGATCAGCACGCTTCCCTTGCACTGCGTGGCGACTACCAGCATCACCGAGAGCAGGTCCGGCGTCAGGCCGGGCCAGGGCGCATCCGCAATGGTCATTATGGATCCGTCGATGAATGACTCTATCTCATAACTCTCCTGTGCAGGGACGAAAATGTCATTCCCCCTCTGCTCCAAATGGATACCGAGACGCCTGAAGCACTCCGGTATGATGCCGAGATTGTCCCAGGACACGTCCTTGATGGTAAGGGAACTGCCTGTAATGGCGGCAAGCCCTATGAACGAGCCCACCTCGATCATATCGGGCAGCAGCCTGTGTTCCGCGCCGTGCAGGCCGGTGACGCCCCTGACCGTAAGAAGGTTGGACCCTATCCCGCTTATGTCGGCGCCCATCGATACCAGAAGCCGGCTCAACTGCTGGACGTAAGGTTCGCAGGCGGCATTGTATATCGTAGTCACCCCTTTGGAGAGGACAGAGGCCATCAGAATGTTGGCTGTACCTGTCACGGACGCTTCATCCAGAAGCATATGCGAGCCCTTCAACCCTGACGGCGCAGTAAGATGATAAGCCTTCATCTTCGTGTCATACTCGCAGGAGGCGCCGAGTTTGATGAATCCGTCAATATGGGTATCCACCCTTCTGCGGCCAATCTTGTCTCCGCCGGGTTTGGGGAAATAAGCTTCGCCGAAACGGGCCAGGAGAGGTCCCACAACCATTACCGAGCCCCTCAGCTCCGCACATCTGCGGACGAAGACCTCGCTTCTCACATACTCGCGGTCCACCTTGTCGGCCTTGAAGACGAACTCGCCCCTGGCCTGCCGGGTCACGCTCACGCCCATCTCCCGGAGCATCGAGATGAGATTGTTGACATCCAGGATATCGGGAATGTTGCCTATGCTCACGCTCTCCGAAGTCAGCAACACCGAGCTGATGACCTGAAGGGCCTCGTTCTTCGCCCCCTGAACCTTGATACTGCCGCTGAGCTTGCGGCCTCCTTCTATGATGAATGAACTCATAATACTTTACCGAATCTACAAATTTACAAAAAATCGTGTCATTTGGTTCGGGCTCCGATAAAATTTACAATATCCTCTCCGACAAGGCCGAAATCCCTGAAAAGCAATTCGTCAGCATCGGCCGGGCACAATCCGCACCGGCGGCATAATTCCTTGAAATTAAGTTCTGCGGACAGGTCTTCCGTATCGAGGGCGCACAACAGGCGCCGGTATTTTGAACAGACACTCATAGCTTTGACGTTTTGGTGCAAATATGTGTCGTATTGCGTCAACTTTCGTGGTCATAATGGTAGTTTTTTGCAATAAATTGTCTTTTCCGGTCAATTTTATGCCGATATCAGTTACAATATGACGGATTCGGATATTTTCGTCCAATGCCGTTAGCCGTATTTTTGGAATATGTTATCAAAAGCAGTTGAAAATATCAGAGCCGAAAGACAACGACAGGGTATCTCCCAATCCGAGATGTCAGACAGGATGGGTATGGCACCCGGCACATACAACAGATTCGAGAAAGGCAGGACCAGGCCGTCACAGGACAAGGTGGACCGCGCCTGCAGAATTCTCGGCAAGTCTCTTGAAAGCATCTATTTCGGCTATGACGTGATTGAAGGCGACAACAGTTCTCTCGAGGAGATCAGGAGCCGGGAGAAGGACTACAATGCCATCCTCACGGCCAACAGGCTTGAGATACAGAATCTCAAGGAAAAGCTCGAATCCGCTCTCCGGCTGGTGGAGTCACTCGAGCAGACGGTAAGGACTCAGCAGACAGTCATCGACCTGCTGGGCAAACGTATCCCCGAAAATGATTAACTTTGCCCTGTGGCAAAGCAGATACATCTTTTGAACCGTATGCATCCCGACCTGTTGGAAGCGGGTCTGGATGAGGCAGGGAGAGGCCCGCTTGCAGGGCCGGTGTTCGCCGCCGCCGTGATTCTTCCCGAAGATTTCCATCATCCTCTCCTGAATGACTCCAAGCAGATGAGCGCCAGGGCCCGCGAACTTCTCCGCCCCATCATCGAGAAGGAGGCCGTCTCCTGGGCTGTGGTCCAGGTCAGCGCAGAAGAAATCGACAGGATGAATATACTTTGGGCCAGCGTGTACGGTATGCAGGAAGCCGTGCGCAAACTGTCCGTAAAGCCGGAATTCCTCCTGGTTGACGGCAACCGCTTCAAGCCATTCGACGGATACGCCTACACTACCGTCGTACACGGGGATGCCACATACGCAAGCATAGCAGCCGCATCTGTCCTGGCAAAAACCTGGAGGGATGAACATATGAGAGCCCTGGCCGCAAAATATCCGCAATATGGCTGGGACAAGAATATGGGTTACCCCACTCCCGGTCATATTGCGGCTATCAGGAAGTATGGCTACACTCCCGAACACAGGATGAGTTTCCATCCCAGGGAGCTGGAGCCAAGTCTGTTCTAGTCGGCTACAGAGAAGTTTCTGGAAGCGAAGGGAAGTGCCGTTCTCAAGGCTGTATGCCAATATTCCCAATTATGCACGCCATCCCTGACGCGAAGTTCGCTCTTGACCTTCCTGTCCCTCATAAGCTGGTGCAGACGCAACGAGAAGTCCAGCAGGAAATCATCGTCACCGCAGTCCAGGAACCATTTGACTGTACGGAGCGCTTCGAGCGTGGTCTCATCCGCCTTCTCGACGAAGTCTAACGCAGAATGGTCACAGACCGATTGGCAGACGATGTAGAGCTTGTCCAACTTACCGCCGGTCTTGACCTTCTCACCGTCATTGTCCAGCCAGGGACTCATCGCATAGCAGGAAGAGAATTTGTCGGGGTGACGCTGGCAATATACCACGCTGCCTCCTCCTCCCATCGAAAGGCCCATTACAGCCCTCTGTCCCTTGGATCCTCCGGCAGAATATCCGTTTTCTACGGCAGGGATGAATTCTCCGAAAAAGAAATCTTCGTAACTCCAGTCCTTGACGTTGAAATAGCCGTTCTGCACTCCGCGTGTGGGACGGCCCCCCGCATTGGGCATCACAATAACGGCCGGACGGCACTCTCCCGAGCGTATGAGTTCGTCAGCCACCAACTTCATTCCGCCCCTCTCCATCCACGCCGCATATGTGTCAGAAAGACCGTGCAACAGATAGATGACGGGGTAGTGAGAGGAGGCGTCATAACCGTCGGGAAGATAAACGTTGAATCTGACCGGGGCCCCCAGCACCTTGCTTTGAATCGAATCCGTCACAACTCTGCTCTCGGCGAAGGAGGTCAGGGTTGTGACAATTCCGGCGGCAAGAATGAGGATTCGGACTATCCTTCTCATAATCATTGCCTGCCGTTGACTGCTTTGATGACTTCTATCTCTTCCTGGCAGAAAGGAGTGCCGTCAGGACGGATGATGTCGTGGAACCAGGGATCGGGTTCCTCCCCCTCGGGATGGACGTCTCCCCAGGCGTATATCGTGTTGGTCTTGCCCTTGACGAAACCCCAGTTGATTGCGCTCACGTTGTTCTCCTTGAGAAGGGGAAGTATTTCCTGGAAGGTGCTGCCCTTGGTCCTGGCCATATATTCGGTGCAGAACATGGGACGGCCATATGCCTTGAGGGAATCGATTATCCGGGTCTGGAAATCGGGAGTGTGATACTCATGGTAAGAGATGATGTCGGACATCTCGAGAGAATAGAGGGAATGCTCCACAAGATAATCCTTGTCTGTCCATATGCCCACAGAGACAGGCTGGGAAGGACGCACCTCGCGCGCCCACTTGAACACGTTCTTGAGAAGGGCGAGAGAATAGTTGCCCTCGATGCCTCTCTCGTTGGGCTCGTTGTAAAGATCCCACCAGAGGATACGCTTGTCATCCTTGAAAGTGGTGAGAATGTCCTTGACGTAAGCCTCAAGTACGGGATAGGTGTTGAGAGTGTCCTGATAAAGGTCGTTCGCGGGGTCCTTGACCCATCCCGAATTGTGAACGCCGACCTTGGGCTCGGGCTGGGGGCCGTACGCCGCAGTGCCTACGTGGCAGTCATCGAAGAACACCAGGAAAGGAGTGATGCCGTGGGACACCGCTATGTCAAGGAATTCGCTGATGTGCTGCTTGAACGCATCGGGTTCGTTCTCCCAGACGACACTGCTGAGGAATACCCTCATAGTGTTGAAACCTAGATCTTCGGCCATGGAGAGTTCCCTGTCGATGGTCTCGGGGTCGAAAGTGGCGGACTGCCACATTTCTATCTGATTGATGGCGTTGGCGGGGATGTAGTTGCATCCGCTTCTCCAACCCGTCTGTTCATACCAGGCATTGGCCTTTTCGGCTGTCCACTTGCCGTCGGCGTCTATGCCTTCGGAGCGATTGCAGCAGGCTGCGAAAGCTGCAAGAGCCGCTGCTGTGAGGATGAGAATCTTTTTCATATCGGTTATTGTTTGAATGTTGAATTGTCCGTTATCACGGGTACTGCGACCGAAAGGGCCACGAGGAGCAGGAGAATAAGGGAGCAGGCACGGGACATTCCTGCGCCGGTCACATAGGATTCAGGAGAGAAACGCATCACTATCTCGTGGCTGCCGGCAGGCAAATCGACGGCACGCAGGAGTTCTCCGCTCAACTCGATGGGAAGTTCCTCCCCTTCTACGGTGGCCGTCCATCCCACGGGATAATACACCTCGCTGAACACAGCCCTGCCTCCTTCAAGCGAAGAATAGGAATACCTCAGCTCGTTGGGGGCATAGGAGGTGAGGACTATGCTGTCGGACGGGGACGTTTCCCCTTCAAACCAGGCATTGCCTCTGGCATATCTGTACCTCAACGGAAGATTGTCCGCCCCAATTATGATATAACGGCAGTTGAGGTTTGCGAGTCCCTCCATATAAGGCAGGGCCGCCTCCGCCTCTTCGATAGTGGACACTCCCTTGAGTGCTTTCCATATCCCTCCTATTTCGGAGGAGAGGTGATTTTCGATATATTCCTGATATATCTGAAGTTTGGCGGGGGAATATCCCCCGACACTCTTGTGCCAATAGGAAGGATGAGAGTCGTTGAACACGTTGACGGTAAGGTCAAGCACTCTGTATGACGGGTCCTTGTCTTCAAGTATGATTTTGTCGACGGGGCGGAGATTGAACTGCGAGCCGAACGCTCTCGGAGTCACGAAATCATCTTCATTGAGATATCTCCTTCCAGCGGAAAACATATCTGCAAGCACCAGTACGCATACGCCTATTGCCGCTATCGAGCGGTATCCCACCTGTCGCTCCTTCCTGGTGGCACCCCACATCATCAGACAGAATGCAAGCGCTATGAATATCAGCGATCTCCAGGCGTCGGACACCAGAAGTGTCCGTCTGTCGGCTGCGAGAGCATCCGCGAGAATTTCAGGCTGGGATGCGTCCGAAGGAGAGTAGAAACTTCCCGCCACTCCGGGGAATACGGCACACAGGAGGCAGAATCCCCCGGTAATTGCCAGAGCAATCCAGCCCTTCCTGCGGAACATTGCCGCGAAGTTCCCGTCCCTCACAGTCCTGTCCAGGGTCAGGAATGCCAGTACAGGCAATGTGAACTGGAGAATGACCAGCGCCATCGACACTGTCCTGAACTTGCTGTACAGAGGGGCATAATTGTAGAACAGACGTGTGAACCACATGAAATGATTGCCCAGGGCCAGCAGTATGGAGAGCACCGTCGCCGCTACTATCCACCATTTCTCCCTTCCGTGGTACAGGAGCAACCCCAGGACAAACAGGAATATAGTGATGGCTCCCATATACATCGGGCCTGCCGTGAACGGTTGCGGTCCCCAATACAGAGGCAGATTCCTGCATATCTCCCGGGCTCCCGGCTGTCCGGCTTTTTCAAGAAGCCGGTAGGTCTCCGATTCATCGGGATCCACGGCTCCGGCAGATGAGCCTCCGTTGAAATTAGGAATCAGAAGATTGGGAAGTTCCTCCCAACCGTAGGACCAGGCCGTCGCATATTCGAGGTCAAGGCCCTTGCTTCCGGCCTCTGTGCCATCATTGCTACCTCCCCGCATCGTGTACCGGGTATATTCCCAGGTCGGGATAAGTTTGACGGCATTGGTCCCGATACCAACGCAGCCCAGAGCCAGAAGCAGGGCTGACGCCGCGAAGAACCTGCCCACCAGATGTCTCCGCTTCTCCGAAACGAGTATCCAGACGAACATCGTGACAGCATAGAGCAATATTATAATGGCCAGATAGTATGATATCTGGGGATGATTGGCCTTGATCTGCAGGCTCAGCGCCAAACCGAACAGAGCGGCACCGAGCACGGTGCCGGGCAGCCACTCCATAAGGGATGGCCCGCCGGTCCTTCTGCGGGACTTGACCTCGGACACAGCCGAGCGGTAACAGAATACAAGGGCTGCCAGCACCCAGGGCAGGAAGGCAATGGCCTGCATCTTGGTATTGTGTCCGACCTGTATTATCTGCATATTGTATGAGCAGAATGTCACGGCAATCGCACCGCCTGCGGCAGGGAGCGGGCTGATACCCAACGCCAGCATCAACAGGAAAGCTCCCAGCAGCGAAATCAGGAAATACGATGCGGGGCGCTTGAATACCAGAAATGCGTTATACAGATATTGTGTCAAGTCCCCTTCCGTGAGAGTCTGGAAGGATATGTTGGGCATCCCTCCAAACATGGAGCCGCTCCAAGCCGTCTTGTCATCCGGATGTGCTTCGTTCCATTCGATGGTTTCCTGAGCCATACCCTTCCAGCCGGAGATGTCGCTCTGGTTGACTATCTTGCCGCTCAGCACTTGAGGGACGAAGCCGTAAGAGAGCACCACAAAGGCCAGGACTATGCCCAGGTATAAAACAATCTTCTTTTTCATAATATCTTCACGAGTTGTCCGGTAAGAGCCTTCCTGCTGTATTTGTCCACATTGCTTCCCTTACCGGCAGGCTTTCCGTTACGTCCGGATTGCCAGATGCCATAGATGAAATCTTCCATTGCCCGCTGTCTGTCCCAATCGAACATCTCTCCCGCTCCGCTGTCCCTGAGCACGGCGGCTGCAGCCCCGTCTTCCTGCCCTATGCCGAGCACGGGCCGGCCCGCTGCGAGATATTCGAAGATCTTACCGGGAAGGACCTTCCTGTATTCAGGCTCCTGTCGGAGGGGAAGCAGAAGTATGGATGCCGCGCATTGTCTTGCCACCGTCTCCCTGTGCGGCAGGTAGCCGAGATTCTTAGTCCTGTCCTTCAGTCCGAAGGTCTCCAGGGATTTGAGGATGCCGCCGTCAACCTTGCCGGCGAGCCATATTTCCAGAGATTCCGCGAAGGCTTCGTCACGACTGCACAAAGACGCCAGGGCCTTCCACAAAGATACCGGGTTGCCGTCATCTGCAAACAGTCCTGTATGCACCAGGACGAACTTGCCACCGCTCTGCGGCTCCCCGTCAAGTTGGAAGTCATCCTCATCGAATCCGTTGGTGACAAGGGATACGGGGGTGGTTGTGCGCTTCTGGAAGTCCTCCTGCACCATAGGCGTGACCGCTATTATGGTGTCCGCGCCATCCAGAACCTGCTGTTCGAGCCTCCTGTGCTTCCTCTCCGCAAACGGCAGCAGACCCATATGCTTGAAATAGAACATTTCCGTCCAGGGATCCCTGAAATCCGCCGTCCAGCGAGGAAGAGTCTTTATCCGGCCCCGGGACAGTTCTTTGCGCAGGATTTTCATCAGGCCAAGACCTATGAGATGCATCGAATGAGGAGGCCCGGTGGTGACTATGGCATCTACGGGATGTTCCCGCAGATATCTGCTGAGGAACGTCACGGAAGGCCTCACCCAGCCCGCACGGGGATCGGGGATGAAACAGTTGCCCCGGACCAGCACCGCCATGCGGGCCGCAAATCCCTTACGCTGCGAATTGAGGGGATTGACCTCCCCGCCAACCTCCCTGTCACCCCGTATCAGGCGCACGATCTTGCGGTAGAGGCCATAAGGCTCCGTGATACGTGTCTTCAGCACTTCCGCGCATTCGGGCACATCCGAAGCCAGGCTCCCGTCCACGGCAAGCTGCTCGGGGTTCTGCGGGGTATAGATGACCGGTTGCCATCCCTGGGAAGGCAGGTATTTGGCAAACTTGACCCACCTCTGGACACCGGATCCCCCCGTAGGAGGCCAATAATACGTTATGATCAGAACCCTCTTCATACTCCTACCTCCGCTTTCATCTCCCTCAACAGGTCGAACGCCTGCAGGGGAGTCATATTGTTGATGTCTGCCGATTCCAGTTTCTCCTTCAGGGAGCTGAGAGTCGGATCATCCAGTTGGAAGAATGACAGTTGCACGCTCCCGTCTTCGGCCAGAGACCCGTTGTCCGATACCGCCTTGATACCCTTCTCCTTCTTTTCGAGATCCCGCAGCGTACGTTCCGCAGATTCTATCACCTCGACGGGCATTCCGGCCAGCCTGGCCACGTGAATACCGAAACTGTGGGCGACTCCGCCGGGCTCGAGCTTGCGCAGGAATATGACCTCCCTGCCCTGTTCGAGAACTGCTATGTGGAAATTCCTGACTCTGGGATAAATGCTCTCAAGGTCATTGAGTTCGTGGTAATGGGTGGCGAAAAGGGTTTTGGCTCCCTTGCCGTATTTATGTATGTATTCCACAAGGGCCCTTGCGATGGACATTCCGTCATAGGTGGAGGTCCCGCGCCCGATTTCGTCCAGAAGCACGAGAGAGCGGGCGGAGAGATTGTGCATTATCATCGATGTCTCCAGCATCTCCACCATGAAGGTGGATTCTCCGCGGGATATGTTGTCGGTGGCGCCCACCCTGGTGAATATCTTGTCCAGACAACCGATGCGGGCGCTCTCTGCAGGCACGAACGAACCTGTCTGGGCCATAAGGGCTATCAGAGCCGTCTGTCGCAGCAGGGCGGACTTTCCGGCCATATTGGGCCCTGTAAGAATCATTATCTGAGTGTCCTTGCTGTCCAGTAGCACGTCGTTGGCGACATATTCCTCTCCAGGAGCCATCAGGGTCTCGATGACGGGATGACGCCCTTTCCTGATGTCCAGCACTGTGCCCTTGTCTACAACCGGCCTGCAATAACCCCGGTCAAGGGCCTGCTGCGCGAAACTCTGCAGGACATCAAGCCTCGAAACGATGCGGCAATTCTCCTGAATGTCGCGGATTGACTTCTGAATGCCGGCAATGAGCTCCGCATAAATGGAACTCTCCAGCTCGTATATGGTCGCCTCGGCGCTCAGTATCTTCTCCTCATACTGCTTGAGTTCCTCGGTGATGTAGCGCTCGGCATTGACAAGGGTCTGTTTGCGTATCCATTCCGGCGGCACCTGGTCCCTGAAAGTGTTGCGCACCTCTATGTAATAGCCGAAGACATTGTTGTATCCTATCTTGAGAGAGCCTATGCCGGTCCTTTCTATTTCCCTCTGCTGCATCTTGAGCAGGTAGTCCTTCCCTCCACGGGAGATGTCCCGGAGTTCATCCAGCCTGCTGTCCACACCCGGCGCGATGATGTCTCCTTTGCCTATCTGCGAAGCCGGATTCTCCGCCATCGTCCCAATTATCGAGCAACGGAGGCTCTCGCAGTTACGCATTGCCGAGGCCTGCTTTGACAACGCTTTCACGCCCGACGACGCGCAGAGTCCGCGCACGGGTTCCATTCTTCCCAGGCTTTTGCCCAACTGCATCACCTCGCGTGGCAGTATCCTCCCGTTGGCGGCGCGGGCCGTGATTCTTTCGAGGTCCCCGATTTCTCCGATGAATTCCTGAATGCTTCCCAGAGCATCCTCGTTGTCATAGAAGAACTGAACAGAGTCATATCTCTCTTCAAGTTCCCTTATATCCATCACAGGCATTGCAAGCCACTGCCTGAGAAGTCTGGCCCCCATCGGCGAGCTGCAACGGTCAAGCACATCGACAAGTGACACTCCGTCCTGGCCGGAAGCCGACTGGAATATCTCGAGATTGCGGAAAGTGAACCTGTCCATCCACACAAACCTGTCCTCATCAATCCTGGACAGGGAGCAGATGTTCTTGAGACCGACGTGCTGAGTCTGCTCCAGATAATGCACCAGAGCTCCCGCCGAGCAAACTGCAAGAGGATAGACATCAACCGCAAACCCCTTCAGACTCGAGACTCCCAGCTGCTTGCAGAGTTTGTCCCTGGCAGCCTCCGGCACAAAGGCCCATTCGTCCATCGGCGTGACATAGTACTCTCCGAACCTTTCCTTGACCGCCTTGCAGACATCCCTTTGAACCACCAGCTCCCTCGGCTGAAGGGAAGCCAGAAGCGTGCCGATATATTCGATAGAGCCCTGGGCGACCTGGAAGGTGCCCGTACTGACATCCAGGAACGCGGCCCCGCAGGAGGTTCCTTCAAAAGAAAGTCCTGCCAGATAATTGTGCTCCTTCTGATTGAGCATCCCCTCTCCGAAGGCGACACCCGGAGTCAGTATCTCCGTGATCCCCCTTTTGACGAGCTTGCTCTGGGACAGCTTGGGATCTTCCAGCTGGTCGCAGATGGCCACCTTGTATCCTGCCCGCACGAGTTTCTGCAGATAGGTTTCGAGGGCGTGATGAGGGAATCCCGCCATCGGCGTATCCCCCTTGTCCCCGTTCGAACGTCTGGTAAGGACTATGCCCAATACCTTGCTGGCGGTCAGCGCATCATCCGAATAGGTCTCGTAGAAATCACCTACCCTGTAAAGCAGCATCGCCTCGGGATGCTGAGCCTTTATGCTGAAATACTGCTTGAGCAGCGGAGTATCCTCGGATGTCTTAGCCATACCTGCGGTATATTTGTCAAAGGGTCAAATTCGAAAGGAATATCAGTATTACCACTATCGGAGCCACATAGCGTATGAGGAAATACAGGGGCTTGAACACCTTTACGTTGATGTCCTGCCTGCCTCCGTTGGTGAAATCCTCCCAGACTGTCTGCCTTTTCATCTTCCATCCGACAAACACCACGTACAGGAGAGCGCCGAATGTCATAAGATAATTGGAAGTGAGCACGTCACAGAAGTCAAAGACGCACAATCCCGCTATCTTCAATCCGGACAGGGGCCCGAGAGACAGGGAGCACAGAATGCCCAGAATCCAGGTGAATGCAAATATCACAGCCACAGCCTTGTTGCGGCTCATATGCTTCTCTTCCACCAGATATGCCGTCCCTACCTCGTACATCGAAATCGAGGACGTCAGGGCGGCTATTACTATGGACAGGAAGAACAGCACTGCAACAATATGGCTCAGAACGGGGGATATGGCGCTCATCTTGACGAAGATGAAGGGAAGGGTCTCGAAAATGAGTCCGGGTCCCGCCCCCGGTTCGATGCCGGCCGCAAACACCGCCGGCATTACGGCGAAACCGGCTATCAGAGCGAACAGCATATCGAACGCTGCCGTGCTTGCGCTGGCCTTGAGTATGTCGGTATCCTTCTTGATGTATGACGAATAGGTAAGAATTGTCCCTACGCCCAGCGACAGGGAGAAGAAACTCTGCCCCATGGCATAGGCCACCGTCTTGGACGTCACCTGGGAGAAATCCGGCTTCACCAGGTATTTCACGCCTTCTTCCGAACCCGGAAGGGACAAAGAATACACCGCTATCAGCACTATGAGGACAAAGAGCAGCGGAAGTGAATATTTGTTGAATTTCTCTATGCCGTTCCTGATACCGGCCTTGACCACCACTGCCGTAACAAGAAGAAAGATTGTATGGCAGATCAGGGGCTTCCACGCCGAGGAGGAGAATTCTCCGAAAACGGACGATACCGAGTTGTCGAATCCGGGGTAAAGCGACTTTACGGCAAAACCTATGGACCATCCTCCCACTACGCTGTAGAAAGAGAGTATTATCAGCGGGGATATCACCGTCAGCAGACCCATCCATTTCCAACCCGTGCCGGGAGCGATCTTCTCCATGGCTCCGAATGCGTTGGAATGGGAACTGCGCCCGATTATGGTTTCCGACAACATTATGGGAAGGGACAGAAAGACCACGCACAACAGATAAATTATTATGAAGGCAGCCCCTCCGTTCTGCCCCGCCATATAGGGGAATCTCCATATGTTACCCAGTCCTATGGCCGATCCGGCCATAGCCATCACCGCTCCGACGGCACCCGCAAAATTCTCTCTTCCGCTCACTTCCTTACGTATACTGCAAATTCAAAATCATATCCTGTCTCGTCGTCGTGCATAGTTTCGGACCTCGATTCCTCCTCCCACAGGGCAGAATCTATCTCGGGGAACCATGCATCGGCCTCTATCTCCGTATGGACGTGGGTTATGTAAAGCCTGTCCATCATATTTATCGCAGCCCTGTACACGGACGCACCTCCCATCACGAAACATTTCTGCGCTCCGGTAGCTTCGGCCTCGGCAAAGGCATCTTCGAACGAATACACGCAGCAAGCCTCGGGAATCGGCTCTCCGCCTGCATTGAGGACTATGTTCTTCCGTCCCTTGAGAGGATGGAACGGCAGCGAAAAATATGTAGTGCGGCCCATAATGACCGGATATCCTTCGGTGACTCTCTTGAAATATCTGAGATCTTCACTTATGTGCCAGGGCAGTCCGCCCTTGATGCCGATGCCGTTGTTGTCGGCAATCGCGACTATGAGACATTTTTCCATATTGGCGTTGTTATTATACTGCCACCGGGGCCTTGATGGCCGGCCAGGGGTCATAATCCACAAGTTCGAAATCCTCGTATTTGAAGTCGAAAACGCTCTTGACCTCCGGGTTGAGCTTCATACGGGGAAGGGGACGGGGTTCCCGCGAGAGCTGCTCGCGGACCTGATCCATATGATTGAGATAGAGGTGCGTGTCTCCCGTGGTGTGAATGAATTCACCGGGTTCGAGCCCGCAGCACTGGGCTATCATCATCGTAAGCAATGCGTAGGATGCGATGTTGAAGGGCACTCCGAGGAACGTGTCGGCGCTGCGCTGATACAACTGACAGCTCAGCTTGCCGTCCGCGACATAGAACTGGAAGAGGCAATGGCAGGGAGGCAGGGCCATCCTGTCCACTTCTCCGGGATTCCAGGCGCAGACAAGCATACGACGGGAGTCGGGATGGTTGCGTATCTGGTCTATCACCGCCGAGAGCTGGTCTATGCTTCTTCCGTCTGGAGCGGGCCAGCTTCGCCACTGATGCCCGTACACGGGACCGAGGTCTCCGTTCTCATCAGCCCACTCGTCCCAGATGGTGACGTTGTGGTCCTGAAGATATTTGACGTTCGTGTCGCCGCTGATAAACCACAGCAATTCGTAGATGATGGATTTGAGATGCACCTTCTTGGTGGTCAGCAGGGGGAATCCCTCGCTTAGGTCAAACCTCATCTGATGCCCGAATATGCTCCTTGTACCGACACCGGTACGGTCTGTCTTGACCACACCCTTGTCCATGATTTCGCGGAGCAGGTCTAGATACTGTTTCATATGCTTACTTTGTGCCGAATGCAAAAATTATGGCCTCCTTGTACACCTTGCCGGGCTTGAGGACCGTTGTCGGGTAATCAGGATGGTTCGGGCTGTCGGGGAAATGCTGGCATTCGAGGGCCACGGCGCAGTAATCGTGATAGATGCGTCCTCTCTTGCCCACAGGGCAGCCTTCCAGCCAGTTGCCGGTATAGACCTGGATTCCGGGCTGGGTTGTATACACGTTGAGAGTACGGCCTGACTTGGGAGAATACAACAGGGCGGCCTCCTGCAGCTGTCCGGGCATATAATTGTCGATACACCAGCAGGCATCATATCCCTTGCCGTAGTTGAGCGCGGGGAAATCCTTCCTTATGTCGCGTCCCAGAGTCTTGGCCTTGCGGAAATCCATAGGGGTGCGGGCCACCACCTCGGGCACTCCGAGGGGAATCAGAGTGCTGTCCGTAGGCAGATACTCGCTTGCGTTGAGCGTCAGACGGTGACGGAGCACGCTGCCTCCACCGTCAAGGTTGAAATATGCGTGATTGGTGAAATTGACCACAGTCTTGCGGTCGCTGCGTGCCGTGAAGGTCAGGCGCAGTTCATTGTTCTCGCTCCATTCGTAACGGGCAATCACCTTGACATTGCCGGGATAGCCCATTTCTCCGTCCTCGAAGAAATAGAGGAATTCGACACCTCCCTTGTGCTTGCGGGATTCCCAGACTTTGTTCTGACAGCCCTCGGGACCTCCGTGGAGGTGATTGGGGCCGTTGTTGACGGGAAGACGGTATTCGACTCCGTCAAGGGTGAACCTTCCCTTGGCGATGCGGTTGGCAAAACGGCCCGGACATTTGCCGGCGCAGGGGCCGTCGGCAATGTAGTTCTCTGCCTTGCCATAACCTATGACCACATCCGCGAGCCTGCCGTCACGATCGGGCACGTTGACCGACACTATGGCTGCCCCTATGTTGGACAGCACGACGGAAGCGCCGCTTCCATTTGTGATTGTGTACTTGTAGACGGGCTTTCCGCCTTCGGTCCTTGACCAGAGTTTTCTTCTGACTGCCATAGTGTTGTATGTTTACGGTTTCAATATCTTAGCCGCGACTTTCTGCACGGGTGCATCTTTCAGCAACACGGTCTTGTCCGCATCCAGCAGATATACTGAAGGTATTGCCCGCACATCGTATATCCTTCCGTCCCTTATCACACCGTCCCTGTCACAGGCATTGATCCAGGAAGAGGGATAGTATGAGGCATATTCGCGCCATTTGTCCAGCTCTCCGTCGATGTATACATTCATCACGGTAACGGCTCCCGATTCCATCATCGCCCCGATGCCCGGTATCGCGGATATCTCATCTATCACCGTCTGGCACGCGTCGCAACCCGGATTGCTGAACACCATCACCACATAATCGGATGTCAGTGAATGCATCCGGAACTCCCTCCCTTCCATCGTCCTTGCGACAAAATCGGGCGCCTTGGTGCCTATGCGGCATATAGCGCAGGACGAAGCCTCATATTCGTATGCGGGTATCATCTCTTCAGGAGTCAGGGGAGATGAGGCCATCCGCGAGACGAAAGGGAGATATAGCTCCTCGTTGCGCAACGGGGAATTGGGGTCATAGAGATATTTGGAGACCATCTGGGTCATCAGGGCATAGTAATGGGCCGACGTGTCGGCGGCCTGAGCCTCACAAATCCTGTCGAACAGCCGCACAAGGGAGCGCTCGGCCAGCCCGTAGGGGGCCTCATCAAGCATTGCAGCGTATGTGGCCATAGCCTTCTCGATACCATCTGCAGGCACGCCTTCAAAGCCGTCCCAATAATGCATGAGAGCGTATTCCATCCTCGATTCGGGAGAGGAACATACGAAGGGGATGCTTACCGCAGGGAAAGTTTTCACGGCATCCCCGCTTCCTCTCCGCAATCCGCAGGAAGCAAAAACGACGGCTGCAACCGCTACGCACACAGCTATTTCAGGCTTCCTTCTCACTTATGAGGGTCTCTGATACATTGATGATGAAGTCTCCCATCTTCTCCAGTTCGTTGACAACGTCCATATAGAACACGCCTGTCTCGTACTGGTATCCTTCCTCCTCAAGCTTCTCCAAATGCTCCTCACGCAACCTGTCGCGCAACTTGTTGATGGCGGACTCGGCCACGTAGGCATTGTTGATGTTGCTTATCTCGTGTATGGGGATGGCAAGATTCTCCACCATTGCCGCATACGCCTGGTCTACAAGATCCACCATCTTGTCAAGCTTGCCCATCATCTCCGCCGTGAACTTCTTCTTGTGGGCATATGTGCGCTTGAGCATGGCTCCGATAGCCTCTCCGGCATCACCAAGGCTCTCCATCTCACCTATGATGCGGAAAGAGCCCTTGATTCGGGCCATGGCGGAAGATCCTACCTTGGCACGGCTCACCTCGCTCAGATAGGCGGCGATCTCAAGTTCTATGCGGTCTGTAATCTCTTCGTATTTGACAAGTTTGTCGTTGAATTTGTCGAATTCCTCTTCAGAGGGAGCGTGCAATGCCTCCCTGACATATCCCAGGCCGTTCCGGCAGATGGTACCGAAATGTACCAGTTCCTGCTGCGCCTCCTTGAGCGACAACTCGGCCGAACTCAGGGGGCCGGCATTTATATACTGAAGGCGGAACACTTCCTCCTCGCCTTCCGGACATGGTACCATCCAGGTCACGACCTTCTCGATCACAGGGACGAACCATATGAGTATCATCGTGTTGATTACGTTGAAAAGAGTATGGAGGGTCGCCACGACAAAAGGAAGCGATGCGGTGAGCGCGGCCGTAACCTCGGGATCCTCGCCCCAGACCTCCGTCGCGGGATTGGGAAATCCGAACATAGTCACGATATTGCCTATGAGCCTCAGGAACGGATGGAAAAGGCAACTTACCCAGGCCACGCCGAAGAGGTTGAACAGCATATGGGCACGGGCAGTACGCTTGGCCGACACATTGGCTACGGAAGCCGCAATGTTGGAAGTGATGGTCGTACCTATATTCTCGCCCAGAACCATTGCCGCTGCCATCTCGAAGGGTATGTAGCCGTTGGCCACAAGCACCATCGTTATGGCCATCGTCGCTGCGGAAGACTGCAGCATCAGCGTCATCATTGCGCCAACCACCATAAAGAGCAGCACTGACCATGCGCCGCCTCCCGTAAGATGACTCAGGAACACCCTGACCGGCTCGTTGTCAAGAAGGGCGGTGGAAGTCTCCCTCAGAGTGGTCAGACCCAGGAACAGCAGGGCGAATCCCATCAGGAACTCACCTATGTGGCGGGTGGTCCTGTCCTTTGACTGAATGCTCAGGAATGCAAAGAACATCAAGGGAACAGCTATTACCCCGAGGCTGAAACCGCCTCCTCCGAAACTCAAGGCAAAAATCCATGCCGTAACGGTGGTGCCGATATTGGCACCCATTACCACTCCGATGGCATTTGCCAGTGACAACAGTCCAGCATTGACAAAACTGACCAGCATCAGGGTTGTGGCCGTGGAAGACTGCACAAGAGCCGTAACAACCACACCGGTGAGGACTCTTTTGAAGGCGTTGGAAGTCATCGCCGCCATAAAGGCGCGGAGCCTTGCTCCAGCCATCTTCTGAAGTCCGCCGCTCATAAGGGACATTCCGTAAAGGAACATGCCCAGAGAACCCAACAAGGTCAAAATTTTGAGGACCATTTCAATCTGAACATTAATCTTACAAATATACAAAAAATCCGTAAATTTGTAGAATGAGACGCTTGGCGGCAACACTGCTGTTCCTGTTCGCTCTGGCAAGTCCCGGGGCGCGCGGTCAGATTTATTCTCTGGGCAACGAACCCTGCAGCGTCAAATGGAAGCAGATCCGCACCGACAATTACAGGGTGGTGTTCCCGGAAGGCACGGACTCCCTTGCAAAGGTGTATGCCCTGCGTCTGGAACAGTACCGCAGCAAGGTCGGAGCCACCATCGGACGTCTCCCCAACGAGGCATACCGCAAGCCTATGCCCGTCATTCTGCATCCTTATGTCGCCTCTAGTAACGGCATGGTCTCCTGGGCACCGAGGAGGATGGAACTTTATACCGTACCCAATGCGTACACCCCCCTTCCCCTCCCCATCGAAGACCATCTGGTGATTCACGAGTCAAGGCACGTCGCCCAGATGCAGTTCGGTGCCGAGAAGCCCTACCGCTGGCTCAACGTACTGGGCGGGGAGTTCTGGCCGGGGACTATGGCTGCCCTCTATCCGGGACATACCTTCTTCGAGGGAGACGCCGTGATGGCCGAAACCGAGTTGACCCGTTCGGGTCGCGGCAGGACACCGTCATTCCTGAACTATTACGACATCTGTTTCGCCGAAGGCGATTTCAGAGACTACTGGAAATGGAAACAACAATCCCAGCGCAATTATACTCCTGATGATTACAGGGCGGGGTATTTCCTGCTGAGCGGCATAAGGACCGCGTACGACGATCCCGACTTCGTCTCCAGATATTACGACAACATCGTTACCGGATGGCCATTCCCTTTCTTCGTCCTCCAGAAAACCATAAGGCAGGCTTCCGGCAAGAGCCTCAACGAGACCTTCCGGGATATAGCACAGCGACAGAGGGATACCTGGGCGGAGGAAGCGGCGGAACGCGAACCCTTTATGCCTATGAGCAGGCTCAGTGCCCCGACAAGGCTGTATTCCTCCCTGACAAACCTTACCGACGACGGCCAATCGATGTTTGGAGTAAGGTCCGGTCTGGACCGCTGCAGCGAACTGGTCAGGATCGGCACGGAAGGGACAGTGACTCCTTTGAGGCCTTTCACCTCCAAAAGCGGGAGATTGTGCTGGAGCGATTCGCTTCAGCGGCTGTACTGGGATGAAATCATCACGGACGAACGCTGGGAGATGAAATCCTACTCCGTCATCAGATACCTTGATTCCCGCGGAAAGATCCACAATCTTACAGGCAGGGATGCCAAATATTACAATCCCTGCATCTGCGGCAATATGATTGCGGTACTGGAGTACCCCGACGAGGGCGGGTCCGCAGTTGTGATTCTGGATGCCTCCGACGGCAGTCCGGTCAGCAGAATCCCCGCTCCCGACGGGATGCAGGTCTCGGATGTATGCTGGAACTGCGGGGAACTCTTTATCGCCGCCATCACCTCCGAAGGCGCCGGCATCTATGACAGCGCTTTCCGGACAGTGCTGAAGCCTCAGTTCTGCTCGATCAGCCATATGTTCAGCAGAGGGGGCGACTTGTATTTCACTTCCGACCGCAACGGCTCCAACGAACTCCATTCACTGAAGGACGGCCACCTCAAGCAGATTACATCATCCCGTTTCGGGGCGGACCACTACAGATTCATCGGAGACAGCCTGTATTGTCTGTCAGGTTCCAGGGACGGTATCGGACTGTATGCCACGGCCATTTCCGACCTCCCCGTCAGGGAAGTGGACCCGGATTGTATTTTCCGCTCCGGAGTGGCGGAGAAACTCAGCTCCCAGGTCTGCACCCCGGACATCCCCGCAGACAGTGTGACTACAGGCCCCGTGGAGAAATATTCCAAAGGTGCGCATCTGCTGAAGTTCCACTCCTGGCTTCCCGCCTACGAGTCCTTTGACGCAATCAAGTCATTGAGCCTGGAGGAAATCTCCACCAACCTGGGACTGGGCGCCACGGTTCTGTTCCAGAATGACCTCAACACTCTCCAGGGGTCCGTCGGATACTCGGCCTGGACCCCCTCCAGCGGCTGGAGGAACGCCCTGCACGGCAAATTCATATACAGCGGACTGCTCCCGGTAATCGAGGCTTCCGTAGACTTCAACGGTTCCGAAGCCTTCCTGTGGGATTACAGGACACCGCCGTCAGTTGCAAAGGCCGGATACCACAAGACCTCTCTCGGGATTCCATCCCTGACCGGAGGTTTGAAAATGTACATCCCCTTCCTTTTCAATTCGGGAGGATGGCTCAGAGGTGTGATTCCCACATTGGACCTGACCTTCTCCAATGACGTATTCTACACCGGGACGAAAGCCCGGTATATGGGGACTCTTTCGGCCAACGTCAGAGGATATATCATGAGGCCTGTCGCCTCCTCCTGCATCTACCCCCGTTTCGGCGTCGGTGCCGAAATCGGCTGCAGCACCTACCCGGGACTATCCTCCCGTATCAACTCCCTTGAATATTTCCAATTGTACGGATACCTGCCCGGCATCATACGCACCCACGGCATCAGGCTTCTTGCTCTTTTGAAGCATCAGGGAGTATCCACGAGCCACGTAAGCGCCAGTTACGCCTTCCCCTTCGCCCCCGTGGACTGGTCCTTCCTCGGCCCCGTGGCCTTCATCCGCAATTTCGAATTCATAGGCAACTGCGTATGGGACCATCCCTTCTCTTCCTCAGGCAGGGACATAATCACCTGGTCCGGGACCGTCAACGCCCGCCTGGGCAATCTTCTATGGATTCCTTATGACACCAGGATAGGCGTAATAGTGTCATACACCCCCGGCATTTCGCAACGCCCCGAATGCGGGCTGTCATTCAGCATAGATATGTAAATCCCCCGTAATATGACCGTCAGAAACCTTCTTCCCATCATCGCGATCCTCACGGCAGCGGCCTGCAATCCCTGCGGAGAGCAGCGCAACCTGGCCCTTCACCGTGCAGCGGAGGCTTCTTCCGCCACAGACTTCAATCTCACTGCGCAACTCGCCACGGACGGAATAATCGAAGAGGAGGGTCCCTCCGGCATGAGATTCTACCTCAACGGAGAGCCTGTCGTGCGGGAGGAGGCGGACTGGCTTCTCGACGAGAGAGACAAGTCCAAGTTCACGGTCGAACTCAACAGTTTCGAGTTGGAGCTCAAATGCAGCGGATGCTCGGTGTACACCGACCAGATGTGCTACTATGCCACCTTCCTATGTAAGAACACCATCGCCTACGCCCCCTACAGTTACGTCATGCTGGTCAGCACGGACGGAAGCGAATGGCACGAGGCGGGCAGGTGGGAAGGAACCCTTACTCCCGACGAGGTGAGCGCAGGGGGCGGAATCATCAATCTCAGGACTTCCGTTCCTGCAGGCGAATACAGAGGATTCAAACTGCTCGCGTCCTGCCCTACGGCTTCATCGTTCACGTTCAACGAATGGAAATTCTTCCGTGACGGGAGACAGATCGAGGTCAGGCCTTCGAGCGTCTTCAGCAGCTGGTGGGTGAGCCGCAGCGGCAGGAACGAATGGCTGTGCGTGGATCTCGGCACCGAGAGCACGCTGTCTTCGATGCGCCTTCACTGGCACAATCCCCCCGTTTCGGGAAGAGTTATGGTCTCCGGGGACAAGTCCCGCTGGAGGAAGGCCGCTTCCCTTGACAGCTGTTCTTCCATCCGGCTCAAAGGCAGCGCAAGGTATGTCAGGCTTGAACTCGACTCCACTGCCGACCTCGAGCCGTTCTCTCTCTCCGAAATCGAAATATTCGGATGCAACTCCCTGGAGCCGCGCAGGACTGGATGGATGCTCGCAAGGGCTTCTGAGGCCGACAACCCCGCCGCCTGGATGCCTGCCACGGTACCCGGTACGGTTCTCACTTCCTACCTTGACAACGGAGCCGTCCCCGACCCGTTCTACGGTGACAACAATACCCAGATTTCAGAATCCTATTTCCTGAATGACTTCATCTACAGAGGAGTCCTGGACTGCCATTTCTCTCCCGGAGACAAGGTGTGGCTCAATTTTGACGGCATCAACTGGAAGGCCGACGTCAAACTCAACGGCACAGGAATCGGCCGTATCGAAGGAGCCTTCACCGATGCGGCATTTGATGTGACCGACATTGTGAGGGAAGGAGAGAATGACGTTGAAGTCTACATCCACCGTCCAGATCATCCGGGTTCCAACAAGGCCGACACATATGAGCGCTGCGCGCGCAACGGAGGCAAACTGGGTGCCGACAACCCCACCTTCCACGCCACTGTGGGATGGGACTGGATGCCAAGCGTACACGACAGGAACATTGGCATATGGAATGACGTGTACTTCTCCACCAGCGGCACAGTGACTGTCACCGACCCCGTTGTCAGGACTGTCCTCAATGATGACGGCAGCGCCGACGTACTTGTCGGAGCCACCCTTGTAAATCATTGCGACTGCGCCCTCGCTTCCGTCTGGAATGCATCTCTGGGAGACAAACTCATCAGCCGCAGATGCCTGCTTCCCGCCGGAGGAAGCGCCGGAATCGACGAAACTATTCACATAGATTCGCCCCGCCTCTGGTGGCCCAACGGCTACGGCAGCCAGGAACTCTACAAAGTCCGTATGAAAGCGTGTACGGAAGAAGGCGTCGTCTCCGACAGCCTTTCATTCGATGCGGGACTCAGGCAGGTGACGTATGACACCTCGGACGGACGGCTCAGCATCTATGTCAACGGCCGACGCTTCATCGGACGCGGAGGCAACTGGGGTTTCTCCGAAGCCCTGTTGCGCTACCGGGCCGGGGAATATGACATCGCCGTAGGTCTGGAGGCGGGAGAGAATTTCAATATCATACGCAACTGGGTCGGTCAAGTGGGGGACGAAGAATTCTACGAAGCCTGCGACCGCTATGGCGTGATGGTATGGCAGGACTTCTGGCTGGCCAATCCCGTGGACGGCCCCGAACCCGATGACGAGGATATGTTTATGGCAAATGCCGACAATTACCTGCGCCGTATCCGCAACCACCCCTGCATCGTTCTGTACTGCGGGCGCAACGAAGGCGACCCTCCCGCAAGTCTGGACGGGCAGCTCAAGGAGCTTGTGGGAAGACTTGCTCCGGACATCATCTATTTCTCCGACTCCTCCCGCAGAATAGTCAGCGGCCACGGCCCCTACCACCGCCGCAGTGCACTGCAGACCTTCACATCCTGGGGACAGGGTAAGTTCCACAGCGAGCTCGGAATGCCCAATGTCCCCAACTATGAGAGCCTCGTGCGCTTCATTCCCGAAGAGCACCTGTGGCCTCAGGACGATATGTGGGGCTACCACAACTATACTCTTGAGAGCGCCCAGAAGATCGGCACTTTCAATGCGACCGTCGAGGGTATGTTCGGGACTCCGGCAGATGCCGAACAGTTCTGCGAATGGGCCCAGTGGGTCAATTATGACGGATTCCGGGCTATTTTCGAGTCACGCAGCGCCGAGCGCCGCGGACTGACCCTATGGATGAGCCACAGCGCCTGGCCCGACCTCGTGTTCTGCACCTATGACTACTATTTCGACACAAATGCCGCCTACTACGGATGCCGCAAGGCCTGCGAGTCCCTGCACATACAATGGAATCCCGCCACACGCAGGGTCGAGGTTGTCAACACCAGCGCCGGGACACGTCAGGGCCTGACCGCCACGGGCAAAGTCCTGGATATGTACGGCCGCGAACTGAGCCGCACCAGCGTTACTGTTGACAGTGCCGAAGACAGCACTGTGGAGTGTTTCGTTCTTGACAAGCCTGTCGGACAGGAGGTGTTCTACTATAGCCTCAGTTTGACAGACGGAAACGGGACTGTCTCGGAGAACTTCTATGTCCAGGGCCGGGAAACCGACAATTTCAAAGCTCTCCGCGAGTTGCCCGATGCCCGTGTCCGATGCCGTATGGAGGGGGACAGCCTTACCCTGGAGAACGTTTCGGATGTGCCTGCGATGATGATACGCATCATTGCGCGTGACAGCCGTACGGGTGAGCGGATTCTGCCTGCTGTAATCTCCGACAACTACTTCCACCTTATGCCTGGAGAGACCCGTACCGTCACAGTGCGTTCCTGGGACGGAAGCCGTACCGTAAA